>NZ_BBMP01000022.1:324903-649807 GCF_000755245.1 Halococcus sediminicola | reverse complement strand
GACCGCCCGAAGGGAGGGATTCTCGGTTCACATCGGCGACGGGACCGACCGCGACGTCCTCCAGTCGGCGGGAGCCGAGAAAGCCTCGACGGTCGTGGCGACCACCGGCGACGACGACGTGAATCTGCTCGTGGCCCAACTAGCGGCCACCACCTTCGACACCGAGCAGGTCATCGCACGGGTCAACCAGCCCGAAAACGAGGACGCCTTCGAGGAACTCGACGTCGAGACCATCTCCTCGCCCATCGCCACCTCGTGGGCCATCGACAACCGCATCGAGCGGCCCGCACTCTGGAACTGGATGACCGAACTCGGCCGCTCGGGCGACGTCCAGGAGTTCGAGGTCACCGCTGCCGACGTCGCCGGCAAGACCATCGCCGAACTCGCGAGCGCCATCCCCGAAGGCTGTCTCATCGCACTCGTCAGCCGCGATGGCGAGAACAAGGTTCCAGATGGGGATTTCGAACTCGAACAGGGTGACCGCATCACGCTCGTCGGTCTCAACGAATCGGTCCAAGACGCTCTCGAACGGTTCCACCCTGCCGACTAACCGACCTTTTGCTACGCTCAGTCGCTCCCTGCGGTCGCTCCTTCGCTCGCAAAATGTCGATCAAAAGCCTTCGTCACCCCCTCACTCCCGGGGGTTCCGCGGCCCGCTCGCTCACTCCGTTCGCTCGCGATGGGATAGGTGTCCCCTCCGCAACCGCAAGCCGCATCGGGCGGCGCGCGGGTACGCAGCCGTCCCCGCGGCTGACCCTACATTTTTGAGCCATCGCACCGTCGCTCGCCTGTGAGACGATCGCAAGATTCCGGCGGCGGTGATGATTCGTGAGCGAGGCCAGAGACCTCTTCGAGGTCGTGGTGTTGCCGGTGGCGAGCGCCGAGGACGCACGCACCACCTGCGCCGGCGCGGCGGCCCACCTCCGCCGAGCGGGCGGGCGCGCGATCGTCGTCCACGTCATCGAAGGTACTGCGCCGTCCGACGGTACACACCCCGAACACGCCGCAGAGACGTTCGCAGCCGCCCGCGAGGCGTTCGGTGGGGGCGACGTCACCGTCGAGACGCGTCTCGAATACGGCGAATCGATCCCCGAGGTCGTCTTCGCCGTGGCCGACGAGGTGGACGCCAGCGCCATCGCGTTCACGCCACGCGCCGGCGGCCGCTGGCTCAAACTCCTCTCAGGTGACCTGACGAGCGCGCTCGTCACCGACAGCGAGCGGCCGGTCGTGGTGCTGCCGGACGGACACGAATAACGTCGAGCACGCCGCACGCCCCGCTCAGCGCGAAAATTCGATGGCTGCACCACCACCTTTTGCTACGGTCGCTGTGCGCTCCCTCGCAAAAGCTGGATCAAAAGCCGTCGTCACCCCCTCCGGAGGTTCCTCGGCCCGCTCGGACCCAATGTCGCTCGCGGTGGCTGGCCGTCACTCAGCGCGAAAACTCGATGGCTGCACCCTGTCCGAAGCCGACGCATTCGGTGGCGAGCCCGCGCTCGACGCCGCGCTTTTCCATCTCGTGAATCAGCGTCACCGGCAGGCGCGCGCCGCTCGCGCCGAGCGGGTGACCGATGGCGATCGCGCCGCCGTTGACGTTGAATATCTCGTCGTCGATACCGAGTTCGCGCTGGCAGTAGAGCGTCTGCGAGGCGAACGCCTCGTTGAGTTCCACGAGACCGTAGTCGTCGATATTCTTCCCCGTGCGTTCGAGCAGTCCCTCGGTGGCGGGCACGGGACCGATTCCCATTACTTCGGGTTCGACGCCCGCGACGTTGTTCGAGCCGACTTCGGCGAGCACGTCGAGGCCGTGATCCTCGGCGAAGTCGCGGCTCGTGATGAGCGTCGCGGAGGCCCCATCGGAGACCTGCGAGGCGTTGCCCGGTGTGACGGTTCCGTCGGATTTGAATACCGTCGGGAGGTCGGCGAGCTTTTCGGCCGTGGTGCCCGGTCTGAGTCCCTCGTCGGTGTCGATTTGGTCCTCACCGTTGTCGATGGGTACGATTTCGTCGTCGAAACGGCCGTCTTCGGTGGCCTCGACGGCGCGCTGCTGGCTGCGAGCGGCGTACTCGTCCTGCTGTTCGCGCGAAACGTCGTAGCGCTCGGCGACCTCCTCGGCGGTCATCCCCATCTGGAGCGCGGCGACGTTGTGGGCCTCGTTCAGCCGGGGATGGACGTTCTGTGAGTTCTGGCCCATCTTCGTCCGGCTCATGTTCTCGACGCCGCCGGCGATGATGGCGTCGCGCTGGCCGGCCCGGATCGCGTCCGAGGCCGAGATGATCGATTGAGCCGAGGAGGCACACCAGCGGTTGATGGTGGTCGCCGGGACGGATTCGCCCAGATCCGACAGCAGCGAGATGACCCGCGCGACGTTATTGCCCTGCTCGCCGCGCTGCTGGGCACAGCCCCACATCAGGTCGTCGACGTCCTCGCCCGCCAACCCTGTGTCGGCGAGGATCTCGTTGATGAGGGGGATCGAGAGGTCCTCGCTCCTGACCTCCGAGAAGACGCCGTCCTCCTTGCCTTGGGGGGTGCGGTACGCCGCCGCGACGACCGGGGTCGTATCGACCATGCGCGCCGTCGGTCCCGTGTCGGGTTAAACCCACGCAAACCCCCAGTTCTTTCATCGAGGTTTCCGGGAGGAGTTCGACGGTCTTATTCGTCCCGGTGACCTACACAGTCGGGAATGAGCAGTCCGGAACTGGACGTCGTGGAATTCCTGCTCACGACACACGTCTACAACGACGACCGTGAGCGCGACGCCGACGACCTGCCGCCACGCTACCGCCGCGCGTTCTGGTCGGACGACGGCATCGAACGACCGCTCGCTGCCACCGAGAGCACCGCACGGGAGGCCACCGAGATCGCGGACCCGTGGAGCGCCGTCTCGGGGCTGATGTTCACCGATCACGACGAGTTCTCGGGGTCGCTGTCGCTGACCGAACCCGACATGGCCAGAGAGTGGTTCACGGAGCGCGCCGACGGCGAGCGCATCGACGAGAACCCGACGCTCGCAGCCGTCCTCGAAGAAGGTGACTACGAGGCTGCCCGCGAAGCCAACAGGCCGGTACGAGCCGATCGGGTGTGGATAGACAGCCTGCTGGCGGAGTACTTCGACGAGGACGACGAGGAAGACGACGAGATGCTCGACCTCGTGGACGTGCGCGCGCCCGAAGAGGTCGAGATGACTCTCGACGACCTCGTGCTCACGGCTGATCAGGAAAACGAGATCGTGAAGATAATGAAGGCCATCGAGCACCGCGAGTATCTCGCCACCATCGGCCTGCGCGAGATCGGGAAACTTCTGTACGTGGGGCCACCGGGGACGGGCAAGACGACCACGGCCAGAGCGCTCGCCCACGAACTCGACCTCCCCTTCGTCGAGGTGAAGCTGTCGATGGTCACGAGCCAGTATCTCGGGGAAACCGCGAAAAACGTCGAGAAGACCTTCGAGGTGGCCAAACGGCTCTCGCCGTGTATCCTCTTCATCGACGAGTTCGATTTCGTCGCCAAGACCCGCAACTCCGACGAGCACGCCGCCCTGAAGCGCGCGGTGAACACTCTGCTCAAATCAATCGACGAGATCAGCCTCATCAACGACGAAGTCCTCCTGATCGGCGCGACCAACCACCCCGACCAGCTCGACGCGGCGGCGTGGCGGCGCTTCGACGAGATCGTCAACTTCCCGAAGCCCGACTCGCTGATGCGGGCTGACATCCTCCGCATCGTCACCCGGAACATGGACATCGAGGAGTTCGACCCCGAGGCGCTGGCCGCCGACACCGAAGGACTCACCGGAAGTGACCTCCGGCTCGTGCTCCGCGAGGCCGTCCTGGATGCGCTCACCGAGGAGCGCACCACCCTGACACAGGACGACCTCGAAGCCGCTGTCAGGGACTTCGAGGAGCGCGACAGCCTGAAAGATCTCGACATGATCGAGGGTGACCACGACGCGCTCGTGGCCGGCGGCGACATTAGCGCCGATGGCGGCTCCGACGGTCACGACCACGGTGCCGACGACCACGCACACGACCACTGATCGTGGAGGTCACGCTCCTGGGAACCGGCGACACGACCGGCACACCGACCGTCGGCTGTGACTGCGACACCTGCACCGCCGCCCGCGAGAAGGACGTCGAGCGCAGTCGGTTTTCCGTCCACGTGCGCAACGAACGAACCGACGAGTCGCTACTCGTCGACGTGAGTCCCGACTTTCGCCAGCAGTTCCTCGATACCGATGTACGGCTCCCGGATGCGGTGCTCGTCACGCACATCCACTTCGACCATCTCGATGGACTGGGCAACGCCTTCCGACTCTTCTCGGAGCTGCCGGTCCATGCCACGGACGAGACCGACCCCAAAACGGGCGAGAGCGTCGCTGACACGGTGAGTCGAAAGTACGACTACCTCGACGCGCTCTCGGTACACGGGCAGCGTCCGTTGGAATCGTTCGAGGCGTGTGGCTTCGACGTGACGCTCGTTCCGGTATCCCACCCGCCGCTCGTCTGTTATGGGGTCGTCATCGAGAGGGCGGACGCAAAGCTCTCGATTACCGGCGACACGAGCTACGCGATTCCCGACGCATCGCGCGAGAAACTGGCCGACCCGGACCTCCTGCTCGCCGACGCCATCGCGCCGGCGGCGTTCTGTGAACACCACCCGCTCGGCGGCGGCCATCACGATTCGGGGGACGTGCCCCGAACCTTCGGCACGAAACACATGACCCGCGAGGGGGCGCTCTCGTTGGCCGACGAACTCGGAGCCACGAGAACGCGGTTGGTCCACGTCTCACATTTCTTTCCCGCCGACGAGGCATTCGAAGAGCCACTCGCGGTCGATGGCGAACGGTACGACCTCTGATTACTGCGCGCTCGAACTCGACGCCCGGTTCAGGAATCGCACCGCGATCGCGCCGAGGGCGACATCGAGCGCGAGCAGGATGGCAAAGGATGGGATCAGGGTGTTCCAGATGCCGCCGAAGGCTGTCACGTCGATCACCGTCAAGACATCGCGCCCGAGCATCAGCGCGCGGGCGGCGTCGACGCCGTAGGTGATGGGATTGAACGTGGCGACGGTCTGGACCCAGTTCGGCAGGATATCGACCGGCAGGAAGGCGCTGGAGACGAACAGGAGCGGGAACTGGAGCAGGTTCGCGCCGATGATGGTCGACTCCTGGTCTTCGGTGACGAGCGCGACGATGTTCGAGAAGGCGGTGAACCAGACCGCGAAGACGATGGCGATGAGGATGATGCCGAGCGCGCCCAAAATTCCGGTCTCGATGTAGGTGCCGACGGCTCCTCCAGTATCGAACCAGAGCAGGACGTAGCCGAGCGCGAGGATGATGAGCGTCTGGACGATGATGCGCACGATCTCCGAGAGCGACTTCCCGAGGAACATCGCCGCGCGGTTGATGGGCGAGACGAGCACCTTCTCGAACATGCCGTTCTCCATGTCGTCGACGAGTCCGATGCCCGAACCGGCTGCGGCGACGAGCGCCGACTGGATGATGATAGCAGGAGTAAGATAGGTCACGTAGGAAATGTCCGGACCGAGCGCCTGACTGAGCGCGCCGCCGACCGCGCCGCCGAACACCTCGGTAAAGAGCACCAGAAAGATGACCGGCTGGACGAGCGAGCCGACGACGACGAACGGGTTGCGGGTGGTTTTGACCAGCCAGCGCTTGAGGTTTATCCAGACGTCGACGAGAAAGCCGTTGCTGTTGCCCGCCTCGACGGTGCTCATCGGGCGGCCTCCGGCGCGGCCGATTGCTCGATGTCGGCACTCGTTTCCTCGTCCTCGCTCGCCGGTTCGCCAGTGATGGCGAGGAACACGTCGTCCAGCGTCGGTGAGCGCACGTCGAATCCCGTGACGGTGAAGCCGGCGTCACGGAGTGCCACCAACAGGTCGGTCCCGCGGCTGCGGGCGTGCTCGGAGGCGACGCTGATGCCGTCGTCGGTGCGCTCGACCGTGCCGTCCGCGAACAGCCCCGACTCGCGGGCGACCTCCTCGGCGCGCGCTCGCCGTTCCTCGCTCGCGTCGTCGATCGTAATGGCGAGCACGTCGCCGCCGACCTCGGATTTCAGCGTGTCGGGCGCGTCCGTGGCGACGATCTTCCCATCTTGGATCACCGAGAGCCGGTCGCAGAGTTCGTCGGCCTCCTCCAGATACTGCGTCGTGAGGAATACGGTCGTCCCCTGCTCGTTGATCTCGCGGAAGTACTCCCAGAGGCGGATCCTGGCCTTGGGGTCCAGTCCCGTTGTGGGTTCGTCGAGAAACACGAGGGGTGGTTCGTGGACGAGCGCGGTCGCCACGTCGAGGCGCTTTTTCATCCCGCCCGAGAACTCCGTCGCCTCCTTGTCGGCGACGTCGGCCAGATCCACGAGATCGAGCAGTTCGTCGATGCGCGCTTTGCGCTCGTCCCGGGAGACGCCGTAGGCCTCGCAGGCGAACTTGATGTTCTCGCGGGCGGTGAGTTCCTCGTCGACGCTGGTCTCTTGAGCCATATAGCCGATGGTCTCCCGAACGGATTGGGCCTCCTCGATGACGTCGAACCCGTTGACCGTCACCGTGCCGGCGGTCGGATAGAGCAGGGTGGTGAAGGTCTTGATGGCTGTCGTCTTGCCAGCACCGTTCGGCCCGAGAAAGCCGAAGAACTCGCCCTCCGGGATCGCGAGGTCGATGCCACGCACCGCCTCGGTCCCATCGGAATAGGTGAGTTCGACACCCGTGGCTTCGATGGCATTCATTGTCTCTCAATGATGATGCGAGCGTATATAGCTGTTGAATGAGTATTCACTCAACATGAAGTCGGAACCCTTCGGCGAGGAGCCGGACGGGACTCGCGAGGCGATCATGGCCGCGACCTACCGTGCGCTGTGCGAACACGGCTACGCGGATCTCACCATCGCCCACATCGGCGCGGAGTTCGACAAGAGCGTCTCGCTGGTCTATCACCACTACGACGGCAAGGACGACCTGCTGGTGGATTTCCTGGGCTACATGCTCGACCAGTTCCGAACCGAAGTCGCCGTCGAGGACGGCGAGGACCCGCGCGCACAGCTACGCGCGTCGCTTGCCGGCGTGCGCACTGGCCCGCTCGCGGCCGACCGCCGTGAATTCACGAGCGCCCTCACCGAACTCCGGGCGCAGGCGACCCACGACCCGGCGTTCCGCGAGCAGTTCGCAAAGACGGACGCGTTCTTCCGCGAGTGCATCGCAAGCGTCGTGCGTGCTGGCATCGAACGGGGCGTCTTTCACGAGGTCGACCCCGAACAGGTGGCCACCATGCTGATGACGGCAGTCAACGGGGCGATGCTCACCCGTGTGACGACCGACGCGTCGGTGACGCCCGTGCTCGACGAACTCGACGCGTATATCGAATCACGATTGGTCGTCGAAGAAAACGGTAGAGGCGTTGAAGACGGTTCTTAGCCGGTGTACTGGTGGTATTCCATGCCGGGACTCTTCAGTTCGTTGTGCTTGCGTTCGAGGTACGAGTAGACCGCGCCGTGGGGCGCACCATCCAGGATCATCTCGACGGCGTTTCTGACCACCTCGACCTCCTCTGGCGTGCCGATAGCACCCACGGTGGTGCCGTAGATGACGACCGACGCGCCGGAGAGTTCGGCCATCAGTTGCCGTGTGCGGCCGTTCTCGCCGATGAGGCGGCCTTTCTTGCGCGTGAGGTCGTTGTCGTTTCGTGTGGCGGCCTCGATGTCGATGAGTTCGAGCAGCATCATCTCGTCTTCGAGCAAGGTGAGGGCGTCCTCGGGCGCGAAGCCGCGGCCGATGGCCCGGACGATGTCGGGACCCTTCAGCCCCTGTACCGGGTCGTCGACCGATTCGACGCCGACCGAGCCGGTCTCGGAGTCGATATCGAGACGGATGCCCGCGCGTTCCTCGATGTCGCGCATCGTCGCGCCGCCCTCGCCGATGAGGACGCCGATGCGGTCCTGCGGAATCGTCACGTGTCGCATATTCGCCCTACGAAACCCGACGATTTCAACTCTTCGCACGCACCTCACACGTCGCGGTAGTAGACGTACTCGACGAGCGTCTGCGAGCCGACCTCGCGCTCGCGCTCGCTGGTGCGCTCGAACCCGCGCGATTCGTAGAAGGAGACACCCACCGAGTTCTCGGCGAGCACCTCGACGCGCAGCCGCCGAATGCCGTGGTCGTCGAGACGGTCACGAACGCCGTCGAGCAGCGCCGTGCCGAGACCCTCGTCCCAGTGGTCGGGGTCGACGTAGATCGCATAGAGTTGGGCCTCCTCGTTGGCGGTCGGCGCGGCGCTCGCGTAACCGCCGATGTCGTCGGTCTCGGCGACGAGATAGACGTTCTCCGGTGTGGCGATCTGACCGTCGAGTTCGTCGGCCGCGTACCAATCGTTCAGGATGGTCTCGATGGCCGCCTCGGTCAGGAACTTCCCGTAGGTCTCGGGCCAACTGCGGCGCGCGACACGCTGGATGCCGGAGATGTCCTCGTCGGTCGCCTCCCTGACTGTGGGTTCCATACCGTGTGAACGCCCCCCGTGATAATCAGTCTTCGCGCACGGCAGTCACGTCCCCGAGCAGCGTCTCACCATCGACGGCGAGACCCTGCCGGGCGAAGAAGTTCGCCACGTTCTCGCAGTCGCGTTCGAGGAATTCTCGACTATTGGGATGGTGGACCGTCACCGCCTGCCCGAGGTCGAGGAACCACAGTTGCGAATCGTGGACCAGAACGTTGTACTCCGAGAGGTCGCCGTGGACCAGTCCGGCACGATGGAGCCGGCGCATGTACTCGCGGACGACTTCGTAGGCCGTCTCCGGGTTTTCGAGGTGGACCTCGCCGAGACGTCTGGCGCGCTCGCCGTCGGTGCCCAGGAACTCCATCACGAGGACGTTGCGCTCGACCGCATGCGGGTTGGGTACCCTGATACCCGCCGCCTGTGCTCGCTTGAGGTTGGCGAACTCCTTTTTCGTCCACGCGAGTACGACCTTCTTTTTCTTGCCACCGATCTCCTCGAAGCGCGGGTCGCCCTCCAGATACCGGCGCATCTGCGTGAAGTCACTCGCGTTGATGCGGTAGATCTTCACCGCGACGTCGCGCTCGCCGGCGCTCGCGAGGAAGACGTGCGCTTCTTTTCCAGTCGAGATCGGCCCGCCAAGCGCGTCGATGTGGCCGTGCTGGACCAGCGTGTAGAGCGCGCCCAGCGTCGCCTCGTCAAAGACGCCGCCCTCGACTTTGAACTGGTCGGCGTCCTTGATGCGCTCGCGGAACTTCGAAAATTCGCGGTCCTGCGTGCGGGCGGTGCGGTCGACTGCGGTGTCCGAAACGTCGAGGTGTTCCCACTCGTCGCCCGGCGCGTCGGTCGCCTCCTCGTCGAGCAGGCCGTACTCGTCGCTCACGGAGTATCGACCCCCGACACAGACGGAGCGGTCGCGGCGCGATGCAAGCGGACGGGACGCGGGAGTGCGCAGAGCGCACTGGACGGATGAAAGCGTGTCACGCTACTCCTGAACGTGACCCTCCTCTCGCAGTCGGTCGGCATCGCCCTTGTCGTAGCGCCACTCGATATCGGCCTTCTCGTCCTGCCAATCCCACGGCGAGACGAGCACGACGTCGCCCTCGCGGATCCAGACGCGCTTTTGCATCCGGCCCGGAATCCGTGCGGTGCGGTCGGTGCCGTCCATACACCGAACCCCCACGCGATTGGCCCCGTGCATGCCCGTGACGACGGCGAACACCTCGCCCTCCTCGGGCATCCGGAGACTTTTCTGATTGCCGTCGCTCATACCGTGGCTTCGACAGCGAGCGGTTTAAATCTTCCAGCAGGTCACGACTCCATGATGAGTCCGTAGAGCAAGCCCACGAGCGCGCCGTAGCCCAGCCATGCGAGCAGACCCGCGAACTGGAGGTTCGGAATCGTCACCTGCTCGACGCCGATGACGAACGCGAGCCAGAGCGGGATGAACAGTACATACACGACGAGCCAGATGGCGAACCCGTAGATGATCCCGAGCGCGTTCGTCGTCACGGTGAGCGCAGAGCGCTGGAGCAGCGGCACGAGGATCTCTTTGAACACCTCGTTGCGTCGCGAGAGGCCGATGACGCGGTTGACGAAGGAGTTGATCGAGCGGGAGACGAAGCGCACGAAGAGAAGCGTGAACAGCGTGCTCAGGACGAACAGCAGCGCCCAGCTGACGTTGTATTCGGGCCGCGCGACGAGCGCGCCGAACTGGAGGATGCCACCACGGCCGAGACCCGCCTGCAGGACGAGACCGACGAGGATCGCGCCGACGAAACTCCCCGCGATCACCGCCAGTATCCCGTCGCCGCTCATGCGCGTCCCCGAACCGGTGTCGGTCGCCATAGATCGGACTCGCCGCCACCGATAAAAAGCGTTCCTCCGCCGGTGACGGGCCGTTTTTATGCTCCCCCTGTTCTCGACTCGTCGTCGAATCCATCGCGACGAATCACGAAGAGGGATAACCGCGAAACCGGCGTCAACCGGGCTATGATATGCTGTACCAATGGTTTAAGTCGCTGGCCCGGCATGGGGCGACGATGCGCGCCGTAGTCTTTCAGGGACCGGAGGAACCGATGGAGATCAAGGACATCGACCGACCCGAACCCGATTCCGATGGGATCGTCGTCGAGACCGAGGCCTGTGGGGTCTGTCGGTCGGACTGGCACGCCTGGAAGGGCGACTGGGACTGGATCGGGCTGATGATGCGCCCCGGACTGGTCTTCGGCCACGAACCCGCGGGCACGGTCGTGGAGGTCGGCGAGGACGTCGAGCGCATCCGGGAGGGCGATCGCGTGACGAACCCCTTCAACATGAGCGACGGCACCTGCGTCCACTGCCGAGCAGGGAGAGCGAACATCTGCGAGCGCTCGGTGCCGATGGGCTTTCTCGACTTCCAGCAGGGGGCCTACGCCGAGGAGTACCCAGTCAGAGTCGCCGACCAGAACGCCATCGTCCTCCCCGACGGGGTCGATTCGGTCGACGTCGCCGGCCTCGGCTGTCGGTTCGCCACGGCGTTCCATGGGGTGGCCCACAAGGTCGACGTCGACCCCGGCGATTGGGTCGCGGTGCACGGCTGTGGCGGGGTCGGACTCTCGGCGATCCACGTCGCCGACGCGCTCGGCGCGAACGTCATCGGCGTCGATCTGAATCAGGAGGCGCTCGACAAGGCCGAAGACCTCGGTGCGGACGAAGTCGTGAAGGCCGACGAGGTGAAGGACGTGCCCCAGCAGGTCAAGGGGTTCACCCAGTCGAGCCGCGGCGTCGAGGTGAGCGTCGATGCCCTGGGCATCGCCGAGACCTGCCGGAACTCCGTCAACAGCCTGATGGCGGGCGGCCAGCACCTCCAGATCGGGCTGACGACATCCGAGGAGGGCGGCGAGGTTTCGTTACCGGTGGACACGATAGTGCAGGACGAACGCGAGTTCTACGGCTCGTACGGAATGCCACCCCACGAGTACGACGAGATGTTCCGAATGATGAGTCGCGGAAAACTCGATCCCGGTCGCATCGTCACCGAGACCATCTCGCTGGAGGAGGTCCCCGACAAGGTCGCCGCCTTCGGCGAGTACGACAACGTCGGGATTCCGGTCTGTAACGAGTTCTGAATCCGGCCCGTCGAAACCCGTCGTGGCCCGCCAGCCGCCACGAGTCATCGTCTTTAACTCGCCGACGGCGGACACACGAGTATGCTCGATAAACTCGGCCTCGCTGGCATCGTCGGCGTCCTCTGCTGTCTCGGCGGGTTGGCCGTCATCGCGTACGTCGCGCCGGTCGTCGCGGGCGGGTTGGCGCTCGTGCTGGTCGGTCTCGTGCTCGTCCTACGCGGCCTGCTCTCCGGAATGCTCTCGGCCTTTGGAATGGACGGAATGATCTAGTCGCTCTCGCCGCGGTCGGCTCGATGTTCGCTGATGAGTTTGTCGACCATCTCGCCGGTTTGTGATTTCCGGCGCTCTCTGGCGCGCTCGCGCCAGCCCTCGATGGCCGCCTCGACTTCGCTTTCGCGTGCGACCGCGAGGTCGTCGAGTTCCTCGATGGTCACTTCCTCGGCGGGCGCGGTCGGTATCTCGTGGTCGAACAGCACCTCGCGAGCGATTTCGGAGAGACCGCCCGATTTGAGCACGACTCGTGGCTCGCGCTCGGCGAGCGTCTCGGCGGTCGAGCGACCCGCACCGCTCGCGTCGCGCAGATAGACGACGTCACCCGGTGCGAGTTCCCAGCGCTCGTCGGCCGCCCGGAGCGCGCTCGTGGTGAACTTTGCAACTGGTTTGACCGGTGTGAGACCCTGTCGTTTCGCCGCCACGTCGGCGAAGTTCGAGTGGTCGAGCCGCCAGAGTTCTTTCAGTCTGTCGAGCTTCGCCTCGACCTGCTCGGTCGCCTCGCGCTGGGCGTCGAGTTTCTGCTCTAACTGTTCGTTTTCGCGCTTTAGCCTGTCGACCTCGCGGCGCTCTCTGGCCTCGCGGCGCTCGTTTCGTCTGGCGTCGGTGAGTTCGCGCTCGTACTCGGCGAGTTCGTCGTCCTTCTCCTCGATGGTGGCTTCGAGGTCGTCGACGTGCGAATCGAGGCGCTCGACGCGCGATTCGAGGCGTTTGATGCGCTTTTCCTCGGCCGTGAGTTCGCGCGGCTCGTGTTTCTCTTCGTCCTCCTCGGAACCATCGTTCTCGGCGAGGTCGGAAAGAACCGCTTCGACGGATTCCTCGCCGGCGACCACGCGCGCGACGACCGTGCCGGTCTCGATGCGCGCCGGAACCTTCCCCCCGATGCGCTCGAAGGTATCCTCGTAGTCGTCGAACGCGTGGAGAGCGGCCGCCAGCGCGTCGCGCTCGTGATCGTTGTCGTAGCCCTCCTCGCGGGTGCGGTGTTGTTTCTCGTCGACCGGCAAATCCGATTCGGGCACCCAGCCCGCTGCAGAGAAACTCCGCCTGATCTTCTCCACGGTGGAGGGCATCGGTTCGACATCGGCGGCCACGACGACGGGCCGCCCGCGTTCGATTATCCACTCGATGACCGCCGCCGTGTCGGCGGTTCTGGTGCTCAGCACATCCAATACTTGGCCGTCGAGTCCGACGATGGCGACCGCCGTGGTCGTTCCGGGATCGATGCCGACGAGCACGTGATCGCGGCGTTTCGCGAGCGGGCGGAACTCGATGCCGTCGCGCCTGACGCGCCCGATTTCGACTCTGGTGTCGCCCGAGCGGTTCCGCGAGACTGGAATATCGGCGGGCCGGGCCTCGACGGTGAAGACGGCGTTCGAGTAGCCACCGTACTTCTCGGTTTCGTCCATCTCGTAGTCGAGTCCCGCCTCGTCGAGTGCGGAGGCGACCTCTCTGGCCCGGCGCTTCACTGAACCGTGAATCCGGCGCGTGAAGCGGTCTTCGGACCAGCCGCCGCTGCCCGTCGAGCGCCCGCGCGCGACCTTCACTTCGGTCGTGTCGGTGAACGCAGAGACCTCACAGCCCACGTTGGCGGCGGCCAGACGGGCGGCGGCTTCGGCCTCCTTCATGGGTTTCTTGCCGTACGGAACCCCGTGACGGGAGGCCACCCGCGAGAGGGGTTCGGGCTGTTCGTCGCCGGTGACCTGCACCAGTTTGGTCTCGTCGGGTAGGCTTCCCAGAAGGCGGACGAGCGCGTCCTTGTCGGCGGCGAGTTCGAAGACGTTGTCCGTGGCGACGATGGCCGGCTCCTCGCGATCGACGAGCCGCCGAAGCTTTCGATACGAGACCACGTCGCGGTCGAGGTTCTCGCCGTCGAAGGCCACCACGGCGTAGGAGGGCGCGTCGCCACGGACGTCCCCGCTCTGGACGTCGACGCCGAACACCACCGCATCGAGCGCGCTGATGCGACTGCTCACGCACCGGATAGGGGTCCTTCGGGCATAAATCCACGGCGGGGTTCGAAGGAACGGTCGAGCCGGACAAACGTTTTAGTCGCACAGGAGACAAGCTATCGACATGACCGTGCCATCGGTTGTCGTTCAGATGGAGGTCCTCGCGGGCACAGGCACCGCTCTCGTCGTGCTCGCCGTTCTCGCTGGGTTCGTCTATCGGTGGGACGTCAAATCCTCGTCCGACGACACAGAACACGAGCAGGAGGGCGCGGTGGGCACTCCGCTCGCCTCGTGGCGCTACGTCTACGACGTCGAGAAGGCCGACGCGAACCGCGAGATCGCCGCCGTTCAACAGCAGGCCGAAGAGCTGTCGGAAGCCGAGCGGCAGTCACGGTGAAGAGTTCCCCGAGAGTCACAGCAGCGATTGCACGGCAATCTCGTCGTCGCCATCGACCCGCTCGCCGAGTGCTGCGGGGTCGGTCTCGCCGTCGGCGGCGACGAGGTAGGTGCGTCCCGGCGTGTCGCCGTAGCTCTCGTGGAAGTCGTAGACGAACCCCAGGACGAGCGTGTCGTCGGGCACCTCGTCGCTCCCGTCAAGGAAGGCGACCTGCTCGCGGACGTTGTACTCGACGAGGCGGTCGACGACGTTCTCGTCGTCCGTGACGCCGCCATCGAGTGCGTCCTCGACGACGGGCACGAGCGGCTCGACGCGCTTTCTGATGCCGGGTTCGTTGGGTAGCGAGCCGTCGGTGACGGCTTCGTAGGCGGCGGTGACGGCACCGCAACCGGTGTGGCCGACGACGGCCACCGTTCGGGTGTCGGTGTTGGCGACCGGATAGAGGAGGTTTCCGTCGACGGTCGAGGAGTCGTCGACATCCCACGCGACGTTGCCGATGTTCGCGGGCGTGAACAGCCAGCCCGGCTCATCGACGCTCCACATCTTCTCCTGTGAGACCCGCGAGTCCGCACAGCACAGCGATACCACGGGGGGCGTTTGGGCGTCGAGCACGTCGTCGAAGTAATCGTCCGGGAGCTGGTCGACGTGGTCACGGTTGCGAGCCAGTAGTTCGGCGGCTGTCGCACTCGGCATATCCGAGCCACGGCACTCGCCGGGAAAACGCTATCCGTCCGGATAGGGGATCTCGATGTCGTCGCCGTCGTCGGGCAGGAAGGCGTCGTCGAAGATCTCACGGGCTTCGACCGCGAGTCGGTCGCTCTCGCCGGCGTAGCGCGACGAGACGTGCGTGAGCGCGAGGCGTTTCGCACCCGCCCTGACAGCGAGGTCGGCGGCCTGTCGCGCGGTCGAGTGGCCGGTTTTCCCGGCGCGTTCGGACCTGTCCTCGCCGAAGGTCGCCTCGTGGACCAGCAGGTCGGCGTCGGCAGCGGCCTCGACGGTCGCGCCGGTAGGCCGGGTGTCGCCGGTGTAGACGATTCGCCGTCCGGGGCGGGGCGATCCCACCACTTGGTCGGGGTCGATCGTTCGACCGTCGTCGAGTTCGACCGCGTTCCCCTCGTGGAGCTCCGAGAACAGCGGGCCCGCCGGAACGCCGAGTTCCTCGGCGCGCTCGCGATCGAACCGCCCCTTCCGGTCGTCCTCGACGAGCGCGTAGCCGACCGACTGAGTTCGATGATCGGTCTCGAAGGCACGAACCTCGTACTCGTCCTCGCGAAGCGCGACCCCGCTCGGCTGTGCCTCGTGGACTCGAATCGGATAGCCGGGGCGCGCGCCGGTGACGCCGACGAGGTTCTCGACCGTGGCCTTGGTACCCGGCGGCGTGTGGATGGCGAGCGCCTGCTCGCGGTCGTTGAAATCGAGAGTCTGGCAGAGCCCCGGCAATCCGAGCACGTGATCGCCGTGGAGATGGGTCACGA
Source organism: Halococcus sediminicola (assembly GCF_000755245.1). NCBI lineage: Archaea > Methanobacteriati > Methanobacteriota > Halobacteria > Halobacteriales > Halococcaceae > Halococcus > Halococcus sediminicola. The sequence goes on along the minus strand of NZ_BBMP01000022.1, from coordinate 634,106 downwards.
AGATATGGGAGATCGAAAAGCCGGTGCCAAAGCGCATCATCTGGCGCTGGGTGCCCTCGCCGCAGTCGAAGAGGAGGCGCTCGCCCTCGCGGCGAACCATGAGGGCGCTCGTGTTGCGCCGGGTCGTCGGGACTGCGCCGCCGGTCCCGAGAAACGTCACCTGCATACCTCGCCTCGCCGGGCCGCCGGGATAGCCGCTTCGGAACCCCCGCGGGTGCGGTCGCAGTCCCTCATTACCGGTAGAAATCGTCGTCGAGCCGATCACTCCCGAATCAAACCCGCGGGAGTCGCCGCTCCCCGTCGATCGGCGAAACGTCGCGCCTCCAAAACCCCCTAAACGGGGTTTCCGAAGGCGTACACGGTGTTCTGGCCCGTGATCTCGACGTCGACGAGATCGCCGGGTTCGACGCCGTGGGTGGGCGCGTCCTGGATGATCACCTGACGGTAGGCCTCGTCGTAGCACTTCACCGAGTCCGCGGTGCCGGGTTCGACGACCAGCACCTCGTGGCGCTCGCCAACCATCGACTCGTAGGCATCGCCCACGACGTCCATCTTCAGGTCGCTCATCGCCTTCGAGCGCTCCTTTTTGAGGGTGCCACCGAGCCCCTTCATCTCGGCGGCGTCGGTACCGGGTCGTTTCGAGAATCGGGTGACGTTAATCCGTTCGGGGGTCGTCTCACGGAGCAGGGCCATCGACTGCTCGTGGTCGGTGTCGGTCTCGGTCGGGAAGCCCACGATGAAGTCCGTGGCGAGCGTCCAGTGGTCGAGTCGGTCGTCGAACGTCTCCACGACGTCGCGGAACTCGCTCACCTGGTGCTGGCGGCGCATGTCGCCCAGCACGTCGTTGCTGCCCGACTGGACTGGTGCGTGGAGGAAGTTGTAGAGTTTCTCTTCGGCGGCGAAGACGTCCGCGAGCTCCTCGCGGATCCCATGTACTCCTTTCGGGTTGGCCATCCCTACCCGTACTCGAAAATCGCCGTCGATGGCGCAGATGCGTTCGAGTAGCTCGTGGAGTTTGCGCTCGCCGGTGTCCCAGCCGTACACCCCTGTATCCTGGCCCGTGACGCGAATCTCCTTCGCGCCGGCGTGGACGAGCGCGCGCGCCTTCCGGACGTTCTCTTCCACAGGTGGCGAGTCGATCTTGCCGGTGGCGTGCTTGGTGATACAATAGGAACAATCGCTCATGCAGCCGCGGGCGATGGGGAGAATCCCCACCACGCCGTCGAGCACCGGTTCGGCGTCGGGCGTCGGGCGCGGGCACTCGCCGTTGCGGACGACCTCGGGGACCTCGTCCCAGCCACACACAGTTGCATCGAGGTCGGCGAACTGTTCGCCCTGTGCGAGCGCCATGCAGCCGGTGACGACGACGTCAGCAGTCTCGGCGTCGAGTTCCTCGGCCCGGCGGCGCATGTTCGTCTCGGTCTTCTCGACCACGGTGCACGTGTTCAGGATGGCCACGTCGGCGTTCGCGGGGCCGTCGACGGGGTGATGGCCGCCGTCGCGGAGCCGCCGCTCGATGGCGCGGCTCTCGCCACGGTTCGCGGTGCAGCCGTAGGTCTCGATGTGATAGCTGGCCATCCGCTTACCGTTGTTCCGGCGCGCGCGGGCAAAAACGCGACGGCTCGACGCCGACTCACCGTTCGATTGCGCGACTACGACCGTGCGGCGAGATACACCACCGCCCACTCGTGGAGCGCCGGGTGCGGAAGCGCGTGCGGCCGCGCGTCATGGACGATGGCGAGCGCGTCGTCGAACCGTCGATGCTCCTCGGCGGCGAGTGTCGTCGCAACGAGCGTGCTGCTCCGCGAGATGCCGGCAGTACAGTGAATCAGCACCGAGCCGTCCCGACGGAAGAGCGTTCGAGCGGTATCGACGGCTCCCTCGAACGCGAGCCAGTCGTTGTCGGGACCATCGTCGAGCGGGCGATGGTGGGTCGTCAGCGGGTACTCGTTTTCGGTGACCGACAGCACGTACCGAAACTCCCTGTCGTGACGTGCGCCGTCGGCCGCACGCCAGTTTCCGAGATACAGCTCCCGGTCGCCAAGACGACGGATGACCGGTTCGTCCGCCACGTACCCGAACGGGCGGACGAGTGGCTCTGATGGGCCATTCTCACCACGAACGGGTCTCGGTTCGTTCGGAACCACGGTTTCCACGAGAGTGTCCCCGGGGATAACTGCTTTCCGTGCGCCATGCGCTTATCACGACCGGGACCCACGCGCCATCATGCGCCACTCTGCACCGCGGAGGAACGATGAAACGCGGTGACACCGCGACCGACTGGACCACCGAGAGCCGCTTGGAGGAAGCCTTTTCCCTGCTGGCCAACGAGACCCGGGTCCGAATCCTGTTCGCGCTGTACGAGGCTCCCGAACAGGTGATTCCGTTCTCGGCGCTCAACGAGCGCGTCGGCCTCGGCGACAGCGGCCGGTTCAACTACCACCTCAAGCAGCTCACCGGCACGTTCATCTACCGCACCGAGGAGGGCTATGGCCTCCTGTTTAGCGGGCTGGCGGTCTGTCGGTCGATGCTGGCGGCGCTCGACACCGACAAGCGAAGCGTCGCGCCGTTCGACCTCGACAGCGACTGTTACAACTGCGGGGCGACGCTCGCCGCCCAGTACGATTACGAGTACGTCGTCATCCGCTGTCCGAACTGCGGTATCGAGTTCCACGACTTTCCCTTTCCGCCGGGCACGCTCGCCGGGCGGAGCCGCGAGGAACTGCTCTCGATTTATGATGGGTGGATGCGCTCACAGACAGCCCTCTCGGCCGACGGTCTCTGCACGTGGTGTTTCGGCCGCCGGACGACCGGACTCCGCGCGGGCGAGTCGCCGGCGGACCCGAAAGTGCACGTCGTCCACACCTGCGAGCGCTGTAGCGCCGACATGACGACCACCGTGGGCGAAACGTTCCAGAATCACCCCGCCGTGATCGCCTTCCTCTACGACCACGGCATCGATATCTCGAAAACCCCTTCGTGGGAGCTACCCTTCCTCTGGAGCGACGACTATCTGACCGTCGAGCGCACCGACCCGTGGCGGGTCGAACTGGAAATCCCACTCGACGACGCCGCTCTCACTGTGACTATCGACGGCGAGGCGAGCGTTCTCAACGCGACACGCGAGTGAACGGCTCGCACTTTCCCGACCGATTACTGAAGCAGATTTCGGTAACCGACGTTACAGAAATGTTCTTCAGATAACACTTATCCAGGTAGGTGGCCTACGAACGGACGAGAATGAACTACGACAGTTCTGCTGACGCCGGACGAGCGGTACTGCACAGGAACGGGCGCGCCGGTGCGCGCGCACGACGGGGGCGGACGGCCGAACGCGCGACGATGCTCGCGGCGGCGGTACTCGCGGCCCTGACGTTCGGCTTTGTGGCCCTCTGGTTCGCCGTCTCGCTGCCGGCCCTGGCGTGGCTGTTCGCCGCCTCGGTGGTCGGTTTCGGCTCGCTCGTCGTGGTCCCGTGGCTCGTCGTCACCGGCGTCGTCCGCGCCATCGAGCGCTAATCAGTCGTCGAAGCCCTCGACGAGCGCGACGCCGCTCGACGCGCCGATGCGCTCGGCTCCCGCCGACAACATTTTCGTGGCTTTCTCGGAGCTGCCGATGCCACCGCTCGCCTTCACGGGGAGATACTCGCTCATGAGTTCGACGTCCTCGACCGTCGCGCCGCCCTCGAAGCCGGTGGCGGTCTTCACGAAGTCGGCGTCGGCATCGACCGCACACTCGCAGGCGCGGCGCTTCTCGTCGTCGCTCAACAGGGGAGCCTCGATGATGACTTTCACTGGAACCGGTACGGCGGCCACCACGTCGGCGAGTTCCTCGGTGACCCGTTCGTCCTCTCCGGCCCGAAGCCGCCCGACGTTGATCACGACGTCGAGTTCGTCGGCCCCGGCCTCCCACGCGGCGACCGCCTCCTCGCGTTTCGCCTCGGGAGCGTGCTGGCCGTGTGGGAAGCCGATAACGGTGGCGACGGTCACCGCCCCTTCGGCGCTATCGAGAAAACAGGGCGGAATGCAGGCGTTCATCCCGTATTCGGCCGCCTCGCCGAGCACGCGCTCGACGTCTGTGGGCGTGGTTTCGGGACCCAGAACGGTGTGATCGATGCTCGCGGCGAAGGTAGCGCGGTCCATGCCGAGCCTGCGGGAGCGCCGCGGATAAATCCGCCCCCGTCGACCGGAACGCTTTCGCCCGGGCCGACCACCCGTCGAGTATGCAGGTGCCCGCGCAGTTGCTGCCCGCCGGTTCGGCGCTCCCGCCGGTCGGCTATCTCCTCGTTCTCGGAGTCGTGTTCGTCGCCGTCGCCCTCTCGCTGCGCCGGCTCGGTCCACGAGTCACCGACCGGGTGGTCGTCGCGTTCGCGCCGTGGATGATGCTGGGGTCGAGTCTCTATGTGCTGTATCAGGTCGACGGCGTTCCCCCCATCCTGCGACCGTTTTTCGGCTCGCCCACGGTGTACATCTCGGTCGCGGCCGTCGCCGGTGGTGTTTGGGCCGTCACGGCGGCGGCCGAACTTCCCACGGACCGCTGGCGACCGCCATCGGTGCCGGGCGTCGTCGCCCTTCTCGGGGGCGTGCTCGCCGTCGTGGCCGTGGGCTGGGCGCTTTCGGTCGGCGCGCCCGGCCTCACTGTCGCGTGGCCCGCCGTGGGAGCGGTCGTCGCAACGGTTCTGGCGGCGGTCGTCTGGGGCGGGCTGCGCCGAGCGGTGCCGAAGACCGAGTGTGCGGGCGCGGTCGGCGCGCTCGCGGTGTTCGGGCACGCGCTCGACGGCGTCTCGACGGCCGTCGGAATCGATGTTCTGGGTTTCGGCGAGCGCTCGCCGGTCTCGCGGGCGGTCATCGAGTTCGCTGCCGGACTGCCCACGACCCCGTTCATCGGCGCGGGCTGGCTCTTCGTACTCGTCAAGCTCGCGCTCGCGGCGGCGGTCGTCGTCTTCCTGAGCGAGTACGTCCGCGAGGAACCGGCCGAGGGCTATCTCCTGCTCGGGGCGGTCGCCGCGGTCGGTCTCGGACCGGGCGCGCACAACCTCCTCTTGTTCACCATCGCCACTCCGTAGGCTTCCTTGCGAAAACGACCGAGCAGTCGGTTCCCCGTCGCGAGTGGTGAGTATTAGTGACGCGACCGCCTACGGGGCCGCAATGGCAGATTCCGAAACGATGGCGACCGTTCCGTTCGATCTCTCGCTCTCGGAAGCGGAACTCGACGCCCACCGCGAACACATCACCGAGTTCATCGGCGAGCGCGTCGCAAGCGCTGGCGCGACCGGCGGCGTGCTCGGCATTTCGGGCGGTATCGACAGCACCCTGACGGCGTACTTAGCCGTCGAGGCGCTCGGTACCGATGGACTCCACGGACTGGTGTTGCCGAGCGAGGTCAACAGTGACGAAAACATGAGCGACGCCGAGCGGGTCGCCGAGGACCTCGGCATCGACTACGACGTGCTCGCAATCGAGCCGATAGTAGAAGCATTCCTCGATGCTTTCCCGGATTCTCCGGACGGCGAACCCGCCCGAACCGCCGTCGGCAACCTCCGCGTGCGGGTGCGGGCCGTGTGCAACTACTTCGTCGCCAACCGGGAGGGTATGATGGTTCTCGGTACGGGCAACCGCAGCGAGGCGCTCGTCGGCTACTTCACCAAGTACGGCGACGGCGCGGTCGATTGTCATCCCATTGGCAATCTCTACAAGGGACAGGTCCGCCAACTCGCTCGTCACGTGGGTGTCCCCGACGACCTCGTGGACAAAACGCCTACGGCCGGAATGTGGGTCGGTCAGACCGACGAGGAGGAGATGGGCGTTGGCTACGACGTCCTCGACGCCGTGCTCGCGCTGCGGGTCGACGGCCCGCTCTCGCGGACGGCGACGGCGCGCGAACTCGATATCCATACTGATACCGTCGAGCGCGTCGAGAGGTTGGTCGCCCGCAGCGAGCACAAGCGCCACACGCCGCCTGCGCCAGCCCCGCTCGCCCGGTTCGATTAGCGGTACTCCGTGAGGTCCGCGCGCTCGACGAGACCGGCGAACGTGTCCGCCTCACGTCGGTCCTGTTCTTCGGGTGGGGCGTCGTCGCGCATCCGCTCCTTCAAAGCGGCGAGCGCATCGGAATCGTGGCCGGCGATCGTCGCGGCCACTTCCGCAGGGTCCTCGACGACTCTGGAGATCAACCCCATCCGAAGCGCTTCCTCGGCGTCGATGGTACGGCCCGAGAGCGCGAGATCGAGCGCGTTGCCCGCTCCCACCACCTCGGGAAGCCGATGCGTGCCGCCCCACGCGCCGAACAGTCCGAGCCGCACACCCGTTTCGGCGAAGGTCGCGTCCGGGGTGGCGAGACGGATGTCGCAGGCGAGCGCGAGTTCGACCCCTCCCCCACGAGCAGCCCCGTCGATGCCCGCGACGAACACCGATTCGGTGCTTTCGATGGCGTTTGCGACGCGCTGGCCGCTGCGGGCGAACTCGTGGGCAGCCTCGCCGTCGAGATCGGCAACTGCGCCGAGGTCGGCACCGGCACAGAAGGCCGGGCCAGCGCCGCGCAGGTGGACGACGGGTGTGTCGAAGTCTGCGACCGTGGCTTCGAGGTCGGCGAGCGCGGCGGGCGAGAGCGCGTTGCGTTTGCGGGGGCGGTCGAGGGTGACGGTGGCGACCGAACCGTCGATACTGGTCGTAATCACGGGCGAACGTACGGCCCGTTTCCAAAGGCCTTTGCCCTCCGCGGCCCTACGATTTGTCGATGGAGGAAGCCTCCCACGTCCGGTCCGCAGCGCGGGAGGCCGTCCGTGATATCGACCCCGAACCGTTCAACCAGAGCGTTACGGCCGCCCTCGACACCGGCTCGATGGCCCCCGGCGTTCTGGTGGTGCTCTCGGCACGCGCCCTCGATTCCGCGCTCGACTTCGAGACCGTCGCCGAGCGCGCCGCCGGCACGCAGCTCATCTACGAGGGCCTGCGGCTGACGCGCCGACTCGCCAGGGAGGTGCCGTGGGCGAGCGACGAAAGCGACGACGCCAACGTGGCGGTGCTCGCCGCCGACGTGCTCGTCGCCCGTGGGTTCTCCTTGCTCGCACGCACGGAGGCCGCCGGGAGCGCCGTCGAAACAGTACGGAATTTCGGCCGCGACCGCACCAGTGGGCTCGACGAGCACCGCCTCGAAGCCGACGTCTTCCGCCTCGCCGCCGTCGCCGGCACCACGGCCGTCGACGGCCATCCGTCGGCCAACTACCGCGAGTTCGTCGCCAACCTCGCTGCCGAGGATTCGACCCACCTTCCCGCCGCCGAGGCGCTGTTCGACGCCGCGACGCGCGACGCACTCGCCCGGCGGGCGAGCGCAGCGTTCGAGTCGGCCGATACCGGTGCGCGCACGTCGGCGACCGACTCGTGAACCGAAACGGATAAAGACGGCTCGGCGGTAGGCAGGAATGCCTGCCTGGGTAGCTTAGCGGTAAAGCGCGTCCTTGGTAAGGACGAGACCCCGGGTTCAAATCCCGGCCTAGGCTTGCGCCTGCGGCGCAGACTCTAATTCACAGACAGCGGCGCTTCGTCAGCCGTCGAGCGCCTCGCCAGCGTTGTCCCGTGGTCGGTAGCCGAGCGCGCGCTGGGTCTCGGTCAGCGAGAGATACCGTTCGTCGTTTCTGGAGACGCCGTGAGCGGTCACTGGGTTCTCGGGGAGGTCCGCCGTGGCGGCCCGTTCGATGAGGTCCCGGCAGTCGCGCGGACTGAGCCACATCGCGCGGGCGAAGCGGGCGTACGCCTCCGGATACTCGTGGTCGGGGTTCTCTTGGGTATCCACCAGCTCCTCGCGATCCATCAGCCAGCCGATGCGGGCGTGGACGGCTTCGATGCCGTGGCGGACGGCGTAGTAGTTGCCGATGGCCTCGCCGGCGACTTTCGTGATGCCATAATAGGAATCGGGTCGCGCGTCGGTGTCGGCGAACACCGTCGGTGCATCGGGCTGCATGGTCTCGGGTTCGCTCGGGTCGGTGACGTCGGCCATGTTCACCGCGTGGTTCGAACTCGCGTAGACCACGCGGTCGAGACCGTTGGCGACGGCGGCCTCGTAGGCGTTGTAGACGCCGTCGATGTTGACCTCGCGCACCTCGCTCCAGTCGGCGTACGCCGAGGCGTTGCCCGCGAGGTGAATCAGAACATCCTGTCCGGCGAGCGCCTCCGTGAACGCCTCGCGGTCGAGAACGTCACAGACGATGCTATCCATGTCGTCTTGCTCGTCGTAGGTCAGTGGCGTCACGTCGTGGTCGGAAAAGCCCTCCAGCAGCGTTCGACCGACTCCACCCGCCGCGCCGGTGATGGCGATGCGTGTCATCGGCCGTTCGTACTCGGGGTCGATACATAGCCTTTGGTCAGGCATATGCATATCCTGCGTATCGCCCGTTCGTCGTCCACACCCGTCTCACGCTCGCCGATCGATCTCAGGTGTCGAGAGCAGACAAGGTTTTCACCCCCGACCTGCTACGTTGGTCATGAGATATGTCATCGTTGGGTATGGCCGCGTCGGCATCCGGACGGCCGACCTCCTCGCCACGGAGGGCCACGAGGTCGTCGTCGTCGAGAACGACCCGGCGAAAGTCGAACGCGCCCGCGAGGACGGGTTCACGGTCGTCGAGGGTGACGGTGCCGCGACGGAGGTGCTGGCGGCGGCCGACCTCGATGGAGCCGACGCGGTCGGCGGACTCACTGGCGACCCCGAGATCAACTTCGCGGTCTGTGCGGTCGCCAACGACCACGGCTGTCGCACCGTCCTCCGCATCAGCGAGGAGTTCTCCGAGGAGGTCTACCGCGAGTACAGCGAGGGTGTCGACGAACTGATCTACCCCGAACAGCTCGGCGCAGCCAGCGCGAAGACCGCCCTCCTGGGCGGGGATTTCAGCGTGCTCGCCGACATCACCGAGACGCTCTCGGCGGCCACGCTCACCGTGCCCGACGAGTCGCCCGTCGTCGGCGAGCGGGTCGTCGCCCTCGACGTGCCCGACGAAGCACGGGTGTACGCCCACGGGCGGGCGGGCGAGTCGATGACGATTCCACTACCTAGAACGGCGATCGAGGCGGGCGACCAGCTCGCGCTCATGGCTCGCCCGGATGCGGTCACGACCGTCCGCGAGATGCTCCAAGCCGAGGCGTAGCTCTCGAACGGAAAACGAAAAGGGAGGGCCGCCGGGGCGGGGACCGTGGGGCGCGCGAGTGGGGAGGATGGGGAGTGAAACCGGCGGTGCGCGCCCGTTCGGGACGACGGACGACCGGCACTTAACTCCACGTCAGACGTGCGCACGACGGGCGGCGCGGGAACCGTCAGCGGTCGTAGTCGTCGAGGCGCGTGCGCGAGGAACCGCCGGTGAGTTCGTCGAAGTCGGTTCCCGATTCGAGTGCCGTCTCCTTTTTCACGCGATAGTTGCCGCCGTCGGTCACGTGGAGGTCGCTCGGGTGGAAGAAATACCAGTCCTCGCGGTCGAATCGCACGCCGATCCGGGGTTTCGCGCCGAAGTTCCGCGCGAAGAAGACCAGCGCCTCGACCTCCTCGCCCGTGAGGTAGATGGGGTTCCCCGAGGAGGATTTCGCCTCGATGGCGTAGAACGTCTCGCCGTCGCCGGCGAGCGCGTCGGGCAGTTCGCGCTCGGTGGCGCTGCCGCTTGCCGGTGCACGCATCACCGCGAACCCGGCCGCGTCGAGGCGATTGACGAGTTCGCGTTCGCGCCGGTCGCCCTTGGCGTGTGACATGGCTACGTCCCGTGATCCCAGCTACCCATGTACTCGGTCTGCACGCTCGACAGTTCGTCGATGGCGAGATCCTCGGCGTCGAGTTTGATCTCGGCGACCTCCCGATCCAACTCGTCGGGCACGTCGTGAACGCCTGCTGAATACTCTTCGTTCGTGAGTTCGCGTACGCAGACGGCCTGTACGCCGAACGATTGGTCCATCACCTCGACCGGGTGGCCGAGCGCCACAGGAGCGGCGAGGTTGACCAACCGACCCTCCGCGAGCACGTTCAGACGTCTGCCATCACTGAGTTCGTACTCGCGCACGCCGGGGCGCGCTTCACGACTTGTGTCGGCCAGTTCAGAGAGCGCGTCGAGGTCGATCTCGATGTCGAAGTGGCCCGCGTTCGCCAGCAGCGCGCCGTCGTTCATCCGCTCGAAGTGCTCGCCCGTGAGCACGTCACGATTCCCAGTGGTCGTGATGAACACGTCGCCCTCGGCGGCGGCCTCTTCCATGGGAAGCACCTCGTAGCCCTCCATGTGGGCTTCGAGCGCCCGCCGCGGGTCGACCTCCGTGACCACCACGTTCGCGTTCTGGCCGGCGGCCTTCTTCGCCACGCCCCGACCACAGAAGCCGTAGCCGGCGACGACGACCGTCTTGCCCGCCCACGAGAGGTTCGTCGTCATGGCGATGGCCGCGAGCGAGGACTCGCCCGTGCCATGCACGTTGTCGAACAGCCGCTTCATCGGCGTGTCGTTGACCGCGAAGACGGGATAGTCGAGCGCGTCGTCGTCGTCCATCGCGCGCAGGCGGTGGACCCCCGTGGTGGTCTCCTCGCAGCCACCCAGAATCGAGTCGATCAGTTCGGGATGGTCGTCGTGGATGGCCGCGACCATGTCCATCCCGTCGTCGACGGTGATGGTCGGTTCGTGGGAAATGACGGCCTCGATGGCCGCGTAGTAGTCGTCGTCCGCGACGCCGCGCTCGGCGTAGGAAGTGATTCCCTCCTGTGCGTCGAGCGCCGCGCTCACGTCGTCGTGCGTCGAGAGCGGGTTGCAGCCCGTGATGGCGACCTCGGCACCGGCGGCCGCGAGCGTCTCGGTGAGGACCGCGGTCGTGGCCTCGACGTGCATCGCCATGCCGAGTCGCTCGCCGTCGAGTGGCTGCGTCTCCTCGAACTCCTCGCGCAGCGCGGCGCAGATCGGCATGTGTTGGCGCGCCCAGTCGATCTTCTGACGGCCGGACTCGCGCGCGCTCTCGGGCTCTGCGAGGCGTGCGGTGATCGGCTCCGTAGTCATGTCCGTATCGAATGGTAGCGCGCTCAAAACGCTACCGAAGCCCATCGGACGGTCGAGAACGACCCACCGCGGCGCGTCGACGTGGCGGCCTGTCGGCAGGACTTTAGCCGCGCGGGCACTCCTCACGGACGACAACTGACGATGGACGAGTACACACCCGACCAAGCCCCCACGTCGGCGTCACGCCGCCGCTTTCTCGGTCTCACGGCGGGCACGGCCGCCCTCACGCTCGCCGGCGGTCGTGCGCGCGCGAGTTCCTTCCAGCAACGGTCGCCCGTCCCGCGCGGGCCGACGGTCGGTCTCGACACCGTCGCCGACGGGTTCGAACAGCCCATCGACTTCGCTCCAGAGCCCGGCGGCGACCGCCGGTTCGTGCTCGAACGCACCGGGGGGATGTACACGGTCGCATCGAACGCACAGGGCGAACCGTTCCTCGACGTCAGCGACCGCATGACGCCCGTCGAGGGCGAACAGGGACTGTTGGGACTGGCTTTTCATCCCGACTTTCGGGAAAATGGGAAGTTCTATCTACGATACAGCGGACCACCCACCGACGACACCCCGACGACCCACTCACACGTCGCGGTGCTCGCGGAATTTCGTGCCACCGACGACCTGAGTGCGGGCCGGCCCGACACCGAGCGCCGACTGCTCGAAGTGCCCGAACCCCAGAGCAACCACAACGCCGGCGCAGTCGCGTTCGGACCCGATGACTATCTCTACGTGCCCTTCGGCGACGGCGGCGCGGCAAACGACATGGGCACCGGCCACGCGAGCGACTGGTACGGCGCACTCGACGGCGGCAACGGCCAGGACGTCACCGAGAACTTCCTGGGGAGCATGCTCCGCATCGACGTCGATAGCCGAACGGGCGACAAACCCTACGGGATTCCGGACGACAACCCGCTGGTGGGTAAGGAGGGATTGGACGAGCACTTCGCGTGGGGGCTGCGCAACCCGTGGCGGATGGGATTTTCCGACGGCACACTCTACGTCGCCGACGTCGGACAGGACCGCTACGAGGAAGTCAACGTCGTCGAGAAGGGGAAGAACTACGGCTGGAACGTCCGCGAGGGAACCCACTGTTTCAGCCCGAACGGCGACATCACCTCCTGTCCCACCGAAACGCCGCCGGACGTCCGCGGTGGCGAACGACTCGTCGGCCCCATCATCGAGTATCCCCACATGCGTAACGACGAACCGATCGGGAGTTCGGTCATCGGCGGTTACGTCTCGACGGGCAGCGTCGACGCGCTCGATGGCCAGTACGTTTTCGGCGATTACAGCATCCGCGCCGGCAAGCCCCAGGGATCGTTGTTCGTCGCCGATCCGAGCCAAAACGGGCTGCGGTCGTTCGAGAAACTCCGCATCGCCGGGGCGAGGAATGGCGAACTGAACGCCCACCTCATCGCGATCGGTCGCGACGGTGCCGGCGAGCTCTACGCGCTGACTGCCGGTGGTGACCTCGGCGGCGGGGTCCACAAACTCGTCCCCGCATCGGCGGCGAACCGGACACGAAACGGGACCGCCGGCGCGCCGACCGCAGCCAGGGGGAATCGAACAAATGCGACGGGTGCGGCGAACGGCACGAGCAGCACCGAAGGACCGGGTTTCAGTGTGCTCGCGGCGCTTGCGGGACTGGCAGCTCTCGGCGCACGAGCGCTCAAGTGATCAGCCGGCGCGCTCGACGGCCGCCGTTGCCCGCTTTTCGGCCTCTTTTCGCACCCGTTCGGCGTCGAGCGTGAGCACCTCGCGGTCGCGCATCAGCACCGCCCCGTCGCAGACAGTGTGGCGCACGTCGCTCCCGGTGACGGCGTAGGCGAGGTGGCTCACGAGGTCGTGTTCGGGTGTCAGATGGGACTTGTCGAGGTCGAGCACGGCGATGTCGGCTTTCTTCCCCTCGGCGATTCTCCCCGTTTCGAACCCGAGCACGTCGGCGCTGCCCGCCGTCGCCATCCGCACCGCCGTGACAGCGTCCACGGCGCTGGCGTCCTCGGCGGCGAGCTTGCCCACCATCGCGGCGTCGCGCAGTTCGTCGAACATGTCGAGGTCGTTGTTTGAGGCCGCGCCATCGGTACCGAGTCCAACCGTGACACCCGCATCGAGCATCGCCTGAACGGGGGCGATGCCGCTCGCGAGCTTCATGTTCGAGGCCGGGCAGTGGACGACGCCTGCCCCCGTCTCGGCGAGCAGCTCGATTTCGGTCGCATCGAGGTGGGTCCCGTGGGCGATGAAATCAGTAGATGAGAGCAGTCCGTGCGCGGCGGCGTATTCGAGCGGTCGCTCGCCGTGTTCGTCGACGATGGGGGCGACCTCATCGCGCGTCTCGTTCGCGTGGAGGTGGATAGGTATGCCGGCGTCACGGGCCTCGGGAACGAATTCGTCGAGTTCCGCGCCCGAAACGGTGGTGAGGCTGTGGGGCATGAACGCCGTCGACACTCGTCCACCCGCCGCGCCGTCCTGCGCGCGTGCGACGGCCAGCCCTTCCTCGAAGTCCGCGCGGGCTTCGTCCGTGTCTTTCCCGACGGTGACGACGCCGTGGCCGACGCGGGCGCGAAGCCCGACCCGTTCGATGGCGTCGGCGATTGCGGGCACGTGGAAGTACATGTCGCACAGTCCCGTGGTTCCCGACTCGATGCTTTCGAGCAGTCCGAGTTCAGCCCCCGCGCGGACGTCCCCGGGTTCGAGCACGCCCTCGACCGGCCAGACGTCCTCGCGCAGCCACTCGTGGAGGGGTTTGTCGTCGGCGTAGCCCCGCAGTAGCGCCATCGCAATATGGGTGTGGGCGTTGACGAGGCCGGGCATCACGAGACCGCCGCTCGCGTCGAGCGTCTCATCGCCAGCAGAGGTCTCGCCGACGGCCAGAATCTCGCCGGAGTCCTCGTCCGCGAGCACGTCGCCGCGCTCGACGGTCATATCGGGTCGGAGCAGCCGTCCGCCGCTGATTTCGAGCGTCGTCATGGTCCGTGATTCGTGCCCGACGGCGTGAATCTACGGGTTCACGCTGCCCGCATCGTGGACGCCGTTTCGCTCCGTCGAAAGACGAATTCGCCGTATCAGTAAATCGTTCATACCATCCGAGAAATTATTTGAACAGACGTGTTATGCTCGCTATGGCCATGGCGGAACGGCTCTCGCTCCGACAGGTGTTGGTCGGCGACGGCCCCACCGCCCGGCGGTCGCTCGCGCTCGTGCCCGCACTCTGGCTGGCCGAACTGCTCGCGGTCGCGCTCGCCCACGAGAGCGGGCTGTTCCCCGCCGTCCTCGTCGCCGGCGGTCTCGCCACCGTTTCGCTCTCGGTCGCGGTCGCCGGGCTGAACGCCGCCCGTCGCGGTGGCGTTATCGTCGGCTGTGCGCTCGCCGCTTCGCCGATCGCCGGCTACACGTCGTTTCTGGCGCTTGACCCATCCTACGGACTGCTCACGGCGCTCGGCGTCGCCGTCGGCTACGGCACGCTGTTCGGGACGATTGGACACCTCCTCGGCGTCGTGGCTCGCGCGGTAACGAAAGGCAGTTGAGCCGTCATCACCCCCTTCGGATATATGCGCCTCGCCGTGCCCAACAAGGGCCGCCTGCACGACCCTACCATCGATCTCCTCGAACGCGCCGGTCTCCACATCGAGAACGGTGCCGAGCGCCAACTCTACGCCTCCACCGTGGACCCCGACGTCACAGTTTTATTCGTCCGTGCCGCCGACGTCCCCGAGTACGTCGCCGACGGCGCGGCCGATGCGGGCGTCACCGGACTGGACCAGGTCCGCGAGGCCGGCGTCGCGCTGGACGAACGTCTCGACTTGGGCTTCGGCCGCTGTCGGCTGGTGCTCGCCGCACCGAACGACAGCTCGCTGCAGTCGGTCGCCGACCTCGCCGGGAAGACCGTCGCCACCGAGTTCCCCCACATCGCCCGCACGTTCTTCGCCGACCACGGCATCGACCCCGAGGTCGTAGAAGTGTCGGGGGCCACAGAACTCACGCCCCACGTCGAGATGGCCGACGCTATCATCGACATCACCTCGACGGGCACCACGCTCAGGGTCAACGGGCTCGACGTCATCGAGGAGGTCCTGTCGAGTTCGGCCCACCTGTTCGCCCGCGAGGACGCGGCCGACGACCCTAAACTGGCGGAGGTCGAGACGGCGCTTCGCTCGGTGCTCTCGGCGGAGGGCAAGCGGTATCTGATGATGAACGCACCCGAAGACCGACTCGACGAGATACGGGACGTGATTCCGGGGCTCGGCGGACCAACAGTTATGAACATCGCCGGCGAGGGGAGCGTCGCGGTGCATGCGGTCGTCGAGGAGCGTGACGTCTTCGAGACGATCAACGACGTGAAGCAACTCGGCGCGAGCGGGGTTCTGGTGACCGAGATCGAGCGTCTCGTCGACTAGCCCGGAGCGGTGCCCGCGAGCCGGTAGGCGCTCAGGACGACGAACAACACGAGGATGCTGACGACGAGGTGGACGAACGTCACGAGCGCCGTCGTCCGGATCTTGAGCCGATAGACGTAGCGAATGAGAACGAAATCGGTAGCGATAGCGAGCAAGAAGGCCAGCGGGCCATATTGCTGGAGCAGCAGTGAAATTGCGGCCGGCACCGGCCCGACCAACAGCGCCCGCTTCGGCGGGACGTCGCCGAGGACGTTCCGGGCTGCGATGTGGGCGGTCAGCGAGTAGACGCCCGCGGCGAGCAGAAAGGTGCCCACGTAGGCGAGCGCGCTCCCCGCCGCCGGGCTGACCTGCGCGAGTGCGCTCGCGGTCATAGTGGCCGTTGTCGCCGACTCGGTTTGTGTCTGCCCTTTCGGGGCGACGACGGCCGTTGCGGGGCCGAAAGGGTATTGCTCTCACACGACGTATCGTGTTCACATATGACAACCGCGGACGAGCTCAGACGGGAGTCGAGTGTGGAGGCCGACGACTGGGGGCGGCGTGGCTGTGCGGACTGTGGGTCGCTGGTCGAGGGTGAGCGGTGTCCGGAGTGTGGTGGAACGAACGTGGTCGCCGTCGCCGAGATAATCGATCCGGCGTTCCGGGAGTGACTACCCGTCGAGCAGTCCGAGTTCGTCGAGGCGGTCGGTGATCTTGTCCACCGCGTGTTCGGCGTCGGCGGGTTCCTTCCCGCCCGTGATGACGAGTTTGCCCGACCCGAAGAGTAACGCGACCACCTCGGGGTCGTCGAGACGGTAGACGAGTCCGGGGAACTGCTCGGGTTCGTACTCGATGTTCTCCAATCCGAGACCGATGGCGATGGCGTTGAGATTGAGGGTTTTCTGGAGGTCGGCGCTCGTGACGATGTTCTGGACGACGATCTCGGGGTCGGCCTCGACTTCGATTTCGAGGTCGCGGAGCTTATCGAAGACGATCTCCAGACTCTCGTGGACGTCCGCGGTGCTCTTGGCTCCGGTGCAGACGATCTTGCCCGAGCGGAAGATCAGCGCGGCGGATTTGGGCTCCTGGGTGCGATAGACCAGTCCCGGGAACTGCTCGGGGTCGTAGTCCGCACCCTCCAAGTCCATCGCCACGCTCTGGAGGTCGAGTTCCTGACCGATGCCAGTCGAGGCGACGACGTTTTCGATGTTGATTGTCTCCTTCGGGTCCTGGGCAGACATGACTCGTCTTAAAACTCGTATTTAAGACTTATAAAGGTTGGTGCTTTCATTTGACACATACGAAATTCGAGGTGTATCGGTGGCGACCGACAGCGACATGCCCGCGAGCGCGAACGTCAACGGGTGTACGTGCTCGAACTCGGCGGCGAGGACGACGCCTTCGCCACGTGCGAGGCCGCGAGCGCTGCCGAGGGGATCGAGTCGCTCGCTACCGGCCTCGCACTTGCCCGTGCAGTCGATCCCGAGCGCCTCCGAACGCTTGCATACACGCTCCGGGTGAGTCGACTCGTCGGGCGAGGCGAGGCGACCGTCGAGAGCGCCCGCGCGCTGCTCGAAGACGCCCCGCTCGACCGCGATGGGACCGTTGCAGTCCGTGCACGCGACGTGCGCCGAACAACCGACATTGACACCCAGCGTGCCGAGCGCCGCCTCGGCGGCGTGCTCACCGATCGCGGCTACACCGTCGATCTCGACGCCCCCGACAACGAACTGCGCGCGCTCTTCGCGGACGATTCCTGTACCGTGGGCTGGCTCGCCGCCGAGAGCCAGCGCGGGTTCGGATCGCGCGCACCCACCGAGAAACCGTTCTTCCAGCCGGGATCGATGGGACCGCTGTTCGCGCGCGCACTCGCGAACATCGCCGGCGCACGACCCGGTTCGGTCGTACTGGACCCGATGTGCGGCACTGGAGGTATTCTCGTCGAAGCGGGACTGGTCGGCGCGCGAGTGGTCGGCTTCGACGCCCAGTCGAAGATGGCTCGCGGCGCGGCGACGAACCTCGCCCACTACCTCGATGGCGAGTCGGGGTCGAAATTCGCCACCGGACGGGCCGACGCGACGCACCTCCCGCTGGCCGACGACGCTGTGGATGGGGTCGTCTTCGACGCGCCCTACGGCCGCCAGTCGAAGATCGAGGGCGACCTCCACGAGGTAGTCCGGGGCGCGCTCGCCGAAGCCAACCGGGTCGCCCCAAGGACAGTGATCGTCGGCGACCGCCCGTGGACCGACGCGGCACGCGCTGCGGGCTGGGAGGTCGAAGAAACCTTCGAACGCCGCGTTCATCGATCGCTAACCCGCCATATCGCGGTGCTTTCGTGACTACCGGCCGAGTTCGGCCAGCAGATGCGAGAGGTGTAGGCGGTCACTCGTCCCCTCGGCGAGGTCCATGTCGACTTCGCCCGCGAGGCGGTGGAGTTCCGCGGGCGGCGGTCCGACCGAGCGCGAGCGCGCAACCCGAAGGACGTCGTCGAGCACTTCGTCCCCACTCAACCCTTCCTCGACGAGCAGGTCGTCGAGCGTCTTTCTGGCGTCCTGAAACTCGCCGCCTTCGGCCGCGAGAATCATCTCCTCGATGTGCTCGTCGTTGCCCACACTCCCGAGGGCTTCGTAGGCGGCGTCCATCGTGATTTCGCCCTCCGCCTCGAACGTGGTCTGTGCGCCCAAAATTGCCCGCCGGAGGTCGCCGTCGGCGTAGCCCGCGACGTACTCCAATCCGTTCGAATCGTGTGCGACCTCTTCCGCGGCGACGATGCCCTCGAGGACTCGCACGATCTCGTCGGTCGTCGGCGCGCGAACAGGGATAGAAAAACACCGCGAGCGGATCGGCGGGATGAGCTTCGAGGGCTGGCGCGTGGTGACGACGAACTGCGCGGTTTTGTGATGGCGCTCCATCACCCGCCGGAGCGCCTGCTGGAAGTCCTCACGGATGGCTTCTGCGTTGTCGAGCAGGATGGTCTTGTACTCGCCCGCGACGGGTGCGTAGCTCGCCGACTCACTCAGGACGTGCTTGATGAGGTCGGCCTTCGAGGAGTTCCGGCGGCGTTTCGGTGTGATGAACGAGGCGAATCGCGGGTCCTCGCTCACCTCCTTTTTCGTCCTATCGAAGAAGTCCGCGACGTTGAGTTCCACGAGGTCGTTGTCGGGGTCGGCGTGGATTTCGTCAGCGAGTGCGCGTACGGCGGCGGTCTTGCCGGCTCCGGGCGGCCCGTGCAAAATCAGGTTCAGCGGCTCCGCAACGGCCCGGTCGAGCGATTCGCGGACGGTCGATTGGGGCAGGTCCGCGAGCGCCGGTGCGTGTTCGTCGGTCCACAGCGGCCCGTCCATTGTCGACCGTACGCCCGCGAGAAGGATGAATCGGTCGATTCGACGTTAGCGCTTGACGGCCGCGAGCACGGCGAACAGCGCGAACACGCCCGCGAGCAGCGGGAAGAGCGGGTTTTCCAGGATCCCCTCACGACCCTTGCTCTCGCCGCCGTAGGGCGTGTCCTCGTTTCCGATCTCCCGTCGCGGTGTCGCAGTGGGCGTTTCCGTCGCCGTCGCGGTCGGTGTGGGCGTCGCGGTCGGCGTGGGCGTCGATGGCCGCTCGACGACGATCGATGCCGTGTCGGCCACCACGGAGTCGTTTTCGAGCGCCGGTTGGTCCTCGACGCCGCCCGACGAGACGTACTGAAACGCCCGGTCGCCGTCGGTGTCCTCGTGGACGACGGCGCTCACACGCCCGGAGTCGGTCAGCGCGGGGTCGTTCTCGTCACCGTCGAGCGCCACCGTGACGTTCTCGTAGCTGCCGGCGGCGAGGTAGTCGGTCGTACCGACCACCGTCTCGGTCGCGTTCGGGTCGCCGTCGTGGACGGCAACGTAGCCCCCCTCCGACAACGTCACCGCGTCCACGGTGACCGCAGTGCCGTTCGAGGTCTGATTCGAGAGCGCCACCGAGGCGTTCGTCGGGCGCTCTTCGTCGGGTATCGAGACGGTCGCGCGGTCGGCGACGGCGGTCGTGTCGTTCGTGTACTGCTCGTCGGTGCCCGGCGCGAGCAATCCGTCGAAGCGGCCGTTGTCGTTCGAATCTCGATGGAGGGTGGCGACGAGCGTGGTGTTCGCACCCAGTCGAGTGCGGTTCAGATCGCTACCGGGGACGCCACGCAGCGTCACCTTCCCCTCGTGGGTGCCGGCGGCGAGCGGCAGGCTCACGCCGACGACGCTTCCGTTGGGGCCGGGTTCCGAGAGCACGACGAACCCACCCTCCGGGAGCGTCGCCCGGTCGACGAACACCGATCGTCCGGCGCGCGTCTGGTTTTCGAGCGTCACCGAGACGTTCGCGCTCGCGTTCGCCGCTCCCTGCTGGGGCGAACCGTCGCCGCCTACTGGTCCCGAGACGACGTCAGCGGCACCACCGGGCGCGAGCGCAGTCGCTACGAGCAGGGCGACCAGGAGGACGACGCTCCGATGGAGGGCGTTCATGTACTTTCTCGACGTCGTGGACCGCCGCAGACCCAATCAGCAGCCTCAAGCGCGGCGCGGATAAAAACACGGCGATATGTCCCGCAAATACCACACGCACCGCCCGAACGCCGTCTCCGCGGGTCGGCGATGAGTGCGCCGCTGTACGGCGTCTATACCGACCCCGATCGAACCGACCTCCTCGACGCGATGGAACGCTGGCTCGGGACGCGTCACGCCGTTCAAACCTTCTTTACGCCGTGGCGACGCGATGCCCTCGACGGGCTGTTCGAGCGCCTTCTGCCCCGGATTTGGGATTCGGGGCGCGTGCCGCTGCTCACGTGGGAACCCTATCTCGCCGCCGATACCCGCCCCGATATCGCCCGCCGCATCGCCGCCGGCGAGTTCGACGCCTATCTCGACGACTGGGCGAGGCGGCTGGCCGACTGGCTGGCCGGCGGAGAGAGCGCCGCCGATCGCCGGTGCTACCTCCGGCTCGCCCACGAGATGAACGGCGACTGGTATCCGTGGAGTCCGACCGTCGGCGATTCGACGCCCGCCGACTACGTCGAGATGTGGCGACACGTCCACGACGCGCTCACCGGCGCGGGAATCGGCCCCGAGCAACTCCAGTGGGTGTGGTGTGTCAACCACGACGACGTCGGCGATTACAGCGCCGAGGCGTGCTATCCGGGCGACGAGTACGTGGACTGGGTCGGCATCGACGGGTTCAACTGGGGAGCGAGTCGGGAGTGGTCTGACTGGCGCACGCCGGAAGCGGTGTTCGGGGAGATGATCGGGCGACTGGAGACGTTCGAAAAGCCGCTCTGCGTGCCCGAGGTCGGCTGTTCGTCGCTCACCGCCGACGGCCACGACCCCGCACGCAAGGCCGAGTGGATACGCGACGCCTTCGACTATTTCGACGGTCGGGCGGAGCTTTGCTGTTGGTTCAACGAGGACAAGGAGACCGACTGGGCGATTTTCGGCGGGGAACGTGGCACCGAGGGCGTCGCCGCCGGTGGCGACTCTTATGCGTATTACCCGGCCTACCGCGAGGCGCTGGCCGGGCGTGCATCGACCGCCCTACCCATCGACGAGACGACCTTCCGCGGTCGTTAGAACGTCCCGGCGAACTCGTCGTCGGTCAGGAGCGGTGGATAGTCCGTCAGCGCGGCGAGATACTCGTTGGACGAAACGGTCCCCTTGTAACTCTCGTAGACCGGATGTTTCTCGCCGCCGATGGTGACGCGGGACGTACCGCGCGTACCGCCGAAGACCGCCCAGTCGGTCTCGTCGGCCCCAGTCTTGTCGACGTTGAACCAGCAGGCCATCTTGATGTCGTTTTCGTTGATGTAGGCGAACACGTCCCGAACCCACTGGGCCTTTTTCTCCGGTTGATAGCCGTTACCGGAGTTGGGAACCGACGAGGAGGCGAACTCGGTCAGCGCCACGGGTTTGTCCGTCAGTTCGCGCATCCGGGTCAACATCGGATCGAACAGCGTTTCCGGCGTGCGCCACTCGGAGTAGGACTGGCTGCCGCCGAAGTTGAACCCGTCCAGACCCACCCAGTCGACGTACTCGTCGCCGGGGTAGTAGCGCTCGGCACGGATACCGCCGATCTCGTCGGCGTTCGGCGACCAGATCCACTGGACGTCCGACTCGTCGAGTGCGGTCTCGCCGAGTGCCCCGTGGAACCGTCGCCACATCTTCACGTAGTCGTCGGGCGTGCCCGCCGCGGGGTTCTCGCCGCTCGCGTTGCCCGGCTGGGGCGCGGCAGTCGCCTCGATGCGTGTCGAATCGACGGCGCTCCACGGGAACCACGTGCCGTTCATCTCGTGGGCCGGCCGGAGGTAGAACCGCCGCCCGCGCGTCTTCCCGCCGCGTGGTCGCGCCCACTCTTCGAGCAGGCTCGCCCACTCGTCGAGTTGGTCGTCGTACTCGCCGTTCGCGATGGCGCGCTCGATGGTCTCGCTGGTCTGGTTTTTCTTCGCCTCGAAGGGCTGCCACGACAGCAGCGGGACGTGGCCCGCCTTCCAGATGTTCGTCAGCGCGCCCTCGACGAACCCGCGCTTCGCGCTGGTCGGGCCGAAGGCATCGACGAAGACGACCGCGACCGCCGGCTTCTGACCGAGCCAGTTGCTGTAGGCTCCGAGGTTCGCCGCGAGACCGTCGCCGCCAGCGTACACACCCGTTAGCGCCGCTCCCGACCGGGTCTCCGGTGGTTCGGGCGTCGGCGTCGGTTCCGGCGTCGGCGTCTCGCCCGAGCCGTTGCTGTCGCTCGCGTTCGGTATCGGCAACGAATCGAACGGCGTCGAACAGCCGCTCGCGCCGGCGATGGCGGCCACACCCGTCGTCCGAAGGAACGTCCGGCGATTCATCTAGTGCCTTGGCGATTGCCGGCGGTTCGGTTAAACATTGTGATACACGGGAGATCGATGAACGAAATCAGTCGCCCTCGGCCTCGCGCTCGGTGCGCTCGACGAGTTCGGGCTTCACCTTCCGCGTCACCGAGAAGTCCGTCGGCGGCGAGACGAACCCAACGAACGCCCCCAGCGAGTGCAGCAGGCTGACGATCGGCGAGAGGATAACGAGCGCCGCCCCGACGGGCCACGACTCGTCGTAGTAGCGCACGCCGAGGGCCGACCAGACGAGGACGAAACTGAAGACGACCACCGAGACGACCTGGAACGCCGCCTCGAAGGCGATCGTTCCCGGCACGAACAGCGGGACGAGCGTGAGGAAGGGGACCGCCGGCGAGAGCGCCCACGCGAGGTTGCGAACGGTGGTGAGCAGGCGGTAGGCCGGCGCGAGCAGCCCGCTCTCTTGCTGGGAGCCGGCCAGCCAGCGACTCCGTTGGCTGATCATCGCGCGCACCGTCGGCGGGGCCTGCGTGTCGAATTTGGCGCGGGCGAGCGCGAAGTCCACGCCACCACCGGCGGCCGCGTTCCAGACGAAGGTGGTGTCCTCGATCATCGTCGGTGTCTCCCACGTGATGGAGCCTTCGAGGTCGTTCCTGATGGCGATGCCGCCGCCCCAGGCGTACAGCGGCACGGACAGTGATGGAAAGGCGCGCTGTTCGACCTGAAAGCCCATGCGGAAGATCTCGGCGAGGTAGGTGAGCCACGAGCCGCTGCGGCGCGGGCGCTCCCTGAACTGCACAACGTCGGCGTCGGGGATGCCCTCGAAGTCGGTCATGATGCTGTCCTCGTCGAGATAGAGGACGTACTCGCGCTCGCAGGGGACGTTCCGGCGTGCCCATTCGAGTGCGCGACCCTTCCGGATGGCCTCGCACTCGAACGCCTCGGGGACGACGTGGACGGTCGCGCCGGTGATCTCCATCGGTTCCTCGGCGACGACGTGGCGGTCGGTGATCGAATCGGGGATCGCATCGACGCTCTCCTGGACGATGGCCGCCGAATCCACAGTTAGGATCCGCACCTGTACCGCCGACGGGCCGTGTTCGGGCGGCGGCGATTCGTAGCCCCGACCGACGACGACCAGTAGATACGTCCAGTAGGCGACCGAACAGACAGACAGCAGAACGATTAACCACAGGATAACCGAGAGCACCATCGGCACGGTCTCGATTACCTGTCCGACCATTGGCACAATGAACGCCAGCCGACACATTAAGTGTTGCTGACTGCGCGCTCCGCGGGAGTCTCCCGCATATCGTCCACCGAGTCGCGCGTAACTCGCAAGGGCTTTCCGATGGCTCACGAACCGGCGAGTAATGGTCGCAGTGAGCGTCGTCGTCCCGACGACGCTGCCCGAAGGAGCGACGATAGCGCCGGTCGAACGCCTCGCGCGCGATTCGTTCGACGACTACGAGGTGCTCGTCCGCCGCGAGGAGGGCGCGGCCCACGCGCGCAACGTCGCCATCGAACACGCACGCGGCGAGAAACTGGTCTTCCTCGACGACGATTCCATACCATGTCCAGGCTTTCTCCGGACGGCGAGCGTGGCGCTCGACGCCTATCCCGCCGTCGCCGGTCGGGTGCGCCAGCCCGCGGACGCCCCCTTTGCCGACCTCGAACTGCCGTGGTACGACCAGGGTGACGAGACCAAACCCACGGACATGCTGCCGGGTTGCAACATGGCGATCAGAAAGGAGGTCCTCGACTCGGTCGGTGGTTTCGACGAGGAGAGTTTCGACTGGGGCCACGAGGAGTCGGAGCTCGCCGAGCGCATCGGACGGGAGTACCGCATGCAGTACGTGCCCGAACTGCTCGTCGAACACACCTACGTCGAGTCGTTCCGTGATTACGTCGAAAAGTCCTACCTGCTCGGGCGGGCGGACGTGCGCTGGTGGCGACTCGACGGGAAATCGTTCGGCTGGCTGGTGCGCCAGTCGCTCAACACCCCCATCCGTGGCGAGTCACGCCTCGAAACCGTCCGCCGCATCGCCCAGCGCGCCGGGTGGGTGATCGAGATCGCCGCCGGACAGTAGCCTACGATTCCTCTTCGAGTCGGTCGCGACTTCGCCACTCGGCGGCGTTTTCCGGGCTGTCGGTCTCGAACAGCGCGTCGAGTTTGCGCTCGAACTGTTCGTCCGTGAGGTCGCCGCGCGCGTAGCGCTCGCGCAGCGTTTCGAGTGGGTCCCCGTCGGTCCCAGTGGACGAGTCCTCGCGGTGGCTGTCGCCGTTCGCCCACCGGTCGTCACGGCCCTCCTCCCCATCGGATTCGTCCTCGCCGGCGAGAACGGCGACGATGGGCACGACCACCGCGAAACCGACGGCGAAGACGAGCCAGAACGGGATCGGCGGCCAGCCGGTGAACAGCGCGAGCAACCCGAGACCGAGCACGATCATCGAGGCGATCTCGGTCGCGTTCTCGACGGCGCGTTCGCGAACGGTACTCATACCCCTATGTTTCGACTGGAGAACAAAAATCTACACCCCCAGGATCACTCCTCGGGTCGACGTATGCTTCGGACGCGAACCGTCTTTCGTCGCCGAGTAAAGCCCGACTTGCAGCCAGAACGGGAGATATTCCGCCCCATCACGAAGTGACTTCGCCGTTTCGAGCGATCCCGTTCGGACAGACCACGTACACGGGCGCGCGTCGACCGCAACCGTATGGATTGCAGAGGAACGACGACTATCCGCGACCGCCGTCGACCTTTGGTTCGTCGTCCGGTCGCTCGT
Source organism: Halococcus sediminicola (assembly GCF_000755245.1). Lineage (NCBI taxonomy): Archaea > Methanobacteriati > Methanobacteriota > Halobacteria > Halobacteriales > Halococcaceae > Halococcus > Halococcus sediminicola. The sequence goes on along the minus strand of NZ_BBMP01000022.1, from coordinate 609,132 downwards.
CGGTCCCGCGAACCAGTCTGTCGGTAGTCGGGTCGCGTTTCCATTCGCCGAGTTCCTTCGGGTCGATGTGGACGAAGACGTCGTCGACGCGTTCGAGCGCGCGGATCGATTCGACGACCGCACTCTCGATGGCGTGAGCCTCCCGCAGCGTGCGGTCGCCCTCGACCTCGATGTGGAGGCTCACGTCGATTTCAGGCCCCACGTAGTGGGCGATGACGTCGTGAGCACCCTCAACATCTGGGTGAGCGAGCGCGCGTCGGAGGATGCGCCGCTGGAGGGTTTCGGAGGGTGCGCCGCCCACCAGATAGGGTACGTTGTCCCGGACGACCTCGACACCCGTATAGAGGATTCCGACGGAGACGAGCGCCGCCGCGAGCGGGTCGAGCAGTGGAACCCCGAAGCGCGCGCCGAGCACGCCGAAAAGCGCCGCCCCCGCCGTGAGCACGTCGTTGCGGTTGTCGAGCGCGGTCGCCGCGAGCGCCGGCGAGTCGTGGGTGTTGCTTGCCGAGAGGGAGTAGCGGTACAGTCCAGCCTTTACGAGCGCCGCGCCGCCGAGCACCGCGATCGCGGTCGGACTCTCGGTGGCGGTCACGGTGTCCGAAAGGATGGCCGACACCGATTGGAAAAGGACCGTGCCGCCGGTCAGAAAGATACCGAGCGCGATGGCGAGCGCGACGAACGGTTCGATGCGCTCGTGGCCGTGAGGATGTTCGCTGTCGGGCGGTTGGGTCGTGAGATACAGTCCGGCGAGCACGACGGTCGCATAGACGGCGTCGACGAGGCTGTTGGCGGCCTCCGAACCGACCGCGAGGCTCCCGGTACCGAGCCAGACCCAGCCCTTGGCGGCGGCGAGCACGACGTTCGCGGCGAGCACGACGAGACCGATCCGCCGCACCGCACTCGCACGGCTCATCACCGTGAGGTTGGCGAGCGCGGACAAAGACGCTTCGGCCTACGCGATACGGACGGCGTCGTCGGCCCCGTCGACGCGAGTGCCCTCCTGGTCGGCGAACGCCCCGTGGAGGTGGTCGTAAGTGTCCGCGATGGCCTCGACGATGACCTGCGTCTCGCCGACGACCGCCATGAAGTTGGTGTCGCCCGCCCAGCGCGGGACGACGTGCGTGTGGAGGTGGTCGCCGATGGAGCCGCCGGCCGCGTTCCCGAGGTTCATGCCCGTGTTCGCGCCGTCGGGGTCGAGACCCTCCTCGATGGCTCGCAACGTCCGTTGGGTGAGGCGCGCGTGGTCGAGCAGTTCCTCGTCGGTGAGGTCCGCGTACTCACCGGTGTGACGGTACGGAATCACCATCGCGTGACCCGGATTGTAGGGTGCGTTGTTCAGGAGGCAGAAGGCGTGCTCGCTCCGGGCGACGATTCTCGACTCCCTGTCCGCGCCGCGCTCGGGGAGGGCACAGAACGCACAGCCGTCGGCGTTGTCCTCGCGCTCGACCCATTCGATGCGCCACGGCGCGAACAGTTCGTCCATGCACGCCGTATCCAAGGGAGCGATTTAACCGCTGGTATCGCGGCCGAAATCCAATTGTAATAAGTTTTTTGGCCGTTTGCGATCGTTCCACCGTTCACGCCACGAAAACGGTTCGTCGAGATCGGGTGTTTCCGCGGCTCTACGTGGCTTTCTTGCGATGACCCGTTGAAACCGAAAGAAACCGAGGCGAACGGCTTCCGGTGTTTATGCCGGTCTCGACCCGAGAGACGGGTGATGTCAACCAAGACGCGATCGGCAAGCGACCTCACTGAAGCCTGCGAAGACTGCGGCCACGACACCCCTCACAGCGTCTCGATCGAGCTGCGCACCGAGAGCGACAAACACGAGAATCGCGAGTTCTCGCGTGAACCCTACCGCATCACCGAGTGTATGGCCTGCGGCAGCGAGACGGCGCTGCGGATGAACAACGCGTAGTGGCTTTCGGTCCGCCGACACGACGAACTTTTACCCGGCGGTAAACAGATGCCGCCAATGGAGGCAGTCACGCTCGGGCCGGCCGGCACGTACTCCCACCGCGCAGCGCAGGCCGTCGGCGACGACATCGACTTCCGTGAATCCGTCACCGGCATCGTCGAGGCGGTCGCCGCGGGTGACGCCGAGCGGGGCATCGTCCCGGTCGAGAACAGCATCGAAGGCTCCGTGACCGAGAGTCTCGACGCACTCGCCCAGTACGAGGTGGCGGTCGTGCGCGAACTCATTACTCCTGTTCGCCACGCGCTGCTCGCCCAGCACGAGGAGTTCACCACGGTGGCGAGCCACTCACAGGCGCTCGCGCAGTGTCGAAGCTATCTCGACGCCGAATATCCCGAGGTGGCGCTCGAATCGGTCACGAGCACCGCCCGCGGCGTCGAACGCGCCCGTGAGGATTCGGCGGTAGCGGCCATCGGCCATCCCGACACGGCCGGCGGTGAACTCAGGGTACTCGCCGAGAACGTTCAGGACCGCACCTCGAACGCGACCCGGTTCGTCGTCGTCGCCCCCATCGAGGAGCGCTCGACGGGCGGCGGCAAGAGTTCGCTCATCGTCTACCCGAACGACGATTACCCCGGACTCCTGCTCGATCTACTCGAACCGTTCGCCGACCGGCGCATCAACATGACGCGCATCGAGTCGCGACCGAGCGGTGAGCGCCTCGGCGATTACGTCTTCCACATCGACGTCGAGGCCGGCCTGTACGAGGAACGCACACAGGAGGCCATCGCGGTCGTCGAGGACCTCGCCGCGGAGGGCTGGGTGCGCCGGCTCGGTTCGTACGACGTCGAACACGTCGTCGAGTGAGTGTGAGATTTAAGGCCGTCGCGGCCGTAACTCGTGGTGAATGTCCCGACGCAACCCCTTCGAGGAGATCGAGCGGATGTTCGAGCGGATGAACGACCAGTTCGGCCAGTTCGACGAGATGTCCATGCCGGCGACCCAGTCGCTCTCGGTGGACCTCGCCGACCACGAGGACAGCTTCGAGGTCACCGCCGACCTGCCGGGCTACGAGCGCGAGGACATCGACCTCTCGGTGGCCGACCGAACTCTCAGAATCAGCGCCGAGCGCGACGAATCCACCGAGGCGGGCGAGGGTAACTATCTCCGCCGCGAGCGCCGCCGCCGGTCGGTCAGTCGCTCGCTCTCGCTGCCCGAGGAGGTCGAAGAGGACGCAGCCAGCGCCGCCTACACCAACGGCGTGCTGACGGTGACGCTCCCGAAGGCCACGGGCGACGGGGACTCGCGCAGCATCGACATCGACTGAGAGAGTCCGATTTCCCTCGTTTCAGAGCCGTTCGGCGATCTTTCGAGCCGTCTCGTCGGTCACGTCCTCCCAGCCGGCGGGTCGGTCGCCGCCGCGTTTGGGCGGGTCGAGGGCGAACTCGACGGCGTGATAGCGAAACGAGTCGAGCGCGTCGGCACCGATTTCCCCGACGAACTCGGCGTTCAGTCGTTTCGACGAGACGCCACCGTTCGTGAGGTCGTAGTAGTCAGTGAACACCTGAAACACGTCGATGGAGCCGGCAGCGAGCGTCTCCTCGGCGAGATGTCGGAACAGTTTCGCGGTGTTGTCCGCCGGGTCGGCCCGCCGCCACTCCAACTCGACGAGGGCGGCGTGATCGTCTGTACACCCGGCGTGCCAGCGATGTACCGTTCGGTCTGCCAGCCGAATCGCGGCCGAAAGGTGGCGAGACGCCCGCGGAGGCGCGATTGGACCACGGTGGTGAACGAACCCATCGACGAAGAGTTGATCGAGCAGCTCCTATGGTTTTCGACTGGTGAGAGGTTAGTCCTCGTGGATCTCGATGGCGGGCCGACCGGGCGTCGCCGTTCGGGCGATCTCCTCGGGTGCGTCGCTCGCACGTTCGAGGCGCACAGGACAACCGAACTCGCGTTCGAACAGCCACTCGGCACGGCGCAGCGCCGCGAACTCCTCGTCGGGTGCGAGCGATTTGGAGAGTGACTGACGGCGCTCGGCGAGGTCCTTCGCGTAGTCGGCGGCCGCCTCGCCGCGCTCGCGGAGGTCCTCGTCGGCCATCACACTACCCACCACATCGTCATCGCTACCGATGGCGATATCGAGCGCCCGATGTTTCCACGCGGGCGCGACGACGACCTCGATTTCCTCTGGGTTACTGATGTCGGCCACGTCGATGATGTGGCGAACGTCCTCGCGGGTGTTCTCGATCAGTCGGCGCTCGGCCGCGTGGTCGGCGTCGTGTGCTGCCTCGGGCCAGTCGGCCGCGGCGACGAACCCCTCCTCGCCGAGTGTCGTCCAGCACTCCTCGGCGACGTGGGGCGTGACGGGCGCGAACAGCCGCACCGCCGTTTTCAGGCCGCGCTCGAAAGTATGAGAATCGGGCGTCGCCTGCTCGCGGTAGCGCCGAAGCAGCGAGACCAGTCCACGAGCCTCCCGGAGCGCGTCGTTGAATCGGAAACTCTCGTAACCGGCGGTCGTCTCGGCGATGGTCGCGTCGATCTCGCGGGCAACGTACTCGTCGATGGGGCGCTCGCCAGCGTCGGTGGTCGCGCTCTCGTCGGCGGCGAACGCTTCGACCATCTCGACGAGTCGCCCGACGAACTCGTTGCTCGACCGGACGCCGCGCTCGGTCCAGTCGAAGTCCTTGCTCGGGCGGGCCGCACCCATCATGAACAGTCGGGCGGTGTCTGCGCCGTACTCGTCCCTGATCTCCACTGGAGAAACGACGTTACCCTTACTCGACGACATCGCCGTCCCCTCCAGTTGGACCATCCCCTGCGGGAGGTAGTGCTCGAACGGCTCGCGGACGTCGAGCATGTCCATATCCGAAATGGCGCGCGTGACGAACCGCGAGTAGAGCAGATGCATCACCGCGTGCTCGATGCCGCCGACGTACTTGTCGACGGGCATCCAGTCGTTCGCGCGCTCGGTGTCGAAGGGGACGTCCTCACGGTCGGGCGAAGTGAATCTGAGGAAGTACCACGACGAGTCCATGAACGTGTCCATCGTGTCGGTCTCGCGCTCGGCGGGGCCGCCACACTCCGGACACTCGGTGTGGACGAACGTATCGACCTCTTCGAGGGGGTTGCCCGTCGGCGTCGGGACGAACTCCGGGAGTTCGACGGGCAGCTCCTCGTCGGGCACCAATACTGGGCCGCACTCCTCGCAGTGGACGACCGGGATCGGCGTGCCCCAGTAGCGCTGGCGGGAGATGAGCCAATCGCGCAGGCGGTACTGCGTGTGGTGAGCCGCCGTCTCGATGTCCTCGACCAACTGTTCGCGCGCGGCGGTACTTTCCATTCCGTCGTACTCGCCGCTGTTGACGAGCACGCCCTCGTCGGTGTAGGCTTCCTCGCCGATGTCGACCTCACCCTCCTCGGGGGCGACGACCTGCCGGATCTCGATGTCGTACTCGGTGGCGAACTCGTGGTCGCGCTGGTCGTGGCCCGGCACGCCCATCAGCGCGCCCGTACCGACGTCCGAGAGGACGAAATCCGCGACGTAGATGGGGATCTCCTCGCCCGTCACGGGGTTCGTGGCGTGCTCGCCGGTGAACACGCCACGCTTTTCGTCGCCCTCTGCGTCCGGGTCGAGCGTTGCGACCTGCGCTTCGAGTTCGGGGTCGTCGGCGACGAGTGACTGGGTGAGTTCGTGACCCGGTGCGAGCGCGAAGAAGGTCGCGCCGTGGATGGTGTCCAAGCGAGTGGTGAACACCTCGATGCCGCCGAAGTCGGGCACCTCGAATTCGACTGTGGCGCCCTCCTGACGGCCGATCCAGTTGCGCTGCATCCCGCGCACGCTGTCGGGCCAGTCGTCCAGCCCCTCGATGCCGTCGAGCAGTTCGTCGGCGTAGTCGGTGATAGTCAAGAACCATTGATCGAGCACCCGGGATTCGACGGGCGTGTCACAGCGCCAGCAGAGTTCGGCCTCGCCCTCGACCTGCTCGTCGGCCAAGACGGTTTCACACGAGGGACACCAGTTGACCTCTCCGCCTTTGCGCTCGGCGAGATCTTCCTCGTAGAACTGTTTAAATAGCCACTGGTTCCAGCGGTAATACTCGGGTTCGCAGGTCGTTATTTCCCTATGCCAGTCGTAGCCAAAGCCCATCGACTTCATCTGGGCCTTCATCGTGTCGATGCAGTCCATCGTCCACTCGCGGGGGTCGATCTCGCGCTCGATGGCCGCGTTCTCGGCAGGGAGTCCAAAGGAATCCCAGCCCATCGGGTGGAGCACGTCCTCGCCTTGCATGCGCTGGTAGCGCGCGTAGGCGTCGGTGATGGTGTAGTTCCTGACGTGGCCCATGTGGAGGTCTCCCGACGGGTAGGGGAACATGGCGAGCACGTAGCTCGGGTCGGTGGCGTCGTCGGGCGTGCGATAGACGTCGGCGTCGGCCCAGCGCTCCTGCCACTTCGATTCGATGGCGGCGTGGTCGTAGGTGCTCTGTTGGTCCATGAGTGATGACGAACGGTTGACGACGGTCGGTTTTTTATGTTGTCATTGGGGCGGTCGGCCGCTGGGTTCTTTTCGATGGCCTCCGTAGTACCGCTATGAGCGGAAACGACTCAGACGACGACCCGGGTGCGGTGAAAAAGGCGCTGCGGACGGTCACGCCGCCCTCGAAGATGCACCGGAACGTGGAGATGGATGCCATCGGCTGGGCGATCTTCGCCGGCCTGCTCGTGGTCGCGCTGCCGCTGTTGCCGATACTCGTCGTGGTCTGGCTGCTGACGAAACTGTTCGGTAGCGCCGCCGACCGCGCGGGCGAGTAGCCTAGCGACTGACGAACGCGAAGGAATCGACGCCGCCGGTCTCGCTGGCGTGCTCGTAGATGACGTGGGCGGTCGCCACGTCCTGAATCGCCAACCCAGTACTATCGAACACGGTGATACCGTCCTCCTCGGTGCGGCCCGACCGGTCGCCGACGACGATCTCGCCGACCGCGCCGTGGATGTCCGAATCGTCGATGATTCCTTCCGAATAGGGGATGCTGATCTCGCCCGAGTGGGTGGTCTGGGCGTGGTCGTCGATGACGAGTTTCGCCTCGCGGAGGACGTCGGAAGCGAGTTCCTGCTTTGCGGCGGCGTCGGCTCCCATCGCGTTGACGTGGGTGTGCGCGCCGAGGTCGGCCCGCGAGACGAGCGGTTCGGTGCTGGGCGTCACCGTCGAGAGAACGTCACAGGCGGCGGCTTCGGCTATCGAGCCGGCGCGGACGTCGAAGCGGTCGTCGAAGGTCTCGACGAACGTATCGACCGCGTTTTCGTCGAGATCCGAGACGACCACCTCCTCGATGGGACGGACTTCGGCGATGGCTTCGAGTTGGGTGTACGACTGGACGCCAGCGCCGACGAGTCCCATGCTGCGGGCCTCGGGGATGGCGAGGTGGTCGGTGGCGACGGCCGCCGCAGCCCCAGTCCGTTTCATCGTGAGTTCGGTGCCGTCCATGATGGCCAGCGGGACGGCGTTCTCGGGGTCCGAGTAGATCATCGTCCCGATCACAGTAGGAAGGTCGAACTTCTGGGGGTTGTCGGGGTGGACGTTGACCCACTTGATGCCGGCGGCGTCCCACTCGCCGGCGTCCATGTAGGCGGGCATCGAGCGGAAGTCCCCGTTGTACTGGTCGAGTTCGATGTAGGATTTCGTCGGCATCAGCGCGTCGCCGCGCTCGTAGGCCGCGAACGCCTCGCTCACGGCGTCGATGACCTCGTCCATCCGCGCGTTCGTATCCACGGCCTCGCGGTCGAGCAGGAGTGTTTCCATAGCGGCGATATCTGCGCCCGCGTCTTAACTCCACCACCTCCGGAGCGAGCGCGTCGACGACAAAGTATTTGCCACAATGGCTGTGAATCGAACCCATGCGACGCGCGCTCGGGACGATGCTGGTCGTCGTGCTGGTCGTTCTCGCCGGCTGTTCGGGCGTGTTCGGTGGCGACGGTGATGACTCGACCGAAACGGTCACGCCGGCCGCGGTTCCCACGGACAAGCCGACACCCACGCCAGTGCCACAATTCGCACCCGGACTCACGGGAGAGGGCATCGAGAATCCCCGCGTCCTCGTCGGTGCTCACACGTCCGTCCTCCGGAATCGATCGTTTACTCTGCGGTCGAATTCGACAGGCGTGGCACAGAACGGCTCGATCATCGGTCGGTCGACGGGGACACTCCGTGCAGGATCGCCGAGTGAGGGCGTTCACTACGTCTCGGAAGGAAACGGCACCGCCACGTATTCGATCTGGGCGAAGGGCGGACGAACGTTTCAGAAGCAAACGTTTCCGAACGGAACGACGACGTACCGTCAATACGAAGCGTATTCCGGGGAACGATACGGCGTTAGCGGAGCGGGACTGCGAACTCTTCTCGAACCGTTCAGTATCGCTAACAGCTCCGTGACCGAACGGGAACGCAACGGGACCACGCTGTATCTCGTTCGAGGGGACGCACGGAACGACGAGCGATACGGACAGGGGAACATCAGTCTCCGAATGCTCGTCGATAGCCGAGGGTTCATCCACAGCTATCGGACGGTACGAGAGGCACCGTTTGACGGGGAGGAAGTCTCCCAAATCATCAGGGAAAGTCGATACACGAAGGTCGGTGCGACAGATGCACCCGAGCGGCCATCGTGGGTCGAAACCGCGAAAAACCGGACGACACCGCCGGCAGACAGCCAAAACTGAACGGCCGGACGTGGGTCGGACGACACCCGAAGTCGAATGGTCGTAGCTATCGAAGTGAGATAAAAATCGGGCGTTCGTGCGGTCGCAGTACGGTTGCGGAGCAGTTTGGGGTTCGTTGCGGGTGCGGTTGCGATCTTTTTCCCAAGTTTTTGCGAGCGAGCGGCCGGTTAGGCCGCGAGTGATGCAAAAAGTGGGGTTACATCATGCCGCCCATGCCACCCATACCGCCCATTCCGCCCATGCCACCCATACCGCCGGGTGCGCCGCCCGGACCGCCCTCGTCGCCGTCGCCCTCGGTCGTGAGGTCGCCGGCGGAGATGATGTCGTCGATCTTGAGCACGAGGTTCGCGGCCTCGGTGGCACTCGATAGCGCCTGCTCTTTGGCGTGAGCCGGTTCGACGACGCCGGCCTCGAAAGTGTTCTCGACGTCGCCAGTGAAGACGTTCAGTCCCGCCTGCTCGTCGCCCGACTCGTGGGCCGAGCGCAGGTCGACCAGGGTGTCGATGGGATCAAGCCCGGCGTTCTCGGCGAGCACTCGGGGCACGAGTTCGAGCGAGTCGGCGAACGTCTCGACGGCGAGCTGTTCGCGCCCGCTCACGGAGTCGGCGTACTCACGGAGTCGGGAGGCGACTTCGACCTCGACCGCGCCGCCGCCGGCGAGCACGCGCCCGTCCGAAACGGTTTGCGCGACGACTTCGAGCGCGTCGGTGATGCCGCGTTCGAGTTCGTCGACCACGTGGTCGGTCGACCCTCGCAGAAGAAGCGTCACGCCGTGGGAGTCCTCGCCCTCGACGTAGAACAGTTCTTCATCGTCGTCGCGCGTCACCGAGCCGGTGCCGAGGTCGGCGCTGGTAGCGCTCTTGAGGTCGGAGACGATCGAGGCACCGAGGACCTCCTTCAGGAATTCGATGTCGGATTTCTTCGCGCGGCGAACGGCCAGGATTCCCTCTTTGGCGAGGTAGTGCTGGGCGAGGTCGTCGATGCCTTTCTGGCAGAAGACGACGTCAGCGCCGGTGTCCTTGATCTGCTCGACCTTCTGTTTGAGCTGTTCGTCCTCCTGATCGAGGAACTGCTGGAGCTGGTCGGGATCGGAGAGGCTGACCTGCGAATCGACGTTCGCCTCCTCGACCTCGACGGCCTCACTGAGCAGGAGCACCGAGGCGTCCTCGACGTCGGTCGGCATCGTGTCGTGGACCGGGTCCTTAGAGATAACCGCGCCGTCGAGCAGTTCCGAGTCGCTCGCGGACTTCCCTGTTTGCGTCTCGATGTTGACGAATTCGAGGTCGACGACGCTCTCGCCCACCTCGTTTTCGACGGTCACGTTCTGCACGGCGTCGACGATGAGCTGGGCGAGCTGTTCCTTGTTCAGCTCCGCGCCCTTGCCGGTCATCGAGGTCTCGGCGACCTTCTTGATTCTGTCCGTGTCGTCGGCATCGACCTCTTCGGCGACGTTGCCGATCTCTTCCCGGGCCTTCTCGCTAGCCATGTGGAAGCCCCGGATGATGGCTGTTGGGTGGATGTCCTGCTCGATGAGGTCCTCGGCGTTTTTCAGGAGTTCGCCCGCGACCGCCACGGCGGTTGTGGTGCCGTCGCCCGCCTCGTCTTCCTGCGTTTCTGCGACCTCGACGATCATCTCCGCCGTCGGGTTGTTGATGTCCATCTCCGTGAGGATGGTGACGCCGTCGTTCGTGACGGTGACGTCGCCCATCGAGGAGACGAGCATCTTGTCCATCCCTTTCGGCCCGAGTGTCGAGCGGACCGAGTCCGCTACTGCCCGTGCCGCGTCGATGTTGTGCGACTGTGCGTCGCGGTCCTTGACGCGCTGGGAGTCGTCGCCCATGATGATCATGGGTTGACCCTGCATTCGCTGACTCATGATTCACCGAACGATTGAATGTGCTTCTATATAAAAGCAGCTATTCGGGTTATCCCACGTCGGCGATCAGTGACTGCCCTTCGATCGAGAAATCGACCGCCTCGGAGGTCGTTTCGTCGAACGTGTGAAAGACGTTAGCACGAGTTGTTGTTCACGATCGGTCGCATCGATGCCCGTTTATATCCGAACGGTTCACTCGACGGGTTCTTTCCAATGAACGACGACCGATCCGACCACGAAATCGTCGCGAGTGTCGGCGTCGCGGACGAATCGGACCGTGTTCTCCCCGGCTTCGAGATCCGCGCCGGTGATGGGATCCATCCAGTACTGCCAGCCCGGTGCGGGCGGGATGTCGAAGCCCGTGAGTGCGTCACCGTTGACGACGATCTCGTGGCCGTAGCTCCCCACCTCGAACAGTTGGCATTCGAGGTACGCCTCGGTGGCCGGCCCGACGGGCACGGTGAACTCCTGGGTCGAGGAGCGATGATTGCCGACGAACTCCGCCCACGGCACGTCGAGTCCGTCGGAACTCTCGCCGAGGTGTTCTTGAAAATCGAGCAGCGCGTAGTTCGCGCGCGTCCGGGTGTCGGGCATTACCCGACCCTCGACGGTCACGGGATTAAGTCTGCGGTCTGCTCGAAAGTCGAAACCAAGGAAACACGGTCGCGACACAACTGCTCCCTGCCCTGCTTCGCACCGCTCAGCAGAACGCCGGGACGGGGATTTGAACTCAGTCGGACGTACTCACTCGCTTTCGCTCGTTGCGCGCGACCTCCCTGCTCAAATCCCCATGTTGGCGATTTAGCTCCTCACGTCCGTTCGTCGCAAAATGCGCCGGGACGGGGATTTGAACCCCGGATCCCAAAGGGAACACGCTTTCCAGGCGTGCGCCTTACCACTCGGCCATCCCGGCTCCGTGGGTGAGTACCCGCGACGCGGGTTAAGACCTTTCGCTCCGGGCCAGCCAGCCCTCTAGCAGATAGCTCGCCGCGCCGGTGACGGTCCAGACGACCACCGCGATGGCGAGTTTGACGAGCAGGCTGATGCCGGGCGCGAAGAGGAGTTCGTATCCCTGTGCGAGTACCAGAAAGGCAAGCGCGCCGATCGCGCCCCAGAGCAGCCCCGATTTCGTGCGCGGGCGCACTACTTCGCGGCGATGACCTCGATTTCGACGCCGACGCCCTTCGGCAGCGCGCCCGCCTGCACCGCGCTCCGGGCCGGCGGCTCCTCGTCGAAGTGGTCGGCGTAGGTCTCGTTCATCTCGTCGAAGTCGTCGATGTCGGCGAGGAATATCGTCGTCTTCACCACGTCGCTCAGCTCGCAACCGGCCTCGGCGAGCACGTTCTCGACGTTGTCGAGGACGAGTTCGGTCTGCTCGGCGATCGAGGCGTCGGCCCGCGAGTCACCGTCGGGCGTGAACGGGATCTGGCCGGCAGTAAAGACGAGCGAGTCGGTCGCAACGGCCTGGCTGTACGCGCCGACCGCCGCGGCCGCGTCGTCGGTCTCGATGATGTCGGACATACGATCAACCCGATGGCGGGCGTCCTCAAACCCCTTTCCACTCAGACGAGCACCTCGGGCGCGTAGCCGTTGGCTTCGAGTTCGTCGAGCAGGTCGGCGACGTGCTCCTCGCCACGGGTTTCGAGGTCGATTTCGACTTCGGTCGCGGTCATGCCGCTGTCTCGCGAGGTGCGGTCGTGCTGGATGGCGTAGATGTTCGCGCGCTCGTCGGCGATGATCTCCAGTAAGCGTTCGAGCGACCCCGGACGGTCTGCGAGCGTCGTCCGGAATCGGAGATACCGGCCCGACTCGACCAGCCCGCGCATGATCACCGTCCGCAGCATGTTGAGGTCGATGTTGCCGCCACAGAGCACCGGGACGATGACCTCGTCGTCGCTGTACTCGAACGCCTCGGCGAGGATGGCGGCCATCGGCACCGCACCCGCACCCTCGATGAGTGTCTTCGAGCGTTCGAGCAGCGTCGTGATGGCGACGGCGATCTCGGGGTCCGAGACCGTCACGACCTCGTCGACGCGCTCTTCGATGATGGGAAAAGTCTGCTCACCCACGCGACGGGTAGCGATGCCGTCGGCGATGGTGTCGACCCCGTCGATTGCCTGCACCGCGCCCTTTTCGAGCGACTGGGCGACGCTCGATGCGCCCTCGGCCTCGACGCCCACGACCCGCGCATCGGGCGCTGTCGCCTTGATGGCGGTGGCGATGCCCGCGATGAGGCCGCCGCCACCGATGGGGACGACGACCGTCTCGACAGTTGGAAGGTCCTCGACGATTTCAAGACCGATGGTTCCCTGGCCGGCCATCACTCGTGGGTCGTCGAAGGCGTGGACGTAGGTGCGATTTTCGTCGGCTTCGATGTCGTGGGCGCGAGCCTGCGCCGCGTCGTAGTCCTCACCGTGGAGGACGACCTCCGCGCCGTAGCTCCGGGTGGCTTTGACCTTCGCAATCGGGGCGTGTTCGGGCATCACGACCACGCTATCGACGTCCGCGCGCGTGGCCGCGAGTGCGACACCTTGGGCGTGATTGCCCGCGCTCGCGGTCACGACACCCGCGGCCTGCTCGTCGTCGGTGAGGGTGGCGATGCGATTGCTCGCGCCACGGATCTTGAACGAACCGGTGCGCTGGAACACTTCGAGTTTGGGGTGGACGGCAGCGCCCGAGAGGTCGGAAAACGAGTGAGAGTGTTCGAGCGGTGTGTGGCGGGCGACGCTTTCGACGCGCTCGCGTGCCTCGCGGATGTCGTCGAGACCGAGCATACGCCGAGTGCGTCGCTCTTCGGTATAGGTCTTGCTGGAAACGGCGGTGGAGAGCCGCCAAAGCGTGTGACGCATCCACCCTCCGTGGCCGACGTTCATCAATGCGCGGCAAGCGGAGTGAAAGTGAACGTGTCGGTCGCGGTGCTGCGGCGGCCGCGGCTGCGTGGCGGTACGGCCGCGGTAGCGGTACTGTGCGGTCCTGGCGGGTGAAGGGTGAGGCGCACCGGTGTGAGCGGAGCGAACACGCGACCGCAGGGAGCGCGCCGAGGGCTTCGGCGGTGCTGTGCGGCTCGGTGGTTACGGTGGTGGATACGTCCGTGCGAACGGACGTAAGCGTGGTTCACCGCGAGTGAGTCGAAGACGAACGAGCGGGTGTTTTTAGTCCAGGTTTTTGCGACGAGTGGTCGGCGAACGGAGTGAGCCGACCCGAGGAGTAAAAAAGTGGGTTGTGTCTAGTCGCTCTGGATGCGGGGCGCGAGCATGTAGGTGACGCTCCCCTCGGCTTCGGCGACGTCGAAGTGGAGTTTGACGGGGAACTCCTCGCCCAGATCGATGGTGACCTCGGCGTCGCCGGGGATGGCCTTGTTCATGTCCTTGAGGTAGTCGAGGCTGAACAGCGAGTGGGCCGGTCCCACGGTGAGGTCGATGAGGTCCTCTTGGTCCAATTCGAAGTGCACATCATCAGTATCGCCTTCGGCATCGACGTAGAACTGTTCGTCTTCCTCCTCGACGCCGAGCGCGATATGATCGGAGACCATGTCGGCGGCCTTCACGGCGCGATTGATGTCGCGGCCTTCGAGGACGATCTTCGCGGGGAGGTCGAGGTCCGGGATGTCGGGTTCCTGCCGGATGGAGTCGGGGTCGATGAGCGCGAGCGTGTATTCGAGACCATCGGTGGAGATGTGGAGCTTGCGAGTCTCCTCGTCGAGTTCGAGGTGGACGAGATCGTCAGTGCCGGCCATGCCCGCGATGTCCTGCAGTCGGGAGAGATTGACGCCGATGACGCCGCCGTCGGCCTCGTAGGATTCGAAGGCGTCGGCAGAGAGCGTCAGGTCGACCATGCCCACGTTGGCGGGGTCCACAGCACGAATGGCGATCTCGTCGTCGTTGAGGTGGAGTTTGCACTCTTCGACGAGCACACTCACCGAATCGAGGGCCGTCCGGAGCGTCCCCGCGCTCACGATGGCGTTGAACATGGCATCGGTACGGACAGCCGGGTTATAAAAGATGTGCGTTCGATCCGTCGAGCGAAGGGCGTTTACGCGCCCGTGGAGTAGCCTCGCCGATGGCGCGCCGGGACGAATACTACAACAAGGCAAAACAGCAGGGCTACCGCTCGCGGTCGGCCTACAAGCTCCAGCAGTTGGACGAGACGGCGGACCTCTTCACCGATCGCAGCACCGTGATCGACCTGGGCGCGGCACCCGGCGGCTGGCTCCAGGTCGCGGCCGAGCGCGCACCGGAGGGTCGCATCGTCGGCGTCGACCGCCAGCGCATCGAAGCGATCGACGGCGTCGAGACCCGCCGTGGCGATCTCACCGACGAGGACGTCAGGGCGGAGCTGAAGGCCGATATCGGCGAGGCGGACGTCGTGCTCTCGGATATGGCCCCGAACATGAGCGGCGAGTACGACCTCGATCACGCGCGCTCGGTCCATCTCGCCCGTCAGGCCCTGGACGTGGCTCGGGAGGTACTCACACCGGGCGGCGACCTCGTCGTAAAGGTGTTCGACGGCCGCGACCTCGACGGTCTGGAGGCCGACATCGAAGGGGAATTCGAGTACGTCAGAACCGTGCGGCCCGACGCCTCGCGCGACGAATCTTCGGAGCTCTACCTGGTCGGCAAGGGCCGCATGACCGCCCCCGTCGAGGTCGGCGACGAACTGGAAGTCGAGATCACCGCCACGGGCGAGGAGGGCGACGGGATCGCCAAAGTCGACGACTACACCGTGTTCGTCTCCGACGCCGAGGAAGGCGAGCGAGTACGGGTTCGCATCGCGGACGTGAAACCACGGTTTGGCTTCGCCGAGCGCGTCGACTGAGGCCGCACGCCCGTCGAATCGGCGTTCGTCCCGGTTGCAGAATCTCCACTCGAAACGAAGGGGTTGGCGGTGTCGGAACCCGGCGCAAGTGGTCGATTACTGCGTGCGGAACGCGCGGTCGCCGGCGTCACCGAGTCCCGGCACGATGAAGCCGTTCTCGTCGAGGCGGTCGTCGATGCTCACGGTGAGAAGGTCGGCCTCGGGGAACCGTTCGCCGACCCGAAGCAGGCCGTCGGGGGCGCTCACCGCCGAGAGCACGAACAGGTCCTCGGGTTCGGGCGCGTCGGCGAGGACGTGTTCAAGGACGGTGCACATCGTCGAGCCGGTGGCGAGCATCGGATCGGCGACGATGACCGTGTCGTTTTCGGTGATTTCGGGGAGTTTCGTGTAGTCGATCGAGATGGGAAACTCGCCGTCGGTCATGCCGGCTTCCTCGTCCCGGCCGGCGCTGATGACGCCCTGTTTCGCTCGTGGAAAGGCCTTCAGCAGCCCCTCGACGAACGGCGTCGCCGCGCGGAGGACGTTGACGATGACGACATCGTCGAGACCCTTGACGCGCTCGCCGGTGGTCTCGGCCAGCGGTGTCTGAATCGAGACGTACTCGGTCTCCATCGCGCCGTCGATGATCTCGTAGCCACAGATGCGCCCGAGTTTGACGAGTCCCTTCCGGAAGGCGACCTGTTCGGTCTCGGTGCTTCGCAGCCGTGAGAGCGTGTCGCGTGCGAGTGCGTGGGTGATGAGCGAGGCCGAATCGCGCTCGGAGATGGGCATGGTAGAGCGGATTGCCGCGCGCGTATAAAATCACCCATCAACCGCCGACTCAGCGCAACACGGCCAGATAGGTGATCGCCGCCACGACCAGTGCCGCGAGCGCCACCGTTCGAATCGAGAAAGCGAGCACGCCGAGCAGCGAGAGCCCCCAGACGACGATCGTGCCGAAGGCCGCCGAGAGCAGCAGATCGAGCACGATCAACACGCGGATGTCACCCTCAGAAGCCATTTGTTCGTAGTACCGGACACATCGACTTATATCGTCGGTCGAGGAGTGAGTGACACGGACCCGTGGCCGACACGATATACGTGCGTGGCCGCCACACTCGAAACCATGAAGCCCACGAACCGCCACGGAACACCGGTCGATTCGGTGCCGTTCCTCGTCGTCGGTTCACTCGCCTTCCTCGTGAGCTTTTCGTACGGACCGGTCTATCTGCTGGCGCTCGGTCTCTCGCTCCCCGTGGCGCTCGCCCTGTCGGGGATTCTCTTCGTGCTCGCTACGGGCACGGCCTACCATCGGATGGTGCTGACCACGCGCCCGGAACTCCATGGCGAGATACCGCCCGAGCAGCGCCTCCGCCGACTGATCCGTGCGGTCACGGTCGTCGTGGCGCTACTCGCGCTGCTATCGCTGCCGTTTTTCGTGCCCTGACATATGATCCACCTATGCGCGAGGTCAGCGCGTCGCGGTTCGTCCGGGCGACGCCGGCGACGGTCGAGCGGGCGCTCACGCCCGCCGCCCTCGTCGAATACGAGGGGAGTTTTACCGTTCACGGGGTCGAGGACACCGAGGACGGCTGGCTCGTCGTCGCCGGCTCTCGGGGAATGGAACTCACGCTCGCCTTCGAAACCCGCGAGGCGGGACTGGTCTACGAACAGCGCGGTGAGGGGCCACTGGAGACGCTCGAAACCACGATCACCTACGAGGCGAAAGACGAGGGAGCGAGAGTGTGGATGCGCTCGACGGTGAGCGCCGGGCTCCCCCTTCCAGCCATCACCGACCGCGTGGCCGCGTGGAAGCGCCGTGGCGAACTCCGACGGGCGCTCGACCGTCTCGCCACCGACGTGGAGTGACGCTCCTGTGTCGGTCGCGCACAGCCCCACTCGATTTATGCCGTCGCCGTCCGAACGAGTGTCATGGGAATCATCGACACGGTATCGGAGACGCTGCAGGCATCGACCGAATCGGCCAACCGCGGCGGCGGGAAGGGTGACGGCTCGAAGGGAGCCTACTGGTGTCACGACTGCGCCGAGCGGGTTCGTGACGTCGACGTCGAGGGCGACGACCCGCCGAGCTGTCCCGATTGTGGCGACGAGATGGACTTCGAGCGCTCGCCCGCTTCGACCGGTTGTGCCTGCTGAACCTCGACACCGGCCGGCGGTCGTTTAAGTGAGTGCGAATCGTTCTCGTGTCATGGCGCTCGCAGACCGCATTCGATCCTACCGCGAACTCGTCGAGGAGTGGCTTCATGGACTCTATCACGGCATGATCGAGGGACCCGCGTTCGAACTCATCGAAAAGGAGGCCGAGGACACCGACGACGTGTTCATGCTCGCGTGTTTCGCCGACGCTTTCGGAATCCCGAGTCCAGTTTCCTACTATACCGCTGAACTTCTGCCGTATCTCGCCGAGGAGTTCCAGGGCTGGGAGCGCCGGCTCTGGGACCGTGACACGCTCATCGAGCGCAAGGGTCAGCAGTACCACTTCTAGATGAACGAGTTCGTCTTCTTCGGCGGGAAGGGCGGCGTCGGCAAGACCACCGTCTCGTGTGCGTACGCGCTCAAGTGTGCCCGTGCAGGGCTCGACACGCTTGTGGTCTCGACCGATCCGGCCCACAGCACTGCGGACGTATTCGACCAGGAGTTCGGTGACGACCCCCGGCCGGTCGAGGGTCACGATGGCCTATCGGCGATGGAGATCGACCTGGACGAGGAGGTCTCAGAACACCTGATGGAGACCAAGCGCGCGCTCGCCGATCAGGTGAGTCCGGCGATGGTCAACGAGATCGACAGACAGATCGAACTCGCCCATCGCACCCCCGGTGCACACGAGGCCGCGCTGTTCGACCGGTTCATCGACGTAATGCGCGAAAGCGATCACGACCGCGTGGTGTTCGATACGGCACCAACGGGGGGAGCGCTCCGCTTGCTCTCGCTCCCGGAGTTCCTCGAAGACTGGATCGACCGCCTCATCGCAAAGCGCACCGAGAGCATCGACCTCTACGAGCGAGCGGCCATTGGCGACCGCGAGGCCCGCCGCCGAGTCGAAAACGACCCCATCATCGAACGCCTGCGCGAGCGAAAGGAGATGTTCGAGTTCGCCGGCCACGCCCTCCGCGAGCGGGCGACCTTCTTCCTCGTGATGAACCCCGACGAACTCTCGCTGCGCGAGACTTCTCGCGCGCTCGACGACCTCGACGAGTACGGACTCTCCGTGGGTGGGGTTCTCATCAATCGACTGACGCCCGAACCCGACGACGACGAGACCGGTCGCGGCGCACGCTACCTCCGCGACCGGTGTGCGACCGAACGCGAGCGCGTCACACAGGTCCGCGAGACGTTCGCCCCACCCGTGCTCGGAACCATCGAAACCCGCGTCGCCGAGGTCAAAGGCGACCTGCTCGCGGACGTGGCCGCCGAACTCGACATCGCACCCGAATCGACCACCTGAGTACGTTTCGTCGGGCGAGCGAAGAAACCTAGAACAACGTTTAAGATGTTCCATTCCGTCGGCTGTTGTGGACAGTTATCATGGTTCAGATCATCTGGATGGTCGCCCTTTCGCTCGTCACGTTCAGTATCGGGTATATCGGCTACTCGCGCTATCTCGCCAGGTTCGTCGAACTCGACGAGGAAGCCGAAACCCCGGCACACAAATACGAGGACGGTCAGGAGTACGTTCCGGCGAAAAAACCCGTTCTGCTCGGACACCACTACTCGTCGATCGCGGGTGGGGCACCGATCGTGGGGCCCATCACGGCGGGCGTGGTCTGGGGGTGGGTGCCGGCGTTGCTCTGGATCGCCATCGGCAACCCGATCCTCGGCGGCGTCCACGACTTCGTCTCGCTGTCGAGCAGCCTGCGCCACGAGGGGAAATCCATCGGCTACATCATCGGCGAGTACGTCGGCACCCGCGGCAAGGACATGCTGCTGTGGTTCGCCTTCCTGACCATCGTGCTCGTCGTCGCGGTGTTCGCGCTGGTGGTCTCGATCGTGTTCAACGCCTATCCGAGCGCGGCGACCGCGAGCATCCTCTACATCGCGCTCGCGTTCGTCTTCGGCGTCTATCTCTACCAGCTCGATCTACCCTTTATTCTCGGTACCGTGGTGTTCGTCGCCGGCGTCTTCGCCAGCGTCTTCGTCGGCATCGAGTTCCCGCTCGCGCTGTTCCCGGCCGGCGCGGACGCCTCGTATCCGGCGGGCACGATGGTGCTCTTCGGCGGCGGATCGTGGATTCCCGGTGCGGCGAGTCTCGGCGCGAACACCGCGGCGTGGGTGCCAGTCATCATGATCTACGGCGGTCTCGCCTCGGCGCTCCCAGTGTGGATGTTGCTCCAGCCGCGTGACTATCTTTCGTCGTTCTTGCTGTATGCGGGCGTCGGCGGCGCGCTGCTCGCCATCATCGTCGGCACGTTCCTCGGCACGTCATCACAGCCGCTCACCATCGAACTCGCTGCGTACAAGGGTTTCTGGGGCGGCGAGTTCGGCCCGCTGCCGCTGTTTCCGCTGCTGTTCGTGACCATCGCCTGTGGCACCATCAGCGGCTTTCACTCGCTGGTCTCCTCGGGGACGACCGCAAAACAACTCAACAAGGAGACCGACGCCCGCACCATCGGGTATGGTGGTATGCTCGGTGAAGGACTGCTGGCGACGCTCTCGCTCGCAACGCTTGCGGTTGCGGCACAGACGCCGGCCGGCGGCGGTATCGGTCTCGCACTCCCGAACTTCGCCACGGGTGGCGGCATCATCCTGACGAGTTTCGGCATTCCGACCGAGTACGGCGCGCCGTTCATGGCGCTGGTGTTGGTGAGCTTCCTGCTCACGAGTACCGACACGGCCGTGCGCCTCGGGCGATACATGTTCGAGGAGATCGTCGAGACGCCCGAGACGAACGTCGAGAAGGCCGCGACGAACCGCTACGTCAACGCCCTCATCCAGATCGTTCCCGCCTACGTTCTCGTTTCGAGCGGGAGTTGGGCCGACCTCTGGCCGCTCTTCGGGGGCGCGAACCAGCTGCTCGCGGCGCTCGCGCTCCTGACCGCCACCGTCTGGCTCGCCAACTGGGACGAGTCCAAACAGCTCGTTTCGACGGGCGTACCGATGGTGTTGATGTCCGCGGTCACCGTCCTCGCGTTGCTGTATCTCGCTCTGGTACAGAACTTCGCCCAGAAGTTCCTCGACCCGTCGTGGATGGCCGAGGCGACGATCGCGTCGATGGCGTCGGCGGTCGTCCAGATCGCCATCGCACTCGTCCTCGTCGGACTCGCTTTGGCGCTCGTTCGCATCGGCTACGGCAATATCCGGGCGGCCCGTGGCGAGGGTGGGGCGGTCGCGGCCGACGGGGGTGAGAGAACCAGCGGTTCTCGAACGACGAAAGACGAGTGAGACGAGTCGTTCGGCAGTGAACCGAGCGACGACTGAGTTCGTGTTCCGGCCGAACGGTTATCCTCCAAAAGCGTTATTTCGCCGTGTGAACACGACTCGTTCTCGGGTGCTCGCCGCGACCGCCGGCAGCCTCGTCGGCGGCGCGACGTTCGTTTGGCTCGTCGCCGACGTCGCGCTCGCCAGCACCATCGCTCTGGCGTGGGCGGTCGGGGTTCGACTCACGTTTCGCTACCGATGGCTGCTTTCGATGCGGGGCGAGACACGCCGTGCGTCCGTTTGGTCCGGCGCGTTCGCCGCGCTCGTCACCCTCGGTGCGTTCTTCGGCGTCGGTCCGTCGCTCCCGCTGTCAGCCGAACTCCGCCTCGCGCTCGGGCTGTTGGTCGTCGGTGTCGGCTACGCATCGATGACCCTCGGAGTGGCGATGACGACTGTCCGTGCCGACGCATCACGCGAGTCGTGGGAGACGACCGAGACGGAATCGTCCTGATTCACGCACCGGTGGCGAGTGCCAGCACGCGATAGAAGCCGAAACCGACCAGCCCCGCGCCGACGAGCGAGACGAGCCACGCCAACACGGTGAACCCGATTTTGCGCGCGGAGACGCCGGCCGACCCCACCACGAGACCGCTACCGATCACGCTCGAAATGATGATGTTGTTGAACGAGATGGGGATGCCGAGCGCGATGGCCGCCTGGGCGATGATGAACCCCGGAATCAGCGCGGCGATCGACCGCCGTACCCCGAGTTGCGAGTATTCGCGTGAGACGGCTTGGAGGAGGCGTGGCGACCCCATCCACGCGCCGAGCAGGATGCCGATTGCGCCGAGCGCGAGCAACAGGATGCTTGGCGTACCGAGCGAATCGAACAGCGGTTCGAGGGGTCCCGTGGCGAGACCGACCTGACTCCCACCCGAGGAGAAGGCGACGATCGCACCGAGACCGATGAGGAATTTCCTGATGCCCGCGTCGACCGAGGCGTGCATCTCGCGGCGCAAGGCGACGAAGACGAGCGCGCCGAAGGCGAGGCTCACGACCACGCCGATAAGGTCGTAGACGCCGAAGAGGTCGATGCGACCGACGCGCTGCGAGACGAAGCCGGCGAGCGTCCCCTGTCCATCAGGACCGGGGAAGATGGCGAGCCTGACGTTCGCGAGGATCACCCCGACGATACCCGCGAGCGCCGGCACGCCGACCTCCTCGGGGACGTCGTCGCGGCGTAACAGGGTCGCGGTGCCGTAGGCGATGGTCGCCGAGACGAACGGGACGGCGATCCAGAACAGTCCGAGGCGCTGGTAGGTATCGAAGGCTGGCGCGCCGCCGAGCGAGAGACCCGCGCCGACGATGGCCCCGGTGGTGGCGAACGCCGCCGGAATGGGGTAGCCGGTTCGCACGCCGACCGCGATGAACGCCGCCGAGGTGAGCAGGCCGGCCGCGGCCGCCAAGGGAGAGATGGCGACGCCGTCGATGAGGTCCTTGCCGACGGTTTCGGAGATGCTTCCCCCTTGGGCGATCGCGCCGAGCGCGGCGAACACGCCGATGAAGAAGGCCGCGCGCATCGTCGGCAGCGCGTTCGCGCCGACCGCCGGGGCAAAGGGTGGCGAGTTCGACGAGGCACCGAGCGCCCACGCCATCCCGAGGCTCGCGAGCACCGCCACGCCCACCACGAGCAGCGGTGCGGACGATTGGAGGACGACCGTCACCGACGGTGCTCCCGGAACCGTACTCTCCGCGCGGACGCACCGTTCGTCGACCGACCTTCGGGGGTCGTGTCCATTACCATCAGTTTCCGCGCAGGAAAAAAGCGTTGTCGCCGGTCCGACCCCGCGAACGCAAAAGACCTATGCGCGCGTGGCGGCCAGTTCGGGCCATGAGTCGGACGGAATCGGCCGCCACGGACCTCGATTTCGGTGATTCGGGGTTGGTGACGGTCGTCGCACAGGACGCCACCAGCAAGGAGGTGTTGATGGTCGCCCACGCCTCGCCCGAGGCCGTCGAGCGCACCCGCGAGACCGGTCTCGCCCACTATCACTCGCGCAGCCGCGACGAACTCTGGCAGAAAGGACAGTCGAGCGGCCACGTCCAGCACATCGAGGAAGTCAGAGTCGACTGCGACGGCGACGCCCTCCTCTATCGCGTCGCACAGGAGGGCGGGGCCTGTCACACGGGCCACGAGAGCTGTTTCTACCGCACGCTCGACGGCGAGACCGTCGGCGAGCGCGTCTTCGACCCCGACGCCGTGTATGACTGAGCGCGCCGAGGACCTCGCGACCGAACTGGCCGCGGCACACGAGGAGTACGAAGCGCTCGAAGCCGAGATCGCCGACCACGGCGAGGACGACCTCGAAGCGCTCGCCGACGCCCACGACCGCGCGACGACGCTGCTCGACAGGTACGAAGACCGCGCCACCGGCACGGGCGATTTCGAGGGGTTCATCGAGTTTCAGGAGTCCTTCGACGCGCTCGTCGAGGGTCTCGACGGCGACCTGCCCCGGCGTGAGGCGTTCGGGGACGCGAACGACCGTTTCGACAAGCGCCGCCTTTCGTCGAGCGACTTCGCGGCCGCCCGCGAGGCGCTCGCCCCGGTCGGGGAGCGCGTCGAACTGCTCGACGAACGCGAAACCCGTCGCGAGCGCTATCGGGAAGCCCGCCGGCGCGTCCTCGGCCGTCAGAATGACCTCGCGGACGACATCGCCGATCTGGAGCGCCTCGGCGCACTCGCCGACGTCGATCTCGACGCGCCGGTCGGCGACCTCCGGGAGACGGTCGAGGGTTACAACGACCGGATCGAAGCGGCGTTTCGCCGCTTTCGTGGGGAGGCGAGCGCGCGCGAGGTCTTGGCGTTCGTCGAGCGCACCGAACAGTACCCGCTCGTGCCGTTTCGCCCGCCACCAGACGACCTCCGCGAGTACGTCGAGACCAGTCCCGTGGGCACCGAATCGCTCACCCAACTGCTCGACTACGCCGACTACTCGCCGTCGAAACTCGGCCACTACGTCGACGACCCCGAACGACTGCGGAAGAACGTCGCCATCCACCGAAGCTATCTCGATGGACTCGACGCGACGGCGCTCGAGATCGACTGGCCACCGCCACCCGCTCGGGAGTGTCGGTTCCTGCTGCGCGAACTCGTCGCGGTCGTCGGTCGGTTCGCCCCCGACGAGGTGGTGAGTCGGCTCCACGATCTCCGTGAGTTCGCCCGCAACGAGCGCTACGAGCGCCTGCGACGCGTCGCAACGGCGCGCGAGGAACTCACCGAACGCGACCGCGAGCGCATCAAGAATGGAGCGGTCGAAGCGGACCTCGAAAGTGCCAAGCGCGAGCACGAACGGCTCACGGAGGCGCTGTCGGCCCATCCGGGTCCCTGAATCAGGCGTCGAGCGCGCGGTCGAGTCGGTCACGGATACCGTCGGCGAGTTCGTGGGCGCGCGCTTCGGTGCGTGCCTCGGTGTAGACGCGCACGAGCGGTTCGGTCCCGCTCTCGCGGACGAGTAGCCAGCCGTCGCCGACGTCGAGGCGGAATCCGTCGATATCGTTCAACTCGCCGTCGCTCTCGTCGGCGTACGCTGCGGCGGCCGCGAGCAGCGCCTCGCGCTCGCCGTCGCCCTCGTAGCCGACAGTCGTCCGGACGTTGTGATAGCCGCCGACGTCCTCGATGACGTCGCTCGCCGGTCGTTCCGTGAGGAGTTCGAGGAATCGGGCGGCGGTGTACGCGCCGTCGCGGGCGAGTCGGTATCCGGGAAAGAGCACGCCGCCGTTGCCCTCGCCGGCGATGGGCACCGAAACGTCCTCGTTCTGGAGGTCGCGCACCCGCGAGATGATACGCGTGCTCCCGACCGGCGTGAGTTCGAGGGCCGCGCCCGCCCGCTCGGCAACGTCGACGAGTCGCTGGGAGACCGTCACCGCCGACACGGTCCTGTCGCCCGCATCGAGCGTCGCGGCCGCGAGCGCCGCGAGCGTCGCATCGCCCTCGATGTACTCGCCACGTTCGTCGAAGAAGATGGCCCGGTCGGCGTCGCCGTCGTGGGCGATACCGACGTCGGCGTCGGTCGCCCGCACCAGTCGGCCGAGGGCGGCGAGGTTCTCGGGGATCGGCTCCGGGTCACGGCCCGGGAACGTTCCGTCGCGTTGGGCGTTGACGGTGTGGACTTCACAGCCCAACTCCCGGAAGAGATCCGGACTCGTCAGCGCGCCCGCGCCGTGGCCGGGGTCGAGCGCCACGGTGAGACCCGCATCCCCGATGCGCTCGCGGTCGACGGCCCCGACGACCTCCGCGATGTACTCGCGGCGCGCACTCGTCACCCGCCGGGAAGTTCCGGTCTCGTCCCATCGAGCGCGTTCGAAGGATTCCCCGTCGAACATCCCTTCGACGCGCTCCAAGCGCTCGATGCTGAACTCGATGCCATCGGAACCGACGAGTTTGATGCCGTTGTACTGTGGCGGATTGTGCGAGGCGGTTATCATCACCCCCGGGACGCCCTCGCGCTCGGCGTAGGCTTGGAGCGCCGGCGTCGGCAATACGCCCAGCCGATCGACGTCGCGGCCGGCGCTCGCGAGACCGCTCGCCGTCGCGTCGGCGAGCATCGCCCCGGTCGCGCGCGTATCCCGGCCAACGGCGACCCGTCCATCGACGACCGTGCCGACCGTCAACCCCATCCGGAGACAGAACGCCGGCGTCACCTCCCGGTTTGCGACTCCCCGAACCCCGCTCGACCCGAACAGTTCCATTCGCGTGACGCTGTGACCCCAACTCACAAATCGTTTCCGAACCCCACTTTTTTCGACGGGGTCCTCGCGCTCGCTTCGCTCGCGCTCGAACCCCGTCCAAAAACCTGGACTAAAAACTCCCGCTCGCAAACCGCGCGAGCGGTGAACCGCGCTCACTGCGTTCGCACGGAGACCAACTCTCCGCAACCGCAAACCGCACAGCACCGCACTGCCGAAGCCCTCGGCACGCACTCACTCCGTTCGCTACTCGCTCCCTGCGGTCGCTCGCGTGCCTCGCCCTTCATCCACCAGGGACCACAAACCACACCACGACGATCGCCACCGCTCCGCGACCGCAACCGCCAGCGGCCGCGCCGGAACGCTTTCGCCGCTCGGCGTCCCCGTTTGTTCATGAGCAGCATCGACGAAAAGCGCGTCCACGGCGCGAACACCGAGCCGACAGCGCTGTTCGTCGCCAGCGACGTTGGTCTCACCCGCGTCGCGGTCGCCGGCGAGCGCGTGGGCGAGATCGAACTCCGCGACCGCCGCCCGGCCCGCGACCTCGCCGTCGACGGGAAACTGGCCGTCGCCACCGACGAGGACGTGCTGGTCGGCGAAGCACTCGAAGAGTCGGGGTTCGGCCCGGCGACGGCGGTCGGCTTCGACGACGAACTCGTCGCCGCCGCTCCCGACGGACGGGTCGCGCGCCGAATCGACGACGAATGGCACGACGTGAGCACCCTCGAAACGATCAACGCGATCGACGGCGACCTGCTCGCCACCGATGGCGGGATCCATCGACTCACGGACGACGGTCTCACCCACGCCGGTCTCGACGCGGTCCGGGACGTCGCCGTCGGGGACGTTCCACGGGCCGCGACCGCCACGGGACTCTATCGCCTCGGCAACGGCTGGATGGACGACCTCGACGGCGACTTCAGGATGGTGAGCGCCGACGGCGAGCGAGCGCACGCCGCGACCCCGAGTGAATTCTACGCCCACGACGACGAGTGGCAACCCATCGAGATCGAAAGATCGGTCGCTGCCGTCGCGTACGCGGAACTGGTCTATGCCGTCGCGGCGGATGGCACACTACTAATCGGGATCGACGACGGCTGGCGCGACCACCCGCTCGGCATCGGCGAGCCACACGCGCTCGTGGCGATGGACCGAAAACCCGTTTAACTGGCCGTCACAGGAGCATACATGATCGTCAGCGCCTCGGTCTCCCAATCGCTCGCAAGCGCGCTCGCGGCGGCGCTCGACGAACCGCTCGCGGCCACCGAATACGAGCGCTTTCCCGACGGCGAGTTGCAGGTCTCGGTACCCGGTTTCGACGCCGAGCGCGCAATCGTCGTCTGCGCGACGCCCACGAGCGACGCCCACATCGAGGCACTCCAACTCCAAGACGCCGTCCGCGAGGCCGGCGCGCGCGAGGTCACTACCGTCGTCCCATATCTGGGCTACGCCAGACAGGACAGAGCCTTCGCGGCGGGCCAACCCGTCTCCGTCCGCGCCGTCGCCCGCGCGCTGAGCACCGGCACCGACCGCGTGATTACCGTGAATCCCCACGAGAAATCCGTCAGCGAGTTCTTCGACGTTCCCTGTTCGACTGTGGACACGGCCGGACGACTCGCCGACCCTCTGCCGGACCTCGACGATCCCGTGTTCATCGCCCCCGACGCGGGTGCCATCGACCTCGCGGACACCGTGAGAGACGCCTACGGCACGGGCGAAACGGACCACTTCGAGAAGACTCGCCACAGCGCCAGCGATGTCGAACTCCGGCCGCACGAAGCCGACGTCACCGGCCGGGATGTCGTGCTCGTCGACGACATCATCGCCACCGGTGCGACGATGGCCGGGGCCGTCTCACATCTCAGCGACGACGCCGCCCGGGTGTTCGCCACCTGCGTCCATCCGGTGCTCGCGGGCACGGCCCGGATTCGTCTCGCCCGTGCCGGCGTCGAAGCGGTCTACGGAACCGACACCATCGAGCGCGCCGAGAGCGCCGTCAGCGTCGCGCCCGCCATCGCCGCCGCGCTCGATTAGTCCGCGCGCGCCTCGGCGACCGGCACGATGGCGATCTCCACGGTCGTATCCTCGACCGACCACTCGCGGCGGTGGCCGTCCGCGACGTCGCCGAACGACGCGGCCCTGACCTCCTCGGCGATGAGGCTCTCGTGCTCGCGAACGAACCTCGCAACGCGCTCGTCGGCGATGTCGAGTTCGACTCTGATCTCGGCCTCCAGGTCGAGGTCCAGCTCCTTTCGCATCTCCTGGATCCGCCGGACGACGTCGCGCGCGTAGCCCTCGCTTTCGACGTCCTCGGTGAGCGTCGTGTCGACGTAGACCGTGCCGCCGCCCTCGGCGGCGAACGTGTCGGCGGCAACCCCCTCGGGCGTCTCGGTGACGATATCGACCATCTCGTTCGTGAGTTCCACCGACTCGTCGAGCGCAGCCGAAACGGTGGTTTCGAGCGCGTCCAGCGTCGGCTCGTCGACCCGTGCCTCGTTGAGCGCGGTCATCACCTCGCCCGACTTATCGCCGAAGGCGGGCCCGAGCACGCTCATGTCCGCGCTGGCACTGTAACGTAGTTCGTCCCATCGCTCGTCGGGGTCGATCAGCTCCACAGTTCTGGCATTGAGCCGGTCGGCGACGATCGCCGATTGGGACTGCACTGCGTCGGCGACCGCCTCGCTCTCGGCGTCGACGACGACGCGCGTGACCGGCCAGCGGAGTTTGCGTTCTGCCTGCTGGCGGGCGGCCGAACCGGCCTCTTCGACGCCGCGGGCGACCCGGACCTCGCGTTCGAGCCGTTCGTTGCGGAGCCCTTCGTCGGGCTCGGGCCAGTCGCACATGTGGACCGTGTCGAACTCGCTATCTCCAGTGAGCGTCCCATAGATCTCCTCGGCAGCAAAGGGTGCGTACGGAGCGAGCAGCGCGACGACCTCCCGCAGCACGCGGTAGAAGGTCGCGTACGCCGCGCGCTTCGAGGGGCTGTCGGCCTCCTCCCACATCCGCTCGCGCACGCTTTGGACGTAAAACCGAGAGACGTCTTCGACGACGAAATCGAGCAGGGCGTGGAGCGCGCGATCCTGGCGGAACTCGTCCCACTCGTCGGTCATCTCCTGCTCGACGGTTTGCAGCCGTGAGAGCACCCACTCGTCCTCCCGTTCGAGAGTTACGTCGTCGAGAGTGACCTCGGCGGGATCGAACCCGTCGAGGCGCATGTAGGGAAGGGGAAAGCGGAAGACGTTCCAGAGGATGTTGAGGTTGCGCTGCATCGTCTCGGTCTCGTCCCACGAAAAGCGCATGTCGTCACCCTGGGGCGTCACCGACAGGAGGAACAGCCGCATCGGATCCGCGCCGTACTCGTCGATGACTTCCTGGGGCTCGACGGTGATGTCCTTCGACTTCGACATCCCTCGGCCGTCGGGCATGTTGGCGTAGCCGTGCATCAACACCTCCTTGTAGGGGATTTGTCCGAGCGCCGCCGTGCCCATTCCTAATTGGGACCAGAACCAGCCCCGGGTCTGGTCGTGTGCCTCCATGATGAGGTCTGCTGGCCACAACTCCTCGAAGTCTCCTTCTTCCTGGGGATAGTCAAGCGTGCCCCACGAGGCGACGGACGAATCGAGCCACACGTCGAAGACGTCCGGCACGCGCGTGTAGGTCGTCCCGCCCTCGGTGATCGTGAGATCGTCGACGGTCGGGCGGTGGAGATCGACCTCGTCGGGGTCGACGGTTTGGTCGGCACGTTCGGCCAACTCCTCGCGCGTGCCGATCACGACTACCTCACTCATCTCGCCGGACCAGTCCTCGGGCGTCCAGATGGGGACTGGTATGCCCCAATAGCGCTGTCGAGAGACGTTCCAGTCGGGCGAACCCTCGATGAAGTCCCGGAACCGGTTGTCGCGCGCCTCCTGGGGATGCCACTCGGAGTCCTCGATGTTGTCGAGCATCTCCTCTTTGACGTCCGTGACGGTGATGAACCACTGGTCGGTGGCGAGGAAGACGATGTCCGTGTCACAGCGCCAGCACTGCCCGTAGTCGTGGGCGTAGGTCTCCTCGGCGAGCAGCAGTCCACGCTCGTCGAGGTCGGCGATGATCCCCTCGTTCGCGTCGCGGACGAATTCGCCGGCGTATGTCCCTGCCTCGTCGAGATAGACGCCGTCGCCGCCGACGGGGCAGAACACTGGCAGGTCGAGTTCCGAGCCGCGCTCGAAGTCCTCCTGACCGTGGCCCGGGGCGGAGTGGACCAGACCAGTTCTATCGACCTCGACATAATCGGCGTGGTAGACTTCGCCGACGCCCTCACCGTCGGGACGATCTGGTACTTCCTCGGCCAACGGATGCTCGTACTCCCAGCCGAGCAGTTCCTCACCATCGAACTCGTCGAGAACCTCGTAGTCGTCGTAACGGCCCTTCTTCAGTACCTCCTCGACGACATCGGCGGCGAGATAGAGCACCTCCTCCTTGCCGTCTTTTTCTGCACTGATCTTCCGATATTCGACGTCCTCGTCGATCGCGACGAACTCGTTGGCCGGAACGGTCCACGGCGTTGTCGTCCAGATGACAAGGTTCCCCTCGCGCTCGCGGAGCGGGAACTCGACGTAGATCGAGGGGTCCTCGATCTCGTGGTACTCGACCTCGTTCTTGGCGATGGCCGTCTCACACCGGGGACACTGGGTGATCGAGCGCTTGCCCTGCTCGACGAGGCCACGGTCGGCGGCCTCCGCGAACCCCCACCACGCCGCCTCCATGTATTCGGGGCTCACGGTTTTGTAGGGATTCTCCCAGTCCATCCAGACGCCGAAGGACTTGAAATCCGACTGGAGCCCTTCGAGCTGTTCGTCGGCGTACTGCTTGCACTCCTCGATGAACGGCTCCATGCCGAACGCCTCGATGTCCTTCTTGTTCTCGAAGTCCAGTCGCTCCTCGACGCGGGTTTCGATGGGCAGCCCGTGCATGTCGTAGCCAGGTCTATCAGTAACGTCGTAGCCCTGCATTCGGTGATACCGGATATAGGCGTCCTTGAGGGTCTTGTTCCACGTCGTGCCCATGTGGGCTGCACCCGACGTGTAGGGCGGGCCGTCGACGAAAAAGAAGTCCTCGCCGTCGGCGCGGTGTTCCTTCGTCTTGCGGTAGGCGTCGGTCTCGTCCCACTGCTCGAAGACGCGGCCCTCGACCGCATCGGGGTCGTAGCGATCCGCGACCGGCTCGAACCTGCTCATGGCTCGCCTACCCGTGCGGGGACTAAAGGAGCCTCGGTTGTGCAGACCGATCTGTCGGACCCAAGCGGAGCGAGTCCGCGGACCGGAACGGACTCAAACCGCTCGGCCCCACACTCGCCATGCCCGACTATCCCGACCCCGACTCGAAAAACGTCCTCGCGCCCGGCTGTGGGCGGTGCCCGGCGCTCGCCGACGCCCGTGAGTGCATCTCGTGGGGCAACGGCTCGCTCGATGCGGAACTCGTGGTCGTCGGCGAAGCGCCCGGTGCCGGCACGCCCGAGGCCGACCGCTGGAAGGGCGGCAACTGGACCGGCATGGCCTACACCGCACGTCACTCCGGGCGCAAGATTCGAGATCTCTTTGCCGACCTCGGCTTCGACAACGACGACCTATACTACACGAACGCCGTCAAGTGCTTTCCAGAGGGCGAGGACGGATCGAACCGCGAACCCACGAGCGAAGAGCGGACGAACTGCCGGCCGTATCTCGAAACCGAGATCGAGGAGATCGAGCCGCGCGCCGTCGTCGCGACCGGCAAACACGCCACGACGAGCCTGCTCGCCACCGAGGGAAAGAGCATCGACGGCTTCCTGGACTCGATCCTCGAACCGGTCGCGCTCGAAAGTCTCGAAACGACGCTCGTGCCGGTGCTGCATCCCTCCTATCAGGCGGTCTGGCTCTCACGGCTCGACTACACCCACGAGGGCTATCTCGACGCCATCGCCGAGACGCTCGCCGGGGTCGAGTGACGCCAAACCTTCTTGGCTCGCCCGCGCGAGGTGCCGGCTATGTCGAACAACGACGACTGCCCGTTCTGTGGAATCGTCGCCGGCGAGATCCCCGGCCGCATCGTCTTCGAGAACGACGACGTGACCGCCTTCCTCGACGCGAACCCGCTCGCGCCCGGCCATACCCTTGTGGTCCCGAACGACCATCACGAACGGCTCGACGACCTCTCCGAAGAACTCGCCCGCGAGGTGTTCGCCGCGCTCCACCGGCTGACGCCCGCCGTCGAGGCGGCCGCCGACGCCGACGGGGCGAACGTGGCGTTCAACGACGGCCCGGCCGCCGGCCAAGAAGTGCCCCACCTCCACGGGCACATCATCCCCCGGTTCGACGACGACGGCGGCGCGCCGATCCACGCCGTCGCCGGCGACCGACCCGACCTCACCGAGGACGATCTCGACGCCATCGCCGAGGACGTCCGCGACGCCCGGTAACGTTCCGACCGCGAATCACCACACCCGTTTCGTCACCATACATCGAGTGAATATTTATGGAATTATCGCAACTGTTCGTTAATAATTTCGCTCTACGGAAAAAATTTAAATAACACGCATTTCATCGTCAGTACGATGGATTCGCAGCGGACCTGCCCGGAATGTAGTGGGCGGCTGGACGATGCCGGCGCGGAGACGTTCTGTGCTGGCTGTGGACTCGTCGTCGCCGAGGACCGCGTCGATCCGGGCCCCGAGTGGCGCTCGTTCGACGACGGTCCGAACAGAAAACGAACGGGCGCACCGCTGACCCGCTCGCGCCACGACCGCGGCCTCTCGACGGAGATCGGGCGTTCGACACGTCTCACCGGGCGGAAACGCCGGCTGTTCGCCCGGCTTCGCCGCCAGCACAATCGCGCCAGGATCTCCTCGCGCGCCGAGCGCAATCGCGTCTACGCCTTCACCGAAGTGCGACGGCTGGTCGGCGCGCTCGGCCTCTCGGAGTCGATCCGCGACCGCGCCTGCGTGCTGTTCGAGTCGGCACAGGACTCGGATCTCCTGCGCGGACGGTCGCTCGAAGGATTCGCCGCCGCGGCCGTCTATGCGGTCTGTCGCACCGACGCCGTCTCGCGCACGCTCGCCGAAATCAGCGCGGTCGCAAAGGCCACCCGCGACGAACTCACCGCCGCCTACGATGCCCTCAATCGTGAGCTGGGCCTCCCGACGGGACCCATCGATCCCGCGGAGTATCTCGCTCGCTTCGCGAGTCGACTCGGTCTCCCGTCTGACATCGAGACCCGAGCGCGCACCCTCGTCGAACGGTGTCACGAGAACGGACTGACCAGCGGTCGCAACCCGAGCGGTGTCGCCGCGGCCTGTCTCTACACCGCCGCGTCCGAACGCGAGCACTCGCTGACCCAGCAGGCCGCCGCCGACGCTGCCGGCGTGACGCCGGTGACGCTGCGCGCGACGTACTACGATCTGCAGGAGTAGGTTGTGGAGAGTCCAGTTAGGTCGTCCGCAGGTGGTCGGTCTGTGGCTCGTAGACCTCGCCCTGTCGCCTGAGTTTCTCGATTTCGTGTTCGGCCTTCGAGCGCTCCATGCCCGTCTCCTCGGCGCGGTCGAGCACCTCCTCGACCGGCGCACCCGAATCGTACTCGCTCTCGATGTCTGCGATGAGCGCCTTGACGTTCTTGATCCTGTCGCGCTGTGTTTTCGAGGTGCCGGTTTCGACGATGTCGGCGTCGAACTCGCCGGTTTCGGGATCGACGCCGATGTCCTTGAGGCACGAGCGAACGATCTCGATGACGCGCTCGGCGTCCTCCAGTTCGACAGTATCGGCAAGCCGAACCCGCGCCGAAGCCTCGCCCAACCTGACGAGCGCTTCGAGTTTTCTCGCGGTCACCGGCACGGGCGCGTCGTCGTCGGAGCCTTCCGCTCGGAGGTCGACGTAGAAGTCACTGATGGCCTCCTTGGCCTCCTCGGTCATCGTCGGGAAACAGTTGCGCTGGGCGTAGGCGATGTACTTCCTGAGCAAATCGGGCTCGATGGCCGGGGCCACCGTGTCGGTGACGGCGTCGACTTCCGACTGGCTGACGTTCGCGGCGGTCTGTTCAGTTCGTTGCGTATGGAGTTCACCTGCATAATTCGTCCGCAGGATGTGCTCGGCGAGGTCCTTGTCGCGCTCGGGGTCTGGGTCGTCGGTCACCGTGAAGATGAGGTCGAACCGCGAGATGAGTGCGGGTTCGAGGTCGATCTGTTCGCCGATAGACTCGTATTGGTCGAATCGTCCATATTTGGGGTTGGCCGCGCCGAGCAGCGAGCATCTGGATTTGAGTGTGGCGTTGATACCGGCCTTCGAGACCGAGATGGTCTGCTGTTCGAGCGCCTCGTGCATCGCCGAGCGGTCTTCGGGCCGCATCTTGTCCAACTCGTCGACCGCCGCGATGCCCTGGTCGGCGAGCACGAGCGCACCGGCTTCGAGCGTCCACTGCTGGCCGTCGCCGAAGTCGTCGCGTACTGCGGCCGCCGTCAGCCCCGCACTCGACGAGCCTTTCCCTGAGGTGTAAACCGACCGTGGCGCGATGTTTCTGATGTACTGGAGCATGACGGACTTCCCGGTACCGGGGTCGCCGATGAGCAGCATGTGGAGGTCACCCCGGATGCGCGAACCGTCCGGAAGGTGTTTGGCGACGCCCGAAAAGAGCTGGAGAATCATGGCGAGCTTCGCCTCTTCGTAGCCGTAAATCGAGGGTGCGATGGAGCCGACCATCTGCTCGTAGATGTCCTCTTCCGTCGAGAGTTCGACGATGGCGCGCTTGTCGGCCTCCGAGATGTCCATGTCCTCGAACTGCTCGTCCTCGATTTCGACTGTCACACCGTCCATGAACAGGTCGAACATCGGCGAGGCATCTCGCCCCGTCTCCTGCTGGTCGAGATGCAAGATTCCGGTGACGCGGACGTGGTCGCCCGCCGTCACGTCGCCCGTGATGTCGTCTTCGATATGCACGTCGATGTTTTGGGGGGTTTCGCCGCCGCGCAGTCCCTCGGGACTCTCCTGAACCCTGAGCTTCTGGGCATCGACGAACTCCGACTGGTCGAAGTTGATGTTGAACGGTCCCTGCCGTTCACAGCCCTGGCACTCGTGTGGCTCCTGGAAGTCGCCGCCGGTCTGTGGTATTCTGGTAAGTGTGCCACAGCGCTGGCACTCGAAGGCCGCCTCGGTGATCTTCGGGCGGACGTCCGTGGCTTTGCGCACGATGCCCTGTACGGCGAGCAACTGCCCACGATGGCGCGCCCGGATCTCGCGGATCTCGGTCGCCTCGTCGAGGCCACGGATACGGACGTGTGCGCGCCCGAGACCAACGTCCACGGGGAGGTCGTAGAGTCTGAGTGCTTCCTCGGCGTATTCCTGTAACTGGTCAGGTTGAGAGCGATAATCGTCGGCGAGGTCCGAGTCGAACCGGTAGAGGTCGCCCCAGTCGATGAACAGCGAGCGCCGCTCGTTGGGGTATTTCTGGGCGAGGTCGCCGATGTCGTTGCGGTAGTAGTTGCGGTAGAACTCCTCGAAGTCGTCGATCAGTTCGGCGTTCTCCGCACGAGCCATTGGCGATGGGTAGTGCGCTTTCGGCTAAGAACCTTCGCAACGTGTGCGGTGAAAGTGAAGCCGGGTG
Source organism: Halococcus sediminicola (assembly GCF_000755245.1). Classification (NCBI taxonomy): domain Archaea; kingdom Methanobacteriati; phylum Methanobacteriota; class Halobacteria; order Halobacteriales; family Halococcaceae; genus Halococcus; species Halococcus sediminicola. The sequence goes on along the minus strand of NZ_BBMP01000022.1, from coordinate 574,099 downwards.
GCGCGTCCGCTCGTCGTTCGGTTCGGCGTGAAAGTGGGACCGCGCGGATTTGAACCGCGGTCACGAGCACCCAAGGCTCGAAGTATACCAGGCTAACCCACGGTCCCGCACGAGTGAGTACTACGTCCTGGCGAATAAACCCTTGCGTTTCCCCATCGGAGAGCGGTTGTCATCGAACCCGCGTCCACGAACGGAGTACGGAAGGCCTATACCCCACTCGTGCGAGGAGTCGCGCATGGTCACGGGACTCGAACTCGCGGTTCTCGCGGTCGCGCTCGTCTTGCTCCTCGGGGCCGCGCGCATCCTGCAGGCGGTCCGCCCGCTCATCGTCAACGCGGTCATCGGCCTGCTGGTCTTCCTCGCCGCTAGCTGGTTCGGCATCGGCGTCGAGATCAACTGGCTCACGCTCGCGGTCGTCGCCATCGGCGGCCTGCCGGGCGCAATACTGGTGGTGCTCCTGTCGGTGTTCGGCGTCGCGTTCACGCCCGAGTTCATCGCCCCGCTCGTCTAGCTCTCCTCGTCACGCATCTCGATGTCGGCCACCGTGTCGTAGGGGTCGCTTCCCTTGCGAATCCCGTCGAGCATCGTGAACGCCGCACCAGGTTCCAGAAAGTGTCGCGTCACCGCCCGGCCGAGCGGAGTGGGCGAGAGACCGTCGATGAACTCGTACTCGAGGAGTTTCCCCACTGCGTGTTTCATCGGGACGTCGCCGACCATCCGCTCGGTCAGCGCCTTCGCACCCGCGCCCGCCACAGTGACGTTCGCCAGCACTTCCTCCACAGCACTGGTTTCGTCGTAGCGCATCGCCACGGGTTCCATCTCGCCCTTGAGGAGTCGGAAGGCCGTCTCGTCCTCCGAACCGGGCATGCTCGAGTGGTAGCTCCCGTCGGGTTCGACGAGGACGTAGACGACGCCGCGGTCGTGGTAATCGGGTCGTCCGGCCCGCCCAAGCATCTGGTGGAACTCCTGGACGGTGAGCCACTCGATGCCCATCGCCAGCGAGTCGAAGATCACCTGCGAGGCCGGGAAGTCCACGCCGGCGGCGAGTGCAGCGGTCGTCACCACTGCGGCGAGGTCCTGGTTGGCGAACTGGCGCTCGACGGTCTTCCGGCGCGAGTAGTCCAACCCGGCGTGGTAGGCCGCGGCGTCGTACTCCAGTTTTCGGCTGAGTTCGTGACACCGCCGCCGGGAGTTGGTGAAGACGATGGTCTGCCCCCGAAATCCCTTCGAGGATTTGCGGTCGAACTCCCGCCTCACTAGCTTGTTCGCCACGCGCGCTTTCTCCTGGCCGTCGGCGAAGGTGACGTGGCGCTCGATCGGCACGGGCCGTTCCTCGAACTCGACGAGGTTCGCCCGGAGTTTCCGTGCCAGCCAGTTCGGGTTACCCACCGTTGCCGAGAGGTAGAGCCACTGGGTTCCTGCGGCGGCTCCGTTGCCGCCTGCACTCCCGCCGTTGCGATTCTCACAGTAGCCCTTCAGCCGGGCGATGAGACCGTCGAGGCGGTGGCCGCGGTCGTCGTCCTCCAAGGTGTGGACCTCGTCGATCACGACTGTGCCGATGTCGCCCAGATCCTGGCCGACCCGGAGCGCGTGGTCGATGCCCTCGTAGGTGCCGACCACGATGTCGGCGTCGGGGTCGAACCGTTCGCCGTCCCCACGGACGCGGCTCGCACCGACTCGAATCGTGACGTCCGCGAGATGGCCGTACTCGTCGGCGAAGTCCTCGTACTTCTGGTTTGCGAGCGCCACCAACGGAACGAGAAAGAGCATCTTCCCCTCGCCGTTGAGGAGTCTGTCGAGACCCGCCATCTCGCCGATCAGCGTCTTGCCGGTGGCGGTCGCGCTCACGACCAGTTGGTCATCGCCGTCGAGCGCGCCGTTCTGAACGGCTAGGCTCTGCACGGGGAGAAGCGTCTCGAAGCGATCGTCAAGCAGGCTCTGCATGCCGGAATGGAGACCGAGCGAGTCGACCGGGACCGGATCGACAGCCTCGGTCGTGGCGCTCATCTCGTCGAACTTCGTGAGGTCGGGGTCGAGCTGGCCCGAGAGCAAGTTCTTCACCCGTTCGAGATCCTGCACGTCGAGCAGTAGTTCCTGGAGCCGCTCGGCCGCGGTGCTGGAGACGTCGTGGTGGGCGAGTTCGGCGTCGAGTTCGCGGCGCGCGCAGTCCGGACAGATCTGTTCACCGTCGGCCTCGATGGCCGTCTCGCTCGTGATCGGCGAGTAGCGCCCGACGCCCGCACAGTACCGGCAGGTCCGTACCGTCTTGGCGTCGAGTTGGTAGCCGTCGAGCATCTCGTGGAGTTCCTCGCGCTGTGTGCGGCCCGTCTGCTCGGAAATTCGAATCCGGACGGCGCGGCGGGCGAGTTCGACAAATCGGTCGGGGCGAAGCGGCTCCTCGCCCGAATCGTGCCGGCGCGCGAACTTCGCGGGTCGCGGGCCGGCGTCGGTCGTCCCGAGTTCGAGCCGTGCCGAGAGCGTCCGCTCGTCGTCGTTCGTGACGGCGACGAGATAGCCGTCGCCGATGCCGTGGACGAACAACGTCTCGACTGCGACCTGCTGTGACACTATCGGTAACGAGGCGAGCCGGCTATTTCAGTCGCTCGCACTACTCTTCGAGTTCGATGGCGTCGTCACCGTTCGGCACCGCACAGATGAACGCACCCTCCTCGTCGCCCTCGTTGCGATACCAGTGGACGACGCCGGCCGGAATCAACAACGAATCGCCGGCGCTCACGGTGTGTTCCTCGTCGTCGATACCGACGGTGTACTCACCACTCAGCACGTACTGTTCGTGTTCGACCTCGTTGGTGTGTTTCGGGACGTCGCCACCGGCCGCGAGCGTGAATCGCCGGATGGCGAAGTTCGGCGCGCCGCGGACTTCGTCGATGAGAACACCCTTTTCGAGACCGTCGGCCGCATCGACCGCTTCGTACTCGATGTCGTCCCCACGGCGCAACAGCGCGCCCTCGTGGTCACTCATGCGTTCTCCACGTGTACCAATGGCTAAAAGCCAGCGACTGGGATGGGCTTAAGGGACTGCCAGCCCTACCCGAGGTATGCCTAGCTTTCGCGTCGGCAGTATTGCGGGCATCCCCATCAAGCTCGGTCTCTCCTTTCTGCTCGTGCTCCCGCTGCTCGCGTGGCTGATCGCCTCGCAGGTCGGCCAGCTCGTGGCGCTGATGAACGGCACGTTCGGGACGGCGCTTCCGGGTGCGGCGCTGTCGACTGGCACGATGCCCTACTTTCTCGGTATCGCCGCCGCGCTCGGACTGTTTGCGGGCGTCGTCCTTCACGAACTCGGCCACTCGGCGGTAGCGATGCGGTTCGGCTACGACATCGACGCCATCACGCTCTGGTTCCTCGGCGGCATCGCTCAGATGGCCGAGATGCCCGAAGACTGGCGGCAGGAGTTCGCCGTCGCCGTCGCCGGACCGGTGGTGAGTGTCGCCCTCGGCATCATCTCCTTCGGTGCCTTCCTCGTCGTGCCCGCAAGCCTGCCGGGCGTGCGCTTCGTGGTCGCCTATCTCGCACTGTTGAACATCGCGCTCGCGGCCTTCAATCTCCTTCCGGGATTCCCGATGGACGGCGGGCGCGTGCTGCGCGCGCTGCTGGCGCGCAATCGCACCCACGCCCGCGCGACCCAGATCGCTGCCGAGGTCGGCAAGGGGTTCGCCTTCTTACTCGGACTCGCGGGCCTGTTCGGCGGCGACGTCTTCTTCATCGCCATCGCCTTCTTCATCTACATCAGCGCCGCTGGCGAGGCCCAGCAGGCCGTCACGAAGGCCGCTCTCCAAGGTGTGCTCGTCGAACGGGTCATGACACCTGCTGAAGACATCGATGCCGTCACGCCCGAGACGAGCGTCGCCGACCTCGTCGACCGGATGCTTACCGAGCGCCACACGGGCTATCCCGTTATGGAGGACGGCGACCTCGTGGGGATGGTCACGCTCTCCGATGCGCAAACCGTGCGCGAGGTCGAACGCGACGCCTACCGCGTCGGCGAGGTGATGAGTCGTGACCTCTACACGATTCCCGAAGACAGCGACGCGATGACCGCGCTCTCGACGATGCAGTCGAACGGCGTCGGCCGGCTCCCGGTGCTGGACCTCCGTGGGGAGTTCGTCGGTCTCGTCTCCCGGACGGACCTGATGACCGCGCTGACGATCCTCCAGTCGAGTGCACCCTCGACGGCCCCCGACGCGCCACGCTCGCCCGACGAGTCGCTCTAGCTCTCGGGCGCTGGCACCGTCTCGACGCGCTCGCGGAGCCACTCGGCGGCCGCGTCGAGTTCGGCACTGTCCTCGCCGACGAGTTTGAGGCGGTTGTGTCGTGCCTCGCGGTCGGGATAACAGCCTACCGTGACGTCGAAACGCTCCTCGGTCGCCACGAGGTCGGGAATCAGGTCCGCTTCCGGGGTGTTAGTGTAGAAAACCCGCGAGCGCATATCGCCCCCGAACGCCTCCACGACGCTCTCGAACATCGCCTCCATCTCCTCGGGAATCCCGGGCAGGACGTAGACGTTCTCGACCACACAGCCGGGCGCGAGACCGGGGTCGTTCAGCAGTACCTGACTGCCCTCTGGAATCGATGCCTCGGCAGCCACGTCGATGTCAATGTCGGGATACCGGTCGCGGATGGCCGCGACGCGCTTTTCGACAGATTCCCGTGCGCGCTCGTCGACCGCGAGCGAGCGGTCGAAGGCGTCGGCGACGGCGTCCATCGTGCGGTCGTCGGGCGTGCCACCCAGTCCGCCGGTGACGATGACTGCGTCGAACGCGTCGGCATACTCATCGACTTTGCGGGCGATCAGTTCTCGATCGTCGGGCACGACGAGCACGCGCGCGACGGTCGCTCCGCGGTCGGTGAGACGGCTGGCCAACCACGTCGCGTTCGTGTTCGCGGTGTCGCCCGAGAGCAGTTCGTCGCCGATGGTGAGTAGCGCGACGTCCATCGGGGAACGAGGACGGGCGGACAGATAGCCCTTCGCTGTTGGCACTCGAATCGAATTCGAATACCAATTAAAATAAAAATATTAGAAATAAAATATATTCTGTATCCAGCCACCACCCCGATGCAACTATGTGCTTGCATCACTCACTCAGAGGCAACAACCTCGTGATTTCCTAATGTCTTCAGTAATATACCTTGATCAAAACATGTGGATCATGTTGTTGAGGCAGAAGAATGGGCAGGAAACGGCATATTCTCAGGAATTAAAAGTGGTTGAGAAACATTCTGAAAACGGTAACGCTGTCTTTCCTCTTAGTTTAGTTCACGCAACCGAGACAGCGTCGTCTGCGGATAGAGATGGCGGGGTGGATGACATGGTTGATTTAATGTTAAATATATCCCAGACGAATTGTGTTGCACCATACACTACTGTCGAGTCCGAAGAGATTCTAAAAGAGGCTCATCGATTGATGGGGCTAGATTTTTCTATGAGCGGAAAAGTCATCGGCCAAGGACTTCCTTTCATGTATGGTGGACGTAATTATGACATCGTCTCTGAGTCTGGTGATTTAAATCCCGAACTGAAGGAAACACTTCTTGATTTCAGTACAAGTAGAGAAGCGGCTAATGAACTCTTGAACGACGCTGAACTTCGTGAAAGTCTGGGTGACCGCGACCATGAGAAAGAACTCGCACATAGACTAGAGAATACTCGGGATGAAAACGAAGGCAAAATTCAGAACAATACGGAATATCGGAAGAAGTCTGTTGCTCACTATTTCGAAAACGTCATTCGGCCGGAGCTGAATGACAATATAAGAAAACTGTTGCTAACACGAAATGGGATATCTCCACTGATAAACCACGATATCTCTAAGAAGGAACTAGAAAGTCTGGAGTATGCAGTCAAGTATATGAAGCGCTTCCCGTCATCTTACGTACATACAAACCTTACCGCTCTAAGAGATCTCCAGAAACAGCGTAATATCGCAGCAAATGACCTAAACGACATAATGGCGCTATCTGTAGCAATCCCTTATTGCGATATGGTTATCACAGAGGGGTTTTGGACCAACCTTTCGGGACAACTTAGCCTTGGTGAGTTGTTCGACACTACCGTGACCTCAAATCTCAAAGACATCCATAACCTCTTGTGAGGACACTTATTTCTGAAGTCCGGGTGCGAGAATCGAACCCGCGTCTCAGCCTCCACAAGGCTGAAGGATGACCATTACCCCAACCCGGACACGTAGTCGCTCCTATTCGCGCCCGAATCAAGTACGTTACGACTCCCGCCGAGCGGTCCGCGAGGCTTTTGACCCTCTCGAACCAACCTTCGACAAGCGTGGCCATCACGGACAAGATCTACGTCAAGAACCACCGCCGTATCGGCTCGCAGCTCGAAACGCGCATCCCGAGAAGCGCGTTCAGCGGCGCGACCCTCGACCTGCTCTACTCCGGTGAGGGCCTCTCGAAACTCGACGACGCCACCCAAGAACGCGTGCTCGATTTCGCCGAGGACTTCCTCGACTGTGACTGCGAGTCGAATCCCTACTGTGGCCACCCCGAACGGAAGTTCATCGCCTACCTGCTCGACCTGCGGGCGGGCGGACTCGGCCCGGAAGCCATCGTCGATATCATGAGCGACGACTACCTCGTGACCGCGTATCCGGGCGACGTCCTTTCGTTTCTCGATAGCTCGGTGCGCACGCTCGACGCGATGGAGGACCTCGCAGGTGTCGAGAAAAATCGAGAGATGGAGCGGCGGGTGAGCGAACGCAAACGGGACTTGCTCTAACCGAGCCGAAACGGCTCGTCGCTCGCTTCGCCCTCGTCGAGTTCTTCGAGCTGTATCACGTCCTCGCCGTCGTTTTGCTCTTCGAGGCGCTGGCTCAACTGAGTGACGTACCGACGATGCTCGTCGAGTTGGTCACGGAGATGGTCAGCTTCGAGTTCGAGCCGTTCGTGCTCGCGGACGTAGCTTTTGGGCACCTCGACCTTCGGCGGGAAACTCGACGTCTCGGTGCTGTCGTCGACTTCGTGTTCCGGCACCACCTGCACCTGTCCGTCGTGGGCAACCAGCATCTCGACGTAGTTGCGAAACACAGCGGAAAGCGAGATGTCGCGCTCCTCGGCGATTTCCCGGAGGGTCTCGAAGGCGTCCTCGTTGACCCGGAACGAGATCGTCTTGTTCTTGTTGCCCATCTCGAAACGAGCTTGTGACCCCGCGAACTTAGGTCTTCGTCAGACGATGGCACTACCAGTCCGGCCCGACGGCTCTCACTTTCGCTCTCCAAGGTGCTCGACCAAAGACATATTAATATAGCGCTTGAACAGTACGGTGGAAAGAATTTTCGTATTTTCGATAGCTATTTCATGCCGGGACCGTTGGGGAGAGACGTGCGGATCCAACCAACCGATTTCACCGTCGGCACTGAGACCTACGAAGGACGATTGAACGTGCCCGGAGAGGACACGGAGACGGGCGTCGTCGTGCTTCCGGGCGCTGGACACGGGCCGTTTGGAGACGTCTTCGACGTCATCAGCTACGAACTCGCGGGCGACGGCAAGCACGTTGTGCGCTACGACAGTTGGGAAAACCACGAACAGTTGGCACAGAAGACCTTCGGCGAACTCCACGACGAGATCAATGCCGCCATTGACCATCTCCGCTCGGAGGGTTGTCGTACGTTTTATCTACTTGCCAAGAGTTTCGGTGGCGGACTCGCGCTCACGCACGTTCCGGAAGCGATCGAGCGGGTCGTGCTCTGGGAACCAGCCATCGAGATCACCGACGAGGCAGAATCCACACCGGAAACGAAAGTCCCGACGCCGCCGGACAACCTCACGATCACGGAGGACGAACTCGGCCGGATCGGGGTTCCGGTGCGGATACTCTGTGGCGACGAGGAAGCCGGAGTTCCGGTCGATGTCTGCGAGCAGATCGCCAATGCGCTCGGGCAGGGAGAGATGACGGTGATACCCGGCGAAAACCACTCGTTCAACAGCAACCGACCGGCCATCGTCGAGGCGACGGTGGAGTTCTTCCCGTAAGCGAGTTCTACGGATTCGGGGGTGAGTACGCAAAAACGAGAATCGCGCGTTCAGTCGGCCGCGATCTCCTCGTCCTCTTCTTCCAAACTTTCGAGCGCCGAAACCGCCTCACGGCGGTAGTTTTCGAGCGGTAGGTCGTAGCGCTCCTCGGCCATTCTGGCGTACTCGTTCGTCTCGTCCTCGAAATCTCGAATCCGCTCGATGGTGCGCTGGGCGGTCTCGACCACCCAGCGGTCGCGCGTCGCGGCGTCCACAGTCGTAATCGACTCCGGCCGGACGGCGACGTTCGTATCGCCGTCGTCGGTCTCGTAGGTCCGGGGCTTGCCCGCCACCGCGACGTACTCCGGGGGTTCGATCTCCCGGAGCGCGCTCGCGGCCTCGGGTTGGTACTGACCGGCGTAGACGTAGAAGGTGCCAGTGGGGTCGACGACCCGGCCCTGCCAGTATTCGCTGTCGGACCCCACGTCCTCGGTTTCGGTCAGCGTCCCGACGAAGAAGATTCGGTTGGCGCGCTCGCCCGTCGGCAGGAGGAGATAGACCGGCGCGCGCTCCTCGTCGCTCTCCTTGAACGTGTCGCTGCCGTCGCTGAACTCGCGGGCGAAGACACGCCGAGCGACCTCGCGGGTGGGTGCGCCACTCATTAGAGGGACCTCGCTCTGATGAGCGTCTCCTCGGCATCCGCCGGCTCACTCAGTCTTTCGAACTCGTTCGCGAGCACGTAGCGCCTGAACGTCGGACCTTTGACCCGGTAGTAACTTCCGAGGATCTTTCCGCTGATCTCGTCGGCCACCACGCTGGTGTCGAGCGCGTCCATCGCCATCTCCTTGGCTTCGTCGAGGGTGACTCCGGCGAGTTCTTCGGTGGCCTCCTCGTCGAAGATGGTCTCGTGGACCTCGTTGCCGTCGTCGATGACCGCCTTCACGCGGAGGTCGAACTCACCCTCGACCTCGCCGTGTTCCGAACACCGGCCGTTCTGGAGCACGCGCGTGCAGTCCTCCTCGGGACAGCGCTTGATCAGCCCGCTCCCGCGCTGGACGTCCACTAACGCCCCCTCCACGGTCGTGGAGTCGTCGCCGACTTCGATCTCTTCGTCGACCTGTTCGATGCCGGTCGTTCGATTCAGCTTAACCGAGAACTGACCTTCGTACTCGTCGGTCACGAGATTTGAAAGGCGATAGACTTCCCCTTCTTCGAGTTCGGGCAGGTCGGACTTCGCCCACTTCGTGAACTTCGTCGTCCCCGTGGGGTCGCCGAGCAGTCCCACCTGCCCCACCGACTCGCTTCGTGGTTCCCACAACTGGGTGACCTTCGCGGTGAGGTCGATCCACTCCTCGGGTGCGTCGATCTCGGCGATCTCGCGTTCTTCGCTCGTGCCACCCGATTCGGGAACGTCGATCTCCTCGTCGACTTCCTCGATGCTCGTCGTCCGATTGAGCTTGACCGAAAACCGGCCCTCGTACTCGTCGGTCACGAGGTTTTCGAGCCGGTAGACGCTCCCCTCTTCGAGTTCTGGCAGGTCGGAGGTTGCCCACGCGGTGAACTTTATCGTGCCCGTCTCGTCACCGAGCAACCCGACTTGAGCGATGGAGTCGCTCCGTGGCTCCCAGAGCTGGAGAACTTCTACTGTGAGGTCGACCCACTGTTCTGCCATCTCGATGCTTTCGACTGTTCGCTCCTCGCTCTCACCGCCCAGTTCCTCGCGGTCCATGCCCGCCTCGTCGAGGTAACTACTGGTAACGCTCCGGCGGGCCTCCTCGGCGGGGACTCTGTACTCGTTGACCAGCGTGTCGAGGCGCTCTTCGACCTCCTCGACGCTGATGTCTAGTGTATCCGAAAACTGCTCGTGTATCTCTGCCGCGTGCTGTTGTACGTCCGTCATTGGTTGTCCTGTCTCCACGTTGTTTTCGATGGGAGACATCCATAGGTTGGTGCCCGACGGTATAAAAAGTTGCGCGGGCAGAGTGAAAGTGGTCTCCGATGGCGACGGGCCTTTGTAGCGTGCTCCCGGATTCAGGAGTATGAGCGACGACGGTCCAATCGCGCGCTTGCTCCACTCGACGGCGCGCGCCGCGGGCCGGCGATACGCCGAATCGAAACGCGCCTACGGCGACGGCCAAACGCGCGCCGACAGCGAGGGTCCCTACGACGAACACGCCCGCATCGTCTGCCGGCGCTACGCCCAGAAACGAACTGTCGTCCTCGACGGCTACGAACCCGACTGCTTCGAAGCGGGCCATCCCGACTGCGAGGGCTGTCTCGAAGACGTTCGCGAGGGAAGCGTAGAGACATGGTGACTCGCTTCGTTCGTCGGGTGCGCTCGCCGACTCGCCAGACTGGGCCTCGATTCGGTCCAAGACGGCGAACTAACCTGTCGTCTGCAAGCAGAGCGCACGAATAGCCTGTCGGCAAATCACGTCGTATGACTCCCGACGACGAGACGGGCGGGCGCGAGGCGCTCACCCAACGGTATCCGGGTCTTGAGGTGCTGGTTTCTGACCCGGCGAACGCCCAGACTGCCTCGCGGGCGAACCTCGCGAGCCACATCACCTCGCGTGAAGAACACTACATCCGCACCCACCACCGCACGCCCGACATCGACGAAGACGACTGGACCGTTTCGCTCACCGGCCTGGTCGAAGCCGAAGCCGAAATCGGCATGGACGAACTCCGCTGTGACTTTCCCACCGAGTCGGTCGTCCACATGATGGAGTGTTCGGGCAACAGTCGAGCCTACTTCGACCCGGACGCCGAGGGCGACCAGTGGGGCGATGGGGCCGTCGGCAACGCCGTCTGGACCGGCACGCCCGTTCGTGCAATCCTCGACGAATACGATGGTGCGACCGACGACGGTCGCTGGCTCTCGGCGATGGGCGGCGAGGCACCGCCCGACAAAGACGTGTTCTGCCGGTCGATACCGATGGCCAAAGTCGTCGACGACTGTCTGCTCGCCTACGAGATGAACGGCTCGCCGATGAGTGCCGAACACGGCTTTCCTGTGAGGCTGATCGTCCCCGGCTGGTTCGGCAACAACAGCGTGAAATGGGTCGAGGAGGTTCGCGTGATGGACGAGATGGTCAACGGCGAGGAGTGGACCGACCGGGATGGACAAGATTACACCCAGTACCAGCAGTCCTCGTATCGCATCGTTCCCCAGCAGGACGACGAACCGACGCGCCACGAGTCGGTCGACGTCTTCAGTACCCACGACCAGCTACAGGACGACGAACTGTCGAACGCCTACCTCTTCGACCAGTTGGTGAAATCGCTCATCATCGCACCCGCGGACGATGCCACGCTTCCTGCCTCGACGGTCGAGCTCGCGGGCGTCGCGTGGTCGGGCGAGGAGCGCGTCGAGCGTGTCGAAATCTCGACCGACGGCGGCGAGTCGTGGGACGACGCCGAGTTTGTGGGACCGGACCTCGGACCCTACGCACCCACGAAGTTCAGGTATGTCTGGGAGCCGGACCCCGGCGAGTACAGCCTCTGTTCGCGCACGACCGACGAAGCAGGACGGACCCAGCCCGCCACGATTTCGGACCCCGAAGAGGGACTTCGCGGCATCGAAAACGACCAGTACCCGTGGAACGAGAAGGGCTACGGCAACAACGCGTATCTCCCACACGCGATAACCGTCGAGGTGACTGCATGAGCGACGCCGCGGACCGGTCGCGGAGGCTGACCGATGACGTCTCCCGCCGGGCACTCGTGGGTGCCGGTGTGTTCGGGTTCGGGTTCAGCGGCCTGATCGATGTGCTCCTCCTCCATCTGATCCTCCAGTGGCATCACCTGCTGTCAGGCATTTATCCGATGAGCACCCTTGTCGGACTCCGGACCAACATTCTTGCCGATGGCTGGTTCTCGATCGGAATGATCGTCATCGCGGGCATCGGAGCGGGGGTCGTCTGGCGGGCCGAGCGCCGAACACGGGAGCCCCTGGCCATCCGCCCGATAGCGGGGTCGGCAGTCGTGGGCTTGGGTGTCTTCGATCTCTACGATGTGGTCGTCGATCACGCCCTCCTCGGCCTCCACCAGCCGCTGTCGATGGGCGGGCAGTACAACCCCCACTGGGCGGTCGTGAGCCTCCTCATCATCGGTGCGGGGGCGTATATCTACCGAACAGCAATCGGAACCGACGACACTGCCGAAACCTGATGCATCCGATATACGCCGTTCTCCCGGCAATCCTCGATCTCACGTCGGTTGTGACTCACGCCGGTGCGCGACCCACGCCCGTTCCCCACTGGGTGGTGTTGCTCGTCGGTGTCGTCGGTCTCTGGGTCGTCATCGGCGGTGGCGTCATCGCAGTAGAGAGTCTTCTCACGCGGCTTTCAAGCCGGTAGTCGATTCGGCCCGGAAACTGGAAGCACCCCCTGTTCTTGGTTCTCGATTCGAGCGAATTTGCCCGCGTAACGAACCGTAACCGGCTGTACGGAGTGCGAGATTGTTATCGCTAAGACGACCCACTCGCGGGAGTCGTCACTCGCAGACCGCTCGCCTGTGCTCTCGAAGGAACGCGACGGTCCGAGTCATCAGCACGGCCCTCGGCGACGTTCGTCATTTTCGGATTGGAGTCAGCCGGTCACCAACTCACAATAGTGAAACTCGCCGTCGCCGACCGCCCGTGTGACCGTCTCGCCCGTCCGTACTTGCATTCCGTCCTCGAAAATCGGACCATCCCACACGAACGTGTGGAATTCGCCGTTCTCGCCGCAGGGGTCCACTACCTCGGGAAGGTCCGCGAGGAATTCCGCATCGAACGCCCGGCCGGCAAACGAGCGGTCGAACAGGTCGCCGTCGACGGAGACGACGGTCGCAGCGAACCGCTCGACGAAATCGGCCGCGAGCGTCGTCGTGTCCCGACCCCAGAGCGGCCAGTAGCCGTCGAGATCGGTGTCCGAGAGCCGCGCCTCGCGGTAGGCCCGCACGTCGTCGAGCAGGAGGTCGGCGAAGGCGATGCGGTCGATGCCTCTGGTCGCATAGCTCTCGATAGCCGCCGCCATCACCCGCTCGTAGGCCTCGTTCGTCGGCTCGGTCGGGAGTTCGACGAACTCGATGGGGAGGTCAAGTGCTGCGGCCTGCCGCTCGTACAGTTCACGGCGCACGCCGTGCATGCTGCTCCTGCCGGTATCAGCCGCGACCGTCGTCAGCAACCCCTTGACCGTTACGGAGTCGGCCCGCCGCATCTCGGCGAGCGCGTACGCGGCGTCCTTGCCGCCGCTCCACGATAGGACTGTTCGCATCAGCCCCGCAGGGAGCCACCGTCGACCGGCAGCGCCGTCCCGGTGATGAAGCTCGCCCGCGCGCTCGACAGGAAGGCGACCGCGTCACCGAGTTCACGCGGGTCACCGACCCGTTCGAGCGGAATGCTATCGGACCAGTCGGCCAACCCTTCGTCGTAACTACTATACTCGCCGCGCTCGACGCCTGCCTCGACGAGTTCCTCGATGCGCGGCGTCTCATGGCTCCCCGGCAGGACGGCGTTGGCCCGGATGGCGGGCGCGAACTCGCGCGCGACGGTCTCGACCACGCCCGTAACGCCGCGCCGAACGGCGTTCGAGAGGACCAATCCCTCGATCGGCTCTCGAACGCTCGTCGAGGTGATGGCGACCCACGTGCCCGCGTCGCTGGCTGCGAGATGCGGGTGGGCCGCCGACAGTGTCCGGACGACGCTCATCACGAGCAAGTCGTAGGCCGCGTACCACTCGTCTTCGGGAATGTCGAGGAAGGCACCACTCGGTGGACCACCCGTGGAGGTGACGAGATGGTCGAGACCTCCCAGTTCGTCGACCGTTGCGGCGACGAGTCGTTCGATGTCGTCGCCGTCGGTGATGTCCGCCTGCACCGCGAGCACGTCGCCCGTTCCTGCACCCGCGACGGTCTCGCGTGCCGCGTCGAGTCGGTCGCCGTCCCGTCCACAGATGGCCACGTTCGCGCCCTCTTCGGCGAGTGCCTCGGCACTTGCCAGCCCGAGACCGCTCGTGCTCGCGGTGACGAGCGCCGTATTTCCATCCAGTTCGAAGTCCATACTCGGCCGTCGCCCGCCCGGATTATAGCTCCTGCTCTCCCCGTTCCGTTTCGGCCCCACCGCGCACGCGCACCTCACCCTCGTGGCTGACGCCCACGAGCAACTCGTCCCGGACTTCGCGGCCACGCACCGCCCCGCCCGCGCGTTCGCCGATGGCGCTCATGAGTTCCGGCGCGGTGTAGTTCACCTTCACGCCGGCCTCGTCACAGGCGTCGTACACTCGTTGCGGGACCGCGTAGAGGTCGGTATCGGCCGGAACGTGGATGCGAACCGGCGCTTCGAGCGCCTCGACGAACGCCACCGTCTCGCGGGCGCGCTCGACGTTGTCGCGGGCGCTCGCCTCGATACCCGACACGTTCGCCCGCGAGGTGTCGAGTCGCTCGGCGATGGCGCGCTGTTTCAACCCGCGCTCGCGCAGCGCCAATACCGCCGCCTGCCGGCGCGTGAGCACGCTGGTCGCGGGGTCGAACCCGGTTCGAGAGAGGATATCGTCCGCGCTATCGGCCATCGGACTGTCCAGTCCGGCCTACCCGCCCCAGAAGTTCTCGCGGCTGCCCAGTCGCTGGCGGCGCTTCGGGCGGCCACCCGTCTCGTCGGCTTCGTCGGCCCCGTCGCTGCCCGTCCCGTCGTCCTCGCCCTCGTCGACCTCGCTCCCCGCCATCTCGTCGCCCTCCTCGTCCATCGGCAGCCGTTCGAGTTCGTCCGCCCGAGCGTGATTCGAGCGCACTTTCGTTATCTTCACCCGCGAGCGCGCGTCGGGCAACACACCGTCGACGAAGACGATGAACCCGTCCTCAGTGCGACCGACGCCCGCACCGCTCTCGTGCATGTCCTCTACCGTGACGACGAGTTCCTCGCCGATGGTCACGGGCTGGGATTTCAGTTCTCTGATAGGTTGGTTGTAGTGATTACACCACTCCGCGCCGCCGCGGTTGCCGTAGTGCTGACAGCCCATCCCGTCGATGCGCTCTGAAAAACTGGGGCATTCGTCGGCGAGTGGACAGTCCGCCATGCGGCCGGTAGCGCGCCACCGGGCTAAACATTTACGGGACCGCCTTTCGCCGCGGTCGCCCACCCCCGCGAAACGAAGAGGTATGTGGGCGAGCACCGACTGATCGACAGCATGGAAGCGATGAAGGCCGTTCGCGTTCACGAGTTCGGCGCTCCGGAAGTCCTAACGTACGAGCGCGCACCCCGCCCGGAGCCGTCCGACGACGAGGTGCTCGTTCGGGTCCGTGCGGCGGGCGTCAACCCAGTCGATTGCCGGCTTCGGCGGGGACGGATGACGACGATGCTATCCGAGAACCCGTTTCCGCTCGTGCTCGGCATGGACGTCGCCGGCGTCGTCGAGGAGACCGGTGCAGCGGTCACGGGCTTCGAGCGCGGCGACGCGGTGTTCGGGGTCAACGGCTTCCCGGAATTCGGTGCCTACGCGGAGTATGCGACCACGACGGCCGACCAGCTCGCCCCGAAGCCCGAGACGCTGGACTTCACCGAGGCTGCCGGCGTGCCGGTCGTCGCACAGACCGCCTGGCAGGCGCTGTTCGAGTACGCCAATTGCACCACCGACAAGCGGATCCTCGTCCACGGAGCCGCCGGTGGCGTCGGCCATATAGCTGTTCAACTGGCCAAATGGAAGGGCGCGGAGGTGGTCGCCACCGCCTCGGGATACAGCGAAGAGTATCTCCGCGAGTTGGGCGTCGACGAGTTCGTGAACTACCGCGAGGAGGACTTCGAGTCGGTGGTCGATCCCGTCGATATCGTGGTCGATACGGTCGGCGGCGACGTCCAACAGCGCTCGGTTGAGGTGCTCGACGAGAATGGTGTGCTCGTTTCGGTGGTCGGCCAGCCTCCGAAAGGTGTCGGAGAGACACGGAGCATCGCTGTGAAAGCGGTGAGCGGGCGCTCGAGCCATCCCTCGCTCTTGGCGACCATCGACGAGATAATCGATGCGGGGGAGCTGCGACCCACGATCAGCGCCGAGATACCGCTGGCGGAGGCGTCCCGTGCACACGAAATCGTCGAAACGGAACACGTCCGAGGCAAACTCGTCCTCGAAGCCTGACGAACCCGTACGGACCAGCCGAACGTGTTTGCGGCGACGTTCTGGAGGACCGAAAGGGATGGGCAGCACCGACACCGCGTCAGCGGGGCGACGACAGCCCGTACACGACGACCAGCCGACCCGAGGGACCCGTCAGGTGAACAGTTCGGTGTAGATGAGCCAGCCGTTGAGCACGACGATGAGCGCGATGATCGCGCCGAGCACTGTCGTGGTGCTCGTTCGGTTCCGGAACGATTGCATCAGTCCCTCCTCGCGGGTGAACCACAGCAGCGGGATCAGCACGAACGGCAACTCGAAACTCAGCGCGACCTGCGAGGCGACGAGCACGCTCGTGGGATCGAACCCGGCGATGACGACCGCGAGGCTCGGCACCAACGTGACCGAGCGCCGGAGCCAGACGTTGATCTGGAGGTCGAGAAAGCCGTCCATCACGGTCTGGCCGGCCATCGTGGCCACGAGTGATGACGAAAGTCCGGCGGCAATGAGCGCGACGCCGAAGACCGTGCTCGAACTCGTGCCGAAGACGTTCTGCAACGTGATGTACGCCTCCTGCAACGTGCTGATACCCGTCCCCTGAAGCGCGGCGGCCGCGACGATGAGCATCGCGGCGTTGACGAACATCGCCCCCGAGAGCGCGAGCACCGTATCGACCGACTCGAACAGGAAGTGTCGCCGGTGAACTTCTTCAGTATCGCCCTCGGTCGCCATCAGTTTCGTCCGCCGATCCTGGACGATGTAGGGGTGGAGATACACACTATGCGGCATCACCGTCGCGCCGAGGATGCCAATGGCGACGTAGAGTGCATCCGGACCGGGGATCGAGGGGATCAGCCCGCTCCCGATCTCGGCGGCCGTCGGCCGGGCGAGCACCATCTCGAAGACGAATCCGAGCGCGATAATGCCTACTAAGGCCATGATGACGAACTCGACCCAGCGATAGCCGCGGTCGTGGGCTGTCCGCACGCCGAGCAGCGCAAAGGAGGCCGCACCCGCGAGCACCGCCCCCGCAGGCAGCGGGATCGAGAAGACGAGGCTGAAGCCGATGGCCGCACCGATGATTTCAGCCATGTCGGTTGCGATCATCGCCAACTCGGCGGCGGCCCACAGGAACCAGACCACGCGCGGAGGGAGGCGCTCGCGGCAGAGCTGGGCGATGCCCTTCCCGGTGGCGATGCCCAACTTCGCGGCGAGGATCTGGATAGCCATCGCCATGAGGCTGGCGAGGACGATGACCCACAACAGCGCCGGCCCGAACTGCGCCCCGCCCGAGATGTTCGTCGCCCAGTTGCCGGGGTCCATGTACGCGACGCTGATGAGGAATCCCGGCCCGAGATACGTGAGTAGCTCCCGGAACGAGAGCTGCCGCAGCGACTCGACGAACCCGCTCACGGGCGATGCTCCCCCGTGGTCGTGGCGGTCGTCCTCGTATTAGCCATGTCTAACTATCCATTTAGTCCGAGGTATATTATGCGCTTCGCCTCCCGACGGCCGACCGACAGTATATTTGGGTGGCCGGGGTAGCCAAAACCATGTCACGGAACGACGTCGCCGACTGGGTCACGCTCACCGAGGGCGAGGAAGTGCTCTGGCAGGGTCACCCGAGCCTGCGCCTCATCACGCCATCCGTGGTCGTCGGTCTCGTGCTCGCCCTCGGTGGTGTCGTTCTCACCGTCGTCCTGACCGAGCCGACGGTTCGGTGGCTACCCCTGCTGGGAGTCCCCCTCGGAATCGCCGTCGTCGCGTGGGCGTACGTCTCGCTCGTGAGCACCCGGTACGCCCTCACCAGCGAGGAGGTCTATCGAAAGAGTGGAATACTCAATCAGAGCGTCGCCCAGATTCGATTGGATCGAGTGCAGAACACGACGTTCAGTCAGTCGCCGACCGAGCGGCTGTTCTCGTACGGCGACATCACCATCTACACCGCCGGCTCGGATACGATGGACATCACGCTCGAAAACGTGCCGAACCCACAGGAGGTCAACCAGCGCCTCACGGAGGCACTCGACGCCGCCAGCGGGTCGGGCGCGAGAGTCGGTCCCTAGTGAATCGTCGCGCCCCGCCCGACTCGCGCCCGATAGACGCGCGCCTCGATGTCGCGCTCGGCGAACGCATCGAGCATCGCGCTCCCGACCGCGCGCCGCTCACCAGCCCGACAGGCCGCGAGCACCGCCGGTCCGGCTCCGCTCACCGTCACGCCCGTGGCCCCTGCCGCGAACGCCTCCCTCCTGACCGCCTCGTACCCGTCGATGAGCGCCGCCCGCGCCGGCGTCACCACCGAATCGTCCATGCCCTGCCCCACAAGTTCCGGGTCGCCGCGACACATTCCGACCGTCAGAGTTGCCGCTTTCCCCACGGTCTCGACCTGCTCTTCCATCGTCACCTCCTCGGGCACTACCCGGCGCGCATCGCGCGTCGAGACCACGATTTCGGGGAGGCAGGCCACCAGCGGGATCGCAGTATCGACCCCCGTGATCCCCTCGTCGGTAGCGACGGTGAACCCGCCCAGGATCGAGGGAGCGACGTTGTCGGCGTGCGCATCCCCGGAAACGACCGCCTCGCCCTCGGCGGCGATCGGGACGAGTTCCTCGCGCGTGTGTCCACGGTCGTAGAGTTCGTCGAGCGCGACCGCTGCGGCGGCGGCGCTCGCGGCCGAGGAGCCGAGTCCCGAGGCGGGTCTGATTCCCTTGTCGATCTCGATGTGTGCAGGTGCATCGAGCGCCTCCACGACTGCCCCAACGGTGTTCTTTTCCGGGTCTTCGGGGATGTACTGGCTGCCGGTGCCCGTGACTTCGATGGTGGTTTCGTCGGCCTTCGACACCCGGATGATATCCGCCGGGCGCGAGAGCGCGACGCCGAAGACGTCGAAGCCGCTGCCGAGGTTGGCGCTCGTCGCCGGGGCCCGGACGGTGAGCATGCCACCGATTGCGAGAGTGGGAGTATAAGGGTAGCGACGCCGTGGCCATGCGAGTGCCGGCTTCGGGGTTTTACGTTCGCTGCCGGTTCGGAGGGACATGTCTAGTCGTTTCGACGGTGTAGTGCCGTTCGCCCGCGCGGTCGTCGACGAGTTCAAAGCCGAGAACGTGACGTTCATGGCCGGCAGCATCGCCTATCAGGCGTTCGCCTCACTGATTCCGCTTCTGATCCTCCTCTTTTTCGCCATCTCGCTGGTCGGCGACCAGGCGCTCGCTGAGCGCGTCACCGCACTCACTCGGTCCTTTCTCCCGCAGAACGCCAGCGAACTCCTCGGCAACGCCGTTGGTGGCTCGGCGGGCAGCGCCGGCGCGTCGATAATCGGTCTCGTCACGCTGCTGTGGGCCACCCTGAAGATATTTCGTGGACTGGACACGGCCTTCTCGGAGATCTACGATTCTGAAGCCGAGAACTCCTTTCTCGACCAGCTCACCGACGGCCTCGTGGTCTTCCTCGCGCTCGGGGTCGCCATCGTCGCTGCCGGGGCTGCCGGCACGGCCTTCGCCGCCTTCGGGGAAGTGCCCTTCATCGGTCTGCTGAGTCCCCTTCTCCTCGTTGTCGGTCTCACGATAGCCTTCTTCCCGATGTACTACCTCTTTCCCGATATCGAGGTCTCGTTGTGGGAGGTGTTGCCGGGCGTGGTCGTGGCCGCGGTCGGCTGGACGGCACTCGAAGCGCTTTTCAGGTGTACGTCTCCGTTGCCGACAAGACCGACGCCTACGGCGTCATCGGCGCGATACTCATCCTGCTCACGTGGCTCTACTTCTCGGGGCTGGTGCTCCTATTAGGAGCGGTCGTCAACGCCGTCATCGCCGGTCGAGCCGGCGATGCCGCCGGGAACGTCGATGCCGCCGTCGAAACGGATACTGATGCTCCCGATGACGGCCGTCGCGTCCACGCCCACGAGCAACTGAGCCGCGCCGAACTCGCCCTCTTCTTCGACGAGTTGCGGACGGCCTTCGACGGCGACGGGGATGCAACGGTCAGAGCGGGCAGCGACGCCGTAACGGTCCACCCGACCGAGCCGCTCGACTGCGAAATCGAGGTGCGCGAGACGGCCGACGGCGAGCGCGTCGTCGTCCGCACGCAGTGGGACGCGCCGGGCGGCTGAAACGACTCACCGGCCGCCTCAGAGGTAACCGAGACCGTCCAACTGTTCTTCGACGTCTGCAGCCGTGCGAACGCGCGGCTGCTCGGCGGTTCGATACTGCTCCTTGAGGTCGGGATCGTCGGTCTCGCCGCTCGACGGCGTGACCCGTTCGATGGCCGCACGGACGTCGAGTACGGAGTCGGTGGTTGCGGGAATCCCCTCGATGGTCGAACCGATGAAGGCGTCGGGCGTGTGGTGACCCTCACGGATGCCGTGGTCGGAGACACAGATCAGTCGATCCCCCTCGTCGAGCGCTGTCCGAAGTTCGCGCGTCCAGTCGGCAGCCATCCGATACGTGCGCTCCTGCCAACCCGGGTCCACCTCGGCCGCGATGGGCGCGAGATGGCCCACGGTGTCGACGAAGCCGAGCCAGACGAAAAGTAAGTCATATTCGCGCTGGAGCGCCGCCCGAACGATACCCAGTTTGCGGGCGGCCTCGCCGGCCAGCCGCTCTTCGAGCCGCGGGACCGACGCCGCGAGAGTAGTACTCTCCGTCCCGCGCTCGCCCGCTTCGAGAAAGCGCCCGAACTGCTCGCCCCGGTCGAAGACGACGTCGAGGGCGTAATCGCGCGGCACGCGGTAGTTCGGGATCGCTATCGGCCGGGCCGTGCGTCCGTCGAAGATCGTCGAAACGCCTCGTTTTCGGTAGTGCTCGGCCGAGAGCAGGCCGAGTGCCGCGCCGCGACTGCCGAACCGTCTGTCGAACGCCGCACCGAGCCGTCGTGGCGCGAGGTCGCGCGCCCGCTCGCGGGCCGTTTCGAGTGCCGGGTGGGAGTCGCTCCCTTCGGTGACAGCGTGGACGCCGTGTTCGGCCGGCGGCCGGCCGGTGATGATCGAAGGCCACAGTTCGTAGGTGTGTGGCTTGCCGAGCACCGGATTCTCGAACGTTTTGAGCGCGGAGTAGTGAGGTCCGAACGCCTCGGCGAGGTCGTAGGTCTCGGCCAGCGTCCGGTCGAGACCGTCCCAGCCCACCACGACAGTCGTGCCATTCATGCACATGGTTCCGCGCGTCGGAGTATCACTATTGTGCCTGCGGGGCGACCCGAAGCTGCTGACAGAGTCCGAGACACTACCGCTGCCGCACTCGTCCGATTGCAGCGCGTGGCGCTTGCGGCGTTTTTCCCGCCATACGAGAGTAAAAACAACGTGTTAGCCAGATTGCAATCGGAGACGTGTTCCGCGTAACCAAGGTTTTTTCTACCACGGGTCATCCACGAGATGGGATGGAACACCACAGCCGCAGACGGTTCCTGAAACTGACGGGCATCGCCGGTGCCGGACTCACGTTCGGTACCCTCCCGGTCGCCGCCGAAGGCCAATCCGAGCGGTTCCTCATCGATCTCCGCGAGGTGTCGCGCTCGGCGGTTTCGAGCGACGTCGAGGTCATCCACGACCTCGGGGAGATCGACGTCCTCGTCGCGGCCGGCGACCCCGAGTCGGTCGGCGGTCCGGCCGCGACCGCGCCGGACGTGGCACTCGACATGCACGATGACGACGAGGACGATGATGGCGAGAGCGGCCCGGTCAAGGAGCGCGACGATGACGACGAGGACGACGATGGCGAAGAGAGTGAACTCCCCGAGCGACGGGCGCTCCAGTGGGACAAACACGTCCAAGAACTCGAAGAGGAGGTCCACGAGACGACCCGCGGCGCGGGGAGTCGCGTCGCGGTCGTCGACGCCGGCGTCTACGACGCCCACCCCGATCTCGACGGCGTCGTCAACGACGACCTCTCGAAGAACTTCACGACCGACGAGTACGACTTCCGGCCGAACGGCGCGGGCGACCACGGTACCCACGTCTCGGGCATCGTCGCGGCGACGAACGACTACGAGGGCGAGCGCGGCGGCGTCCTCGGCACCGCTCCCGAGACGGAACTGCTCGGCCTGCGGGTGTTCTCAGGACGGGAGGCCGCCAGCGGCGACGTCATGGCCGCGCTCGTCTACGCCGCCAATCAAAACTGTGACGCGGCGAACCTGAGCCTCGGCTTTCCCGCCTACGTCGACGGAGAACTACAGGTCGACCCCGAGGAGTATCCGTTCTTGCTGACGTACAAACGCCTGTACGAGCGCGCCGTCGCCTACGCCAACGAGCGGGGAACGGTCGTCGTCAACTCCGCCGGCAACGACGCCATCGATCTCGACCCCGAGGACGTCCTCGGGATTCCGACCGAGGCCGAGGGGATCTTCGCCGTCTCCGCGACGGGACCCATCGGCTACGTCTGGGACGACGAGCGCGAGGACGACGAAGTCGACGTCGAGGAGGCGCTCGACGACCTCCGCGAGCCGACGACCCAGCCCGCGAAGTACACGACCTACGGCGAGAGCGTGCTCGACGTGAGCGCGGCGGGCGGGAACTACGACCCCGAGGCGCTCGCCGAGGCCGACGACGGCGACGCGGACAATCCGAAGTGGTTCTACGATCTCGTCGTCTCGACGACCGTCACGACGACCTACGAGGACGGGCCGGACGAGGACGACACGGGCTCGAAACCGAGCGAGATCGTCGACACGGAGCCGAGCTACGGGTTCAAGGCCGGCACCTCGATGGCCGCCCCGCAGGTCACCGGCGCGGTCGCGCTCGTGCGCTCGCTGCGTCCCGAGATGGGCGTCCGCGAGGTCGAGTCGCTGATCCGCTCGACCGCACGCGACGTCGGCGACCCCGACTATCACGGCGACGGCCATCTCGACCTGACCGCGCTCGTCAGAGCAATCGCCGGCGATGACGACGAGGACGACGATGATGAGGACGAAAACGAAGAAGAGGAAGAGGAGGACGAAAACGAAGAAGAGGAAGAGGAGGAAGACGAAGACGACGACTGAGCAACGGTCGTCTTGGCGATCGCGAACGGCCATGTATAGACGCGATTTGGCCCGCTGTCGCGGTGACGACTGGCTATGGGATACTCTGTTCGACGCGAATTTCGATGGGGTGAACGAAATCGAGGTGAGACCGTCCGACGACAGCGATTACGGCGAGGAGGACGTGTCAATCGACGAGATTGATTCAGAGAAGTGCGCTGGCCGAGATTTGAACTCGGGTTGTGACCATGGCAAGGTCACGTGATACCACTACACTACCAGCGCCCTGCACTCCATCCTCGGACAGTCGAGGGTAAAAACGTTCCGGAGCGGTCGTCACTCCGTGCACCGCCTGTGAACTGCCGACACGGCCGAAAGGAAGCGCTATCCTTTTATAATCGAGTCCGATAGGAGCGCCACAGTCTAGTGGCACGGCGCGAAAGCGTCGGCATGACACGTAGCGTACTCGTGCCGTCATCGCTCTGCCGGGAGGCCGCCGACAAACGCGAGGCGACCCACAAGGTCGGTCTCGTTGCTCGTGCGGCCGTCGTCTTCGGGATCGACCGCGTCGTGGTCTTTCCCGACACGGACGGCGACCGGCGCTGGGGTGGCGGGTTCGTCTCCACGGTACTGAAGTACGCCGCGACCGCCCCGTACCTCCGAAAGGAGGCGTGGGGCACGCGGGACGAACTGGAGTACGTCGGTGTTCTGCCGCCGCTTCGCGCGGCCGCTCGGACCGGCTCCGGATCGAACGGTTCGGGGTCGTCAAGACAGGGAATCGTGACCGAGGTCGGCCCTGATGGGCGCGTTCGGGTCAATTGCGGACTGCAACACCCGATCTCGCTCGTCGTGCCTCCCGAGATGGAGGTCGACGAGGGGGAGCGCGTGACCGTCAGGATATCTTCGAGAGAACCGGTCCGCGCGCGCATCACGGACGAAGCCCCACCGGGGTTCGCCGTCGAGCGCGCGGGCCTCTCGGCAGCGCTCGGCCGTGAGGACGCCGGGCTTCGGGTCGCCACGTCGCGCCACGGTGAGGCGCTCTCGACGGGGCGACTCGGGGCGCTGGCCGGTCGTGCCGACGACGGACTGACCGTCGCCTTCGGCGCGCCCGAGCGAGGGCTGCCGGCCATGCTCGGCATCGAGCACGAATCGGTGTCGAGCGCCGAATCGAACCACGCGGGGTTCGACTGCTGGCTCAACACGGTTCCGAAGCAGGGCAGCGAGGTCGTGCGCACCGAGGAAGCGGTGTTCGCGTCGCTCGCACTCCTGACGCTTCCACAGTGAGGTAGCACACACATGGTACAACCAACCAGACCACGCAAAGGCTCGCTCGGCTACGGGCCACGAACGCGCGCACACAGTGAAGTGCCGCGCTTCGGCTCGTGGCCGGACGACGACGGACAGCCCGGGCTTCAGGGATTCGCCGGCTACAAGGCCGGTATGAGCCACGTCGTGATGATCGACGACGCGGCCAACTCGCCCCGTGAAGGGATGGAACAGACCGTTCCCGTCACGGTAGTCGAGACGCCCCCGATGCGCGCGGTCGCGCTCAGAGCCTACGAACAGACACCCTACGGACTGCGCCCGCTCACCGAGACGTGGACCGACGAGTTCCACGACGATCTCGATAGAGCGCTCGACGTTCCCGACGGCGAATCGGACCCCGGAGCCTTCGAGGAGGCGGTCGAAAACCACGACGTCACCGAAGTCCGCGCGATCACCCACACCGTGCCGGGCGAGATGGTGAACGTCCCCAAAAAGCGCCCGGACGTGATGGAGACGCGCATCGGCGGTTCGGGTATCGACGAGCGCATCGAGTTCGGTCTCGACCTCGTCGCGGGCGGGGGCGAACACGAACTGACCGAAGTGTTCCGGCCCGGCGAATACATGGACGCAGCGGGCGTCACGAAGGGCAAAGGAACGCAGGGTCCCGTCAAGCGCTGGGGCGTACAGAAGCGCAAGGGTAAACACGCCCGACAGGGTTACAGGAGAAGAATCGGCAACCTCGGCCCGTGGAATCCCTCCAGAGTGCGCTCGACGGTCCCCCAGCAGGGACAGACGGGCTACCATCAGCGCACGGAACTGAACAAGCGCCTCGTGAGCGTCGGCGACGGCGACGACGCCAGCGCCGAGGGGGGCTTCGTCGGGTACGGCGAGGTCGACGGTCCCTACGCGCTCGTGAAAGGCTCGCTTCCCGGTCCGGATCAGCGACTATTGAGATTCCGGCCGGCGATCCGACCCGGAGACCAGCCGCGCCTCGATCCCGAGGTGCGCTACGTCTCGACGGCATCGAACCAAGGACAATGACAGTAGTATACGACACCGACGGCGCGGAGGCGGGCGAGGTGGACCTCCCGGACGTGTTCGCAACGCCCCATCGCCCGGATCTCATCGAGAGAGCAGTACGCACCGCACAGGCCAACCGGGCACAGCCCTACGGTTCGGACGATTACGCCGGGATGCGCACGCCCGCCGAATCGTTCGGTAGCGGTCGCGGCATGGCTCACGTCCCCCGTTCCAATGGACAGGGCCGGCGCGTCCCGCAGACCGTGGGCGGGCGACCGGCCCACCCACCCAAAGAGGAGAACGACCGCTCGCTGAAGCTCAACGACAACGAGCGAAAACTCGCCACACGGAGTGCCATCGCGGCCACGGCGGACGCCGAGCGCGTAGCCGAACGCGGGCACGCAGTCGAGGGGTTCGACGGCGACCTCCCGCTCGTAGTGAGTGACGAGTTCGAGGAGCTGGTGAAAACGCAGGACGTCGTCAGCCTGCTCGAAGCGCTCGGTCTCGACGCGGACATCGAGCGCGCGGAAGACAAGACCGTGCGCGCGGGTCGCGGGACGACGCGCGGACGGAAGTACAAGCGACCGACCTCGATCCTGTTCGTCACGAGCGGCGAACCGTCGAGAGCGGCCCGCAACCTCGCGGGTGCCGACGTCGCCACCGCGAGCGAAGTCAACGCCGAGGACCTCGCGCCGGGCACGCAGTCCGGTCGGTTGACGGTTTGGACCGAGAGCGCCATCGAGGAGGTGGCGGAGAGATGAGTCAAGTGAAATATCCCTACGTGACCGAGAAGGCGATGAACGACATGGATTACCGCAACACGCTCCAGTTCATCGTGGCCAGCGACGCGACGAAGCCGGCCATCCGCGACGAGATCGCCGAGCGCTTCGACGTCTCGATCACGAACGTGCGCACGCAGGTCACGCCACAGGGCGAGAAGAAAGCCACAGTAACACTCGGCGAGGACGACGACGCACAGGACGTCGCCTCGCGGATCGGGGTGTTCTGAGATGGGGCGACGAATCCAGGGTCAACGGCGCGGTCGCGGGACACCGACCTTCCGCGCGCCCTCCCATCGGTACAAGGCGAACCTCTCGCATCGCACCGTCGAGGAGAGCGACGTGATTTCGGGGACCGTCGTGGGAATCGAACACGACCCCGCCCGCAGTGCCCCGGTCGCGGCCGTCGAGTTCGAAGACGGCGACCAACGCCTCGTGCTCGCACCGGAGGGCATCGGCGTCGGCGAGGAGATCCAAGTGGGCGTCTCGGCCGAGATCAAGGCCGGCAACACGCTGCCGCTGGCGGAGATCCCGGAGGGCGTGCCGGTCTGCAACGTCGAGAGCCAGCCGGGCGACGGCGGGAAGTTCGCCCGGTCGTCGGGCGTGAACGCCCAGCTGATCACCCACGACCGACAGGCGGCCATCGTCGAGCTGCCGAGCGGCGAGACCAAGCGGCTCAGTCCGCAGTGTCGCGCCACGATCGGTGTGGTCGCCGGTGGCGGTCGCACCGAGAAGCCGTTCGTGAAGGCGGGCAACAAGTACCACAAGATGCGCGCACGGGGCTCGAAGTACCCGCGCGTGCGCGGTGTGGCGATGAACGCCATCGATCACCCGTTCGGTGGCGGCGGTCGTCAGCATCCCGGCCAGCCGAAAAGTGTCTCGCGGGACGCCCCGCCGGGACGGAAGGTCGGCGACATCGCCTCCAAACGAACGGGGAGGAAATGAGATGAGTTCGGACTACAGAACCGGTCGCGAGGGCGAGTTCACCTACCGCGGCCACACGATGGAGGAGCTACAGGAGATGGACATCGATGAGGTCGCCGAGCTGCTACCGGCGCGCAAGCGCCGCAGCATCGAGCGCGGCCTCTCGGTCGAAAAGGAGAAACTCATCGCCAAAGCGCGGGAAAAAGACGACGAGGAGACGGCGAACGACCCGATCCGGACGCACCTGCGCGACATGCCGGTGTTGCCCGAGTTCGTCGGGAAGACGTTCGCCGTCCAC
The DNA here is from genome assembly GCF_000755245.1 of Halococcus sediminicola. Lineage (NCBI taxonomy): Archaea > Methanobacteriati > Methanobacteriota > Halobacteria > Halobacteriales > Halococcaceae > Halococcus > Halococcus sediminicola. Next base: position 546,794 of record NZ_BBMP01000022.1, on the reverse strand, counting down.
AACGGGCAGGACTTCGAGCGCGTCCGCGTCGAGCCGGAGATGCTCGGCCACTACCTGGGCGAGTTCCAGCTCACCCGAACCTCGGTCGAGCACGGACAGGCGGGCATCGGTGCGACGCGCTCGTCGAAGTTCGTGCCGCTCAAATAGATCACACTATGGGAATCAGTTACAGCGTGGACGCGGACCCGGAGAAAACGGCGAAAGCCATGCTCCGCGAGCGCCACATGAGCCACAAGCACAGCAAGGAAATCGCCCGAGAGATCAAGGGAAAGACCGTCGAGGACGCGCGTGCGTATCTCGAAGCGGTCATCGCGGGCGACCAGTCGGTACCGTTCCGGTCGCACAACACCGGCGTGGGCCACCGCAACGACATCGACGGCTGGGACGCCGGCCGCTACCCCGAGAAGGCCTCGGGAGCCTTTCTCGACCTGCTCGAAAACGTCGGCGCGAACGCCGACCACGCGGGTTTCGAACCCGACGAGATGACGATCGCCCACGTCGCCGCCCACAAGGTCGGCGAGGTGCAGGGTCGCAAGCCCCGCGCGATGGGGCGGGCGACGGCGTGGAACACGCCCGAGGTCGACGTCGAGATGATCGTCGAAGAGGCCGAGGAGGACGAGAACTGATGGCGACCGAACAGCAGTTCATCGAGGACGGGATGCAACGCACCCAGATCGACGAGTTCTTCGCCGACGAGCTGGCCCGCGCGGGCTACGGCGGGATGGACCTCGCAAAAACCCCGATGGGCACACAGATCGTGCTCCGAGCGGAGAAACCGGGGATGGTCATCGGCAAGGGTGGCAAGAATATCCGGAAGATCACGAGCGAGCTCGAATCGCGTTTCGACCTCGACGACCCACAGATCGACGTCCAAGAAGTGGACGAACCCGACCTGAACGCCCAGATCGTCGCCGACCGACTCGGCAACGCTCTCGAACGTGGGTGGTACTTCCGGAAGGCCGGCCACACGACCATCGACCGCATCATGGACGCGGGCGCGCGCGGTGCCGAGATCACGCTGAACGGCAAAGTGACGGGCGCACGCTCGCGCAACGAGAAGTTCAACCGCGGCTACATCAAGCACAACGGCGAACCCTCACAGGAGATCGTCGACCGCGGCGACGGCGTCGCGGTGATGAAACTCGGGACCATCGGCGTCACGGTGAAGATCATTCCGCCGAACGCCGACCTGCCGGACGACTTCCGCATCCACGAGGATGTCGACACCGAGTCGCTCGTCCCCGAGGACATCGACGAAGACGAGGTCGAGGCGTTGCTCGGCGAGGCCGAGGAACCGGCCGCCGGCCCCGAGGAGTCGGACTCCGACGAGGAGTTCGAACTCACCGAAGAAGAAGGCGAAGCGACCGAGGTCGAAGAGGAAGAAATCGTCGAAGAGGGTGTCGAGGCCGAGGAAGGAGCGGCCGAAACGTCGCCGCCGGAGTCGGCCGAGACCGACATCGACGAGGACCTCTCGGAGGAGACCGAGGCCGACGCCGAGGCGATCCTCGACGAGATGGAGTCCGCAGACGAGGATGCGGGGCTGACAGCCATCGACGGCGTCGGCGACGCCAAAGCCGAGGCGCTGCGCGAGGCCGGGTTCGAGAGCGTCGCCGACATCGAGGAGGCCAGTGAGGACGACCTCGCCGAAGCCGAGGGCGTCGGCGACGCCTTCGCCGAGCGCATCAAAGAGGGTGCGAGCGAGATCGAGGAGGGCGAGAACTGATGGCCATCCTCCACAGCGCCGAGATCCGCGACATGACGCCCGCAGAGCGCGAGGTCGAACAGGAGGAGTTGGAGACCGAGCTGCTCAACTCGCGGGCCGTGCAGGCCGCCGGTGGCGCGCCCGAGAATCCCGGTCGCATCAAGGAGCTACGGCGCACCATCGCCCGGCTGAAGACGATTCGCCGGGAAGAGGGCGACCTCGACGAGAGCGAGGAGGCGTCGTGATGGCGCTGACACCCGCGACGGTCGCACGACACGAGCTTCGCGGTCTCCACACGAGAGTCGCCGCGGCGAGCAACGGCTCGCTGACCGGCATCGAGGGACCGGTCGTCTCCGAGAGCGAGAAGACGCTCGTGGTCGAACAGGGCGGACGAACGAAACGAGTACCGAAAGCCGGGGCGACCTTCGAGTTCGCGCTCGAAGGGGCTGAGAAGACGGAGTACGCGACGGTCGCGGGCGAGCGACTCGTCGCGAATCCGGCCCGGCGGACGGAAACGACAGGTGATTCGAAATGGCGTTAGGACTCAACGTAACGGAACCCGAGACGACCTGCGACGACCCGAACTGTCCGTTCCACGGGACGCTGTCCGTGCGCGGCGGGACGGTCGACGGCATGGTCGCCTCCACGGACATGGACAGATCGGTCGTCGTCGAACGCGAGTACGACGTCACCGTACCGAAATACGACCGACAGATGAAGCGACGGTCGCGCACGCCGGCCCACGCGCCGGACTGTCTCGACCTCACAGTGGGCGACGCGGTGCGCATCGCCGAGACGCGCCCGCTGTCGAAGACGAAGGCCCACGTCGTCGTCGGGAAACTCGATACGACGCGCGATCTGGGCGCGAGTAGTCTCTCTGGTCCATCCGACCCCGACAGCGAAGTCGACTTGAGCGACATCGGTTCGTCCGACGGGTCCGACGAAGCGGAGGGTGAGAGCTGATGGAAGCGCTCTCGGCGGACGTCACGCAGGGGCTCGAAAAGGGCTCGCTCGTGACGTGTGCGGACAACACGGGCGCACGCGAGCTGAAGGTCATCAGCGTCGCGGGCTACTCGGGCGTGAAAAATCGCCATCCGAAGGCGGGACTCGGCGACAAGATCACCGTCTCGGTGACGAAGGGCACCCCCGAGATGCGCCGCCAGGTTCTGGAAGCGGTCGTCATCCGCCAGCGCAAGCCGATCCGGCGGCCCGACGGCACCAGAGTCAAATTCGAAGACAACGCGGCCGTCGTGGTCGACGACAACGAGGATCCCCGTGGGACCGAACTCCGGGGTCCGGTCGCGCGCGAAGTCGCCGAGCGCTTTGGCTCGATCGCCAGCGCGGCAACGATGATCGTATGACTACTACCGCACAACAATGAGTAAACAACCACACAAACAACGGACACGCGAGGAGCGCGCGCCGCTCCACGAGAAGCACAGACAGGTCCGTGCGACGCTCGCGGGCGACCTCCGCGAGGAGTACGGCAAGCGCAGCGCGCGAGTGAACGCGGGCGACACCGTCGAGGTTCTCAGAGGGGACTTCGCCGGCGAGGCGGGCGAAGTGCTGACCGTCGACCTCCGCGATGCGGTCGTCCACGTCGAGGACGTCACCCTCGAAACCGCCGACGGCGAGGACGTCCCGCGGGCGCTCGACGCGAGCAACCTCCGTATCACGGGTCTCGATCTGGACGACGACCGCCGCGAGAGCCGGCTGGAGGACGACGATGAGTAAGCATCAAAAGCGGCTCTCGGTGCCCGATTCGTGGCCCGTCGAGCGTAAGACGGCGACGTTCACGGTGAAGGCGGGAGCCGGCCCCCACGGTGAGCAGGGCGTGCCGCTGCTCATCGTGCTCCGGGACGTGCTCGGCTACGTCGACAACAGGAAGGAAGCGCGCTACGCGCTGAATCAAGGCACGGTCCTTGTCAACGGCGAATCGCTCGACGACGAGGAGCGGCCCATCGGCATGTTCGACATCATCGATTTCGAACAGCGCGACGAACACTACCGAGTGTTTCCCGACGAGGGCGGTCGGCTCGCGCTCGCACCCATCGACGCCGCCGACGCGGACTCGAAACTCGGCAAGATCGTCGGCAAGGGGCAGGTTCCCGGCGGGAACACCCAGCTCACGCTGCACGACGGCCACACCCTCGAAGTCGAGGGTGAGGAGTACGCCGGCAGCGACTCCATCGTCATCGACCACGACGACGAGATCCTCGCACACTTTCCCTACGAGGAGGGAGCGCTCGTGACGGCCGTGCGCGGCCAGCACGCCGGCGAGATCGGCGAGATCGACGAAATCCAGGTGACACCAGGAAGTTCGCCGAACAACGTCCGTGCGTCACAGGACGACGGCGAGGGCTTCGAGACGATCGCCGAGTACGTCGTCGTCATCGACGAGAACTTCGTCGAAGACGACGAAGACACCGTCACGACCACCGGCGAGGACGCGGCCGCGGAGTCGACCGACGCCGACGGAGGTGACGACGAATGAGCGAGACCGCCGGGTTCCACACGATGCGCGAACCCGTCGTCGAGAAGGTCGTCGTCCACATGGGCGTCGGCCAGGGTGGACGCGAACTCGCCAACGCCGAGGAGATCCTCGAAGCGGTGACGGGCCAAGAGAGCGTCCGGACGCGCGCGAAGGCGACCCAGCCGGAGTTCGGCATCCGGCAGGGCGACCCGATCGGCGCGAAGGTCACGCTCCGTGGCGACGACGCCGAGGAGTTCCTCGCGACGGCGCTCGAACTCGCACCGATTTCGCGGTCGCAGTTCGACGATACCGGGAACTTCAGTTTCGGCGTCGCCGAGCACACGGAGTTCCCGAGCCAGGAGTACGACCCGAACACCGGGATCTACGGGATGGACGTGACGGTGAACCTCGTCAGACCCGGAAACCGCATCAACAAACGCACGAAGGTCACCCGGAAGATTCCGGGTCGTCACCGCCTCGACACCGAGGACGCGATTGCCTACCTCGAAGCCGAATACGACATGGAGGTACAATGAGCGAAAGCGAAACGACGGGCGAGCACGCGAGCAAACGCACGGGCCAGTTGGAGGCCTGCCAGCGCTGTGGACGCAAGCAGGGGCTGGTCGGGAAGTACGACATCTGGCTCTGCCGACAGTGCTTCCGCGAGATCGCCCGCGGCATGGGGTTCAACAAATACCAATGACCGACAACGACCCGCTCGCCGACGCACTCTCGGGGCTCGACAACGCCGAGGGCGTCGGCAAGCTCGATTTCACCGTGCAGCCCGCCTCGAACACCATCGGCTCCGTCCTGGAGGTCATCTACGACCGCGGCTACATCGACGGCTTCGAGTTCGTCGACGACGGCCGTGCCGGCACGTTCGAGGTCGAACTCAGAGGCAAGATTAACCGCTGTGGCGTCGTCAAGCCCCGGTATTCGGCCGGGGCCGACGAGTTCGAGAAGTGGGAGAAGCGGTTCCTCCCGGCCCGTGACTACGGGACGCTCATCGTCACGACGAGCCACGGCGTGATGAGCCACTACGAGGCCCGCGAACAGGGTCTCGGCGGGCAGGTGCTCGCCTACGTATACTGACAATGATAGAACAACGACTCACGATTCCGGAGGGGGCAAGCGCCGAGGGAGAGCGCTTCGACCTCACTATCTCCGGCGAGAACGGCAGCGTCACGCGACGACTCTGGTATCCGAACGTCTCCATCACGGTCGAGAACGACGAGATCGTCCTCGAAAGCGACGCCGAGGACGCGAAGACGACCGCGACGATGAACACGTTCGCCAGCCACATCGAGAACGCCTTCCACGGTGTCAGCGAGGGCTGGACCTACGAGATGGAAGTGTTCTACTCACACTTCCCGATGCAGGTCCGTGCCGAGGACGGCGACGTCGTCATCCAGAACTTCCTCGGGGAGAAGGCCCCGCGCCGGACGCCGATTCGTGGCGATACGACTGTGGAAGTCGACGACGAGCGCGTCACGCTCTCGGGACCGAACAAGGAGGACGTCGGCCAGACCGCCGCGGACATCGAACAGCTTACTCGTGTGAGCGGGAAGGACGCCCGGGTGTTCCAGGACGGCGTCTACATCAGCGAGAAACCGAAGCGGGAGGTGAGCGCCGGTGGCCAGTAGCGAACGCGACCTGACGGCCATCGACGGCGTCGGCGAGGAGACCGCCGAGGAGCTTCGAGACGCGGGCTTCGAGACGGTCGACGACCTGCGCGAAGCCGACCAGGACGAATTGAGCGAGGTCGAGGGTATCGGTACTGCCCTCGCCGCGCGCATCAAAGCCGACGTCGAGGAAATCGACGTCGAAGAGTCGGACGAAGAGACGCCCGAGGAACTCGAAGACGTCAGTGGCGTCGGCGAGGGGAAGGCCGAGGCGCTGCGCGAGGCCGGCTTCGAGTCGGTCGCGGACCTCGAACGCGCCGAGCAGTCCGACCTCGCGGACGTCGAGGGCATCGGCAACGCACTCGCCGCGCGCATCAAGGCCGACGTCGGTGGTCTCGAAGTCGACGAGGAGACCGACACCGAGGTCGAAGACGAGACGCCCGAAGCAGAGGCCGAGGACGTCGAGACGGAACTCCGCCCCCGGGGACTGACCGAGAAGACGCCGGACCTCGACGACGAGGAGCGGCGGCTGCTCGGCGAGCGCCGGCGACGGTCCCAGCCGCAGTTCAACCGGCAGGACCACCACAAGAAAAAGCGGGTTTCGACCTCGTGGCGCAGACCCACGGGGACGCTCTCGAAACAGCGCCGCGGCATCAAGGGCAAGGGCGCGAAAGTCGAGGCGGGCTACCGCACCACGAAGGAAATGCGCGGCCGACATCCAAGCGGGTTCGAGGAGATCCACGTGGAGAACACCGATGACCTGGAGGGTGTCGACGGTGACACCCACGCCGTGCGGATCGGTTCGTCCGTGGGTGGCCGCAAGCGCGAACGCATCGAGGAGCAGGCCGAAGACGACGGGATTCGGGTGCTCAACCCGACCTACGTCGAAGTGGAGGTGAACGAGAATGAGTGACCTGAGCGCACAGCGACGGCTCGCGGCCGACGTCCTCGACGTCGGGAAAAATCGGGTGTGGTTCGATCCCGAGGCACAAGAGGAGATCGCCGAGGCGATCACCCGCGAGGACATCCGCGAGCTGGTCACACAGGGAACGGTCGATGCACAGGACGCGAAATCGAACTCGCGCGGTCGCGCACGCGAGCGCAATCGTCAGCGCGCCGCCGGCCACCGGAAGGGTCCGGGGACCCGGAAGGGGACCGCCGGCGCACGACAGAACAGCAAGGACGCGTGGGTGTCACGGATCCGTGCCCAGCGTCGCCGGCTGAAGGAGCTACGGGAGGACGGAACGCTGAACCGAACCCAGTACCGCACGCTGTACGACAAGGCGGGCGGCGGCGAGTTCGACAGCGTCGACAGGTTAGAGGCGTTCGCCACGAACGAATTCGGTGTCGACATCGAGGAGGACTAATCATGGCAACAGGACCACGATACAACGTACCGATGCGCCGCCGGCGCGAGGTCCGGACGGACTACCATCAGCGGTTGCGCCTGCTGAAATCAGGCAAACCCCGACTGGTTGCCCGCAAGAGCAACCGCCACGTCAGGGCGCAGCTGGTGAGCCCCAGTCCCGACGGCGACGAAACGCACGCGAGCGCGAGTTCAGGGGACCTCGCCGAGTACGGCTGGGAGGCACCGACAGGAAACCTGCCCAGCGCGTATCTGACGGGGCTACTCGCTGGACTGCGCGCGCGAGACACCAACGTGGACGAGGCCGTCCTCGACATCGGCCTCAACACCGCGACACCGGGTAGCAAGCTCTTTGCGATACAGGAGGGCGCTATCGACGCGGGGCTCGACGTGCCCCACAACGAGTCGGTGTTCGCCGACTGGGAACGTACTTCGGGAGAGCACATCGCCGAGTACGCCGACAGTCGTGACGAGCCGCTGTATTCGGGCGACTTCGACGCGAGCGACCTGCCCGACCACTTCGAGGAAGTCAGAACGACAATCATGGACGAATTCGACCACGAACTGGGAGGTAGCGATGAGTAGACGCGGCTGGGAGCCGCGCACGCGGCTCGGCAAACTGGTCGCCGAGGAGGAGATCACTTCGATGGACGAGGCACTGAACTCGGGCCTCCCGCTCAAGGAGCCGGAGATCACCGACCAGTTGCTCTCGCTCGAAGACGACGTTCTGGACATCAACATGGTCCAGCGGATGACCGACTCCGGTCGACGAGTGAAGTTCCGGTGTGTCGTCGCCATCGGCGACCGCAACGGCTACGTGGGCTACGCGGAGGGCCGCGACGACCAGGTCGGCTCGGCCATCCAGAAGGCGATCGAGATAGCCAAGCTCAACGTCGTGCGCGTCTCCCGGGGCTGTGGCTCGTGGGAGTGTGGCTGCGGCCGTCCCCACACCGTGGCACTGCGCACCGATGGAAAGGCCGGCAGCGTCGAGGTCGAACTCCGCCCCGCGCCCAGAGGGTTGGGCCTCGCAGCGGGCGCGACCGCCCGGTCGGTGCTCGAACTCGCCGGCATCGAGGACATCTGGACGCACTCGTCGGGCAAGACCCGAACCACAGTGAACTTCGCCAAGGCGACGTTCAACGCGCTCAAGGCGACCAGCGAGGCGCGGGTGCCAGAGCGCGCCGTCGAGCAGCGCGAGGTGATCGAGTGATGCAAGCACTCGTTCAACTGCGCGGCGAGGTGAACATGGAGGGCGGCGTGCGCGATACGCTCTCGATGCTCAACGTCCACAGCACGAACCACTGCGCGCTCGTTCCCGAGACCGACACCTACGAGGGGATGATAACGAAGGTCAACGACTACGTGGCCTTCGGCGAGCCGAGTCCCGGCGTGCTCGCGACGGTGCTTCGCACGCGTGGCGAACCCGCCGAGGGCGACGGCGACATCGACGACGAGTGGGTGGGCGAGAACACCGACTACGACGACGTGTCGGCGCTCGCCGACGCCCTGCTCGCCGAGGAGACGACGCTGCGCGAGGCGGGGCTGACGCCCGCGCTTCGGCTGCATCCGCCGAGAGGCGGTCACGACGGCGTGAAACATCCCGTCCCGGAGGGTGGCGAACTCGGGAGGCACAGTACGGAGGAGATCGACGCGCTGTTGACGGCGATGCGGTAATCAGGATTCCAACGATGACAAGCAAAAAACGACGCCAGCGCGGTTCGCGTACCCACAGCGGCGGCTCGCACAAGAACCGTCGCGGGGCCGGCCATCGGGGCGGGCGCGGGCGCGCGGGACGCGACAGTCACGAGTTCCACAACTACGGACCGCTCGGCAAACACGGGTTCAGCCGCCCGGAAAAGGCAAAAGAGGAAATCCTCACCATCGAGGTGCGCGAACTCGACGAGGACGCCGCCCTCTACGCGGCCGACGGGGTCGCCGAGGAGACCGACGACGGCTACCGTCTCGACGCACGCGACGTCGTCGAGGACGGCCACGCGGCCGACGCCGTGAAGGTGCTCGGTGGCGGGCAGGTTCGCCAGAGTCTCACGGTGACCGCCGACGCGTTCTCCGAGAGCGCGCGCGAGCTTATCGACGAGGCCGGCGGCGAGGTCAGCCTGAGCGAGCGCGGCGAGGAGCGACAGGCCGCACGCGAAGACGACGAGGACGAGGAAGCCGAAGAGGCTACAAACGCGGAGTCGGAATAGACCGATAATGGGCTGGAAGGAGACCGCAGAACCCGTCCTGACGCGGATGCCCTCCGTCCGACAGCCGGACGAGCACATCCCGTTCAGGCGAAAGCTCGGCTGGACGCTCGGCGTACTCGTGCTGTATTTCTTTCTGACGAACGTCAACCTCTACGGGTTGGGCGGACAGGGAAGCGACCTCTTCGGGCAGTTTCGCTCGATCCTCGCCGGCCAGTCGGGGTCGGTCCTCCAGCTCGGCATCGGTCCGATCGTCACCGCGAGCATCGTCCTGCAGTTGCTCGGTGGCGCGAACCTGTTGGGACTGGATACGAACGACCCGCGCGATCAGGTGCTCTATCAGGGGCTCCAGAAGTTCCTCGTGCTGGTGATGATCTGCATCACGGGGCTACCGATGGTCTTTGCGGGCAACTACCTGCCGGCGAGCCAGCAGGTCGCGGCGTCGCTCGGCATCGGCGTCGGCGGCGTGAAGTGGCTGCTGTTCGCCCAGATATTCATCGGGGCGATCCTCGTCCTCTTCATGGACGAGGTCATCTCGAAGTGGGGCGTCGGCTCCGGGATCGGCCTGTTCATCATCGCCGGCGTGAGCCAGCAGCTCATCGGTGGCTTCTTCGGCGGCGACCAGTTCTTCGCCAGTTGGTTCGCCATCATCACCGGGGCCATCGAGGTCTCGCCGCTCACCAGCGAGGGCATTCAGACCCTGCTGTTCGGACAGGGCCAGCTCATCGCGCTCTTTACTACCCTGCTGATATTCGTGGTCGTGGTCTACGCCGAGTCGGTGCGCGTCGAGATCCCGCTCAGCCACGCCCGGGTCAAGGGCGCACGCGGGCGCTTCCCAGTCAAACTCATCTACGCGAGCGTCCTGCCGATGATCCTCGTGCGGGCGCTCCAGGCGAACATCCAGTTCCTCGGGCAGATCCTCAACTCGCAGGTCGGGCTGCCGGCGTGGCTCGGCGTCTATGCGAACGGCCAGCCGGTCGGGGGACTGTTCTACTACCTCGCGCCCATCTACTCGCCCGAGCAGTGGCTCGGCGCGAGTCAGGCGGCGTGGCAGGTCGCGCTGCGCATCGGCGTCGACCTCACCTTCATGGTCCTCGGCGGGGCGGTCTTCGCCATCTTCTGGGTCGAAACTGCGGATATGGGTCCGGAGGCGACCGCAAAGCAGATCCAGAACTCGGGCATGCAGATCCCCGGCTTCCGGCAGAATCCGGGCGTGATTGAGAAGGTGCTCGAGCGGTACATCCCCCAGGTCACCGTCATCGGCGGGGCCTTGGTCGGCGTGCTCGCCGTCGGGGCGAACATGATGGGCACCATCGGTGCGGTTTCGGGGACTGGCTTGCTGCTCACGGTATCGATCACCTACAAGCTCTACGAGGAGATCGCCGAAGAGCAGTTGATGGAGATGCATCCGATGATGCGCCAGATGTTCGGCTGATTCGAACGACCCGTTCTTTTCGCGTCGGAAAATCACGGCGACATCGCACCCCGTCGCGCCATTCGTTCGTCACTACTGCCCGGTTCGGTCGGCGGGATCGCGCTCGGCCAACAGTCCACGCGAGAGCAGCCGTCTGGCGATGACCACGAGACCGTTGGTAAAGCCGCTGCCGAAGACCGCACTTTCGGTCCGCTCGCCGTCGGTGTACTCGGTTCGAGAACTCACGAGCAGTGCGTTCCGGTCGGCCATCGCCAACACGCCGATCGACGGTTCGTCGGCCGATCCGTCGAGCCAGTCGAGTTCCGTCTCGAAGATCTCCGCGTCGGGGACGCGCTCGCACAACCGGCTGCGCGCTGTCGACGAGGCCGCCCCGACGAGCACGTCGACGTCGTGGTCGGCCGCCGTGGCGAGCCGTTTGTAGAGCGCCTCGGTGAGTGCGCTCTCCGCACCGACGACGAGGATGAGTTCCGTGCTCGCCTCCTCGATGAGCTGGTGTGTGCGCGCGGCGACCGCCTCGCGGCCCGACAGCGACCAGACCTCCTGGGAGGGCTCCTCGTCGCGGTCGTCGCGTGGCTCGACCTCGTGGAGGGCTTTGTCGAGGTCCTCGATGCGCGTCGCGTAGCGGTCGGCGAGGATGTCCGTGGCTTCACCGACCGAGAGCGCGCGAAAATGCTGTGGATTCGTGTGTTGGATCTCGACTAGCCCTTCGGATTCGAGCACCCGAACCGCGTCGTAGACCCGCGTCCGGGGGACCGACGCGACGTCGCTGATCTCCTTTGCGGTCCCGAAGGGGAGTCTCGTGAGGGCGACGAAACACCGCGCTTCGTACTCTTTGAGACCGAGGTTCTGCAACAGTTCGATAGCGTCTTGTTCCGCATCACGTGCCACGATCCAACCACCGCCGGGGATTGAGCGCCCAGACGGTTAAGGCTGCGGCGAGGGATGCCGGTTACGGGCGACTCGTGATTGGTTCACTCGAATCGTAACAAACACTCTTATAGGGTGGGTTATAACGACTGAGTGGCACCGGGATGGCCCTTTCCAACCACCGTGCCATCCCCACGTGCCATTCGTTCGTTCTCGTCCGACAGCGATGCGACTGAGTGAATCGAGAGCGATTTTGCGGAGAGCGGGCGGCTGTCGGGGCAGTTACAGGCTACCGGGGGCCACGGCGCGGGTGTCCGGCGTGCGGTCGAGCGTGGCGTCGCCGAGCGTGTTCGAGAGGGCGCGGCGCAGCCGCTCGGAGGCGGCCTGATCGGAGATGCCGAACTGCGTGGCGAGGTCGTTCATCGTCATCTCGCGCGGGATCTCGAAGTAGCCGCCCCCGACCGCCGCGGTGAGCAGCGCGCGCTGTGGCGGCGTGAGTGCGTCGTGCTCCGCCGGTTGCCCGTCCGTGGTCACGAGTTCGCGGAGTTCGAACGAGCAGCCGCGCTCCCGACAGTGGCGGCGGTAGCCGACGAGCGCCTCCCGGTCGGGAAAGCGCATCCGCACGACCATCCCCTCGCCGTCGAGCGTACAGTCGAGCAACACGCCGCCGTGCTCGGCCCAGACACGGTAGTCCGTCGCTTCGACCGGCAGGTGCATCCGATAGAGCTTCCGACCCTCGGTCGGTTCGCCCCACGTCTCGACGTCGGTAGGTTCGTCCGTTCGCCCGAGTGCGGTCTCGAAGGCGTCAAAATCTGCCCCCGTTGCACAGAACACGACCGCAACCGTCTCGCAGTCGGCCGTGGTCATTCCTTCGACGGTCAGGCGCATCCCCGGGAACTCGTCGAGCACGCTCGCGTAGTCCGGGCGATCGACCTGATACTCAGCGACGATGCTCATTCGCCGCCCCTCCCGAACCGGTCGGCGGTCGTCACGTACCGATGAAAACCGCTCGTCGTGCCGGTTCGTCGCCGTTCATGCCCTCTTGGGTGAAACACATGTATCATTTCCAACCACCGTTGTGTTTTCACTACGGAGACGGACAGGATAGTCAAGGAAATAACAGTATGCTTTTGTCATCTCATTAGTTAATCTCGTGAAACACGTTCCGTCTGTCGATTCGTCTGACCGTCAGTAAGACAATTTTGCTGACATCGTAATATCAACATCCATCAGTTAGAAAACATCATGGGCAGGGTTCGCCGTCTCGGGCCGGTGTCGGTCCGTCAACCCGCGACACCGAGTGTTGGATTAACGACTAGTTTCGATGAATTCGCGGATGTTTTCGTGATAGTAGCGAAGATATTTAATACTGCCGACATAATGGCGTTGGGACGTCATGGACATATGCTATCGGGTATCGCACGCACCATTCACGTGGCGAGAGACAGCCATTCCCCTACCTCGCACCATGAAACCGCCACAGATGGAATCCATACACGAACACGAGATTCACGACGTACTGCGCAACGAGCGGCGTGTTCACACGTTGAACTACCTCGACGACTTCGAGGGAGCGGTATCGTTACGGGAACTGTCCGAGGAGATCGCCCACCGAGAGACCGGCGAATCACCGCCGCCGCGGAACATCCGCGAAAGCGTCTACAACTCCCTCCATCAGACACATCTCCCGAAACTCGATAGATTGGGCGTGCTCGCCTACGACCGCGACCGCAAGCGGATCCGATTGCTCGAACCGGCCGAACAGTTCGACCTCTACATGGAGGTCACCGCCGAACAGGAGGTCACGTGGGCGACGTACTATCGGACGGTCGGCATCGTCGCCCTGCTCGTGCTGGCGCTCGCCGAGGCCGGACTGCCGGCGTTCGCGGCGGTCTCGACTGCGGTCTGGGCGGTCGGGTTCCTGGCCGTGTTCGCCCTCTCGATGCTCTATCAGCGCTTCGGGCGGTAGTCCCCGCGACCGCGAACGAACAGGTATATCTCCGTCCTTGCCCGCGTTCTACCGGGATAGTCGTCCAGATGGTCGTCTCGAACGCCACAGTCGTGGCCGCGCTCGTCGTCGTCGCCTTCGGCTCCGGTATCGGTATCTCCGCCATCGGCCCCGGCGGTATCTTCCTGACGATCGCGCTGTACGCGCTGACGCCGCTCCCCTCGGCGACCATCGCCGGAACGGCTCAGCTACTGTTCATCGCGACCGGACTCATCGCCGCGCTGGCCTACGTCCGCTCGGGCGAACTCACGCGTGCGAGCGCGCGGCCGACCGGGCTGCTTTCGCTGGGGAGCGTCGGCGGGGCGCTGTTCGGCGCGTGGCTCAACGGGTTCGTCTCGCGGGACCTGTTCGGCCTGCTGCTCGGCGTGCTCGCCGGGTTCACCGGACTGCTCATCCTCTACCGCGAGCGGCGAGCGCTCGACGCGATAGTGACGCTCGACCCCACGACGCGCTCGGGAGCAGTCGGCTACGCAATCCTTGGATTCGCCCTCGGTGCGTTCAGCGGCCTGCTCGGCGTCGGCGGGCCGGTCATCGCGGTGCCGGCGCTGGTCGTCATCGGCACGCCGATGTTGCTCGCGGTCGGTATCGCACAGGTCCAGTCCGTCTTCATCGCCGCGTTCGCGGCGCTCGGCTACCTCTCGCAGGGTGCAGTCTCGCTCTCGCTCGCCGCCGTCGTCGGCGTCCCGCTGTTCGCCGGCGTCGTCGTCGGCTGGTTGCTCGCCCACCGCGTCGACCCCGAACGGCTCAAAGCGCTGCTCGCCCTCGTCCTCCTCGTCGTGGCCCCCTACCTCGCCCTGTAGCCGGCGCGACGTCGGCCGACGGCCGTTTGATACCCGCATCGACGTGATCGATTCCTGTTACGAATGAGCATCGAACCGGCTCGAAACGGGTCACACATGCCGTGAGAACGGGTGACGTGGCGCATCTGCAAGCGATGGTCTTAGGTGAACGGCAAGTGTATCGGATTATTGTCGGGATGCCTCGCGGGCCGTGTGTTTCGAACGCCGAGAACGACGGATCAACCGCGAGGTCGAGAGCGAATTTCCATCGATAGCACATGTCAGGGACCACCACTTCGTATCGAGAACGGCTGCGTGACACGGCATCGGGATTCTTCCAACAGTACGGGCTGGCGTTCGTGATGGTCGCCAGCTACTTCGGCTCCGGGTCGATCTTCATCGCCAGTTCGGCGGGCGTCCGCTTCGGCTACGCACTCCTCTGGGCGGTCGTCGGCGCGGCGCTGCTCGGGTTCATGGCCCAGGACATGAGCGCCCGGCTCGGCATCTTCGGCGAGCCGCTGATGGAGTTCGTCAGGCGGAAGGTCGGCGGGCGGCTGGCGATGGTGCTCGCGGTCGTCCTATCGAGTGGCTGTCTGCTGTGGGCGTTCGAGCTGACCGCCGCGGTCGGCAAAGGACTCTCGCTCCTGCTCGGCGGCGCGGTCGGCTGGATGCCGCTGGCCTTCCTGTCGGGGTTGGCGGCCGTCGTCGTCGGCGTCCTGAACTACGAGGGTATCGAGCAGCTAATGACCGCGATGATGATCGGACTGTTGGTGGTGTATCTCGCCGTCACCGGCACGACCGCGCCGCCGCTGTCGGCGATCGCCACCGGGTTCGTCCCGAGCGTGCCGAACGTCGGTGCGCTCACGCTCGTGGCGTCGATCCTCGGCACGACCGCGCTCTGGCCGAACTTCTTCCTCGAATCCAATCTCGTCGCCGAGAAGGGCTGGACCGGGATTTCGGACGTCGCGCCGATGCGCCGCGACCTCTCCATCGGCTACGCCGTCGGCGGCGTGACGACGATCACCATCCTCGTACTCGCGGCGGCCGTGCTCCGACCGGCGGGCTACACCGAACTCGAAACGTTCCTCACGCCGGGACTCGCGCTCGGCGAGGTACTCGGCGAGTGGGCACGCACCGTCTTTCTGGTTGGTGCGGTCGCGGCGGCGTTCAACAGCATCATCCCCATCATGTGGACGCCCTCGTACCTCGTCCAGCACGCCCGCGGGAAGGAGGCTGATTCGGCCAACCGGAGTTTCAAGGCCATCTATGCCGTGCTGGTCACGATCAGCGGCCTCTCGCCGCTCATCACGATGTTCTTTGGCCTCGGCATCATCGACATGATCCTGCTCTTTCCGGCCTACAACGCCATCGTCGGCCTGCCCATCACGGCCGTCTTCCTCTTCTGGGCGGTCAACGATTCCGACGTGATGGGCGAACACCGCAACACGCGGACGCTCTCGGCGCTGAATGCGGCACTGGTGGTACTGGCCATCGTCTCGGCGGCGACGTCACTGCCGGGCGTCTTCGATGCGCTCGTCTCCGGCGGCCTCTAATCGCCGTTCGGACGGCGAGGAGCGTGTTCCCGTCCGCGAGAGCGCGAACGAGGAGTCGATCATCGGCTCGTCGAGACGGGCGAGCGCCCGTCGGACGAGTCGCCGTCGCCGTGAGTGCTCGACATCCGCCGGTTCGTCCCGGTCCTGCCGATTGTTTCCGAGCATCGTTCCGTTGGGTGTCGGCCCTCTATCGACCGTACTCTCTTCAACGTTCTGGCCACGAGCTTAGTGATGGAGAAACAGGCTGCCATGCGATCGCGGTCGCGGTCGTCGCCGATTCGTCGTGGCGAAAGCCTACTCGGTTCGAGTCTTCTCGATACTGGTCTTCTCGCCACGATAGATGGCCGCGCCGTCCTGGGCGACCATCTCGACGAGCACGGCGCACTTCACTCGCATCGGACTGATGTCCACCCCCAGGAGGTCGATGACGTCGTCGCGGTCCAGTTCGTCGAGTTCGTCGAGGGTCATGCCCTGGAGTTCGCCCGTGAGCATGCTCGCGCTCGCCTGACTGATGGCACAGCCGTCGCCGTGGAAGGCCGCGTACTCGATGGTTTCGCCGTCGTCGTCGAGTTCGACGTCGACGGTGATCTCGTCGCCACACATCGGGTTCTCGCCGACGTGGCTGAAGGTGGGGTCGTCGAGTTCGCCGTAGTTGCGGGGATTCTTGTAGTGATCGAGGATCTGCTGGCGGTACATGTCCGAACCCATGCTCATGATGGGTTGAATAGACGTGTGCGACCCAAAAGGATTCCGGGCAGCCCTCTCAGGCGCTGCGGCGCTCGCGGGCTTTCCGGCGGAGGTTCTTGTAGCCACATTTCCGACAGCTGTCCGCTCTGGAGGGGTTGCGGGCGTTACAGCGCATACAGATCGTCTTCTCGAGGATGCGCGCTTCCGCTTTCTCGAATCTGGCCATATCGCCCGCAACGGGTCGGCGGGGTTAAGCGTTTCCGAAGTGAGTGGGAGTAGGACTATTCGGCGGCGAGATACTCCTCCTGGACAGCGACCACGCCGCTCGAATCGGCACAGTCGGCGTAGCGCCGCAGCGGTTCGTCGTTGAGTTCGAGAAACGTATGGCCCCAGCGGAACTTCGAGAGGAGTGTCTCGGCCTGCGGGCGCTCGCCGAGGATACAGAGCGCGCCCGCGAGCGCCTCGACGGTCGTCAGCTGAAACGGCGTGCCGTAGTTCACGGGGTTGGCTGCGACCAGAAACGGCAGCGCCCTGTGTGGCCCGTCGAGCGAGAACTGCTCGTCTTCGGCGGTCTCCCACGAGCAATCGAGCGCGACGAGCCGTTCGGGCTTGGCATTCGCATCACGGTCGGCCGGCGAGAGCGCGTGCTCGGCGTGGGGATTCAACACCACGCCAGGCGGCGTCTCGCGGGCCGAGCGATGGAGGGCGGCGAGGTCGAATCGGGCGAGCTTGCGGGCGGTGCATTTGTCGGGGTCGTCGTCGCCCTCGTAGCGGACGTGCAGCTCCACGGCGACGGTACGCAACGCGACAGCAAAAGCGCCCGGACTACCGGATCGCGTCGTACTGCTCTTCGAGCTTGTCGGCGGCCTGCCCGAGCTGTTCGCGCTCGTACTCCGAGAGCGTCCAGTCGACGACTTCCGCACCGTCGCTCGTGAGTTTGACGGGCACACCGATGCTCACGCCCTCGTGGCCGTATTCGCCGTCGAGCGGGATCGAGGCCGGGAGCACCGTGCCGGTGTCTCGGACGACGGCCTCGACCATGTGACCGACGCCGGTCGCCGGGCCCCACTGGGTCGCGCCCTTGCGCTCGATGACGTTCATCGCGCTCTCTTGCAGGTTTTCGAGGATGTCCGTGCGCTCGTCGTCCGAGAAGTCGGGGTCCTCGCCGTCGATGCGGACCTTCGAGAACGCGGGCACCTGGGCGTCGCCGTGCTCGCCCAAAATCGTGGCCTCCACGTTCGTGACCTCCGTGTCGAAGCGTTCGGCGAGCACGTAGCGGAATCGCGCCGAATCGAGTCGGCCGCCGAAGCCGATGACGTGCTCGCGCGGGCGGTCGCCGATCTCGTAGAGGTGGCGATTCAGCAGATCCATCGGGTTCGAGGTCGTGATGGAGACGAACTCGTCGTTGTGCTCGGCGAGCGAGTCGCCGATGTCCTCCATGATGGGTGCGTTGTCCTCGCCGAGATCGAGCCGGCTCTGGCCGGGTTGGCGCGGGATGCCGGCGGTGATGACCACCACGTCCGAGCCTGCCGTGTCCTCGTAGGTGCCCTGTCGCACAGTTGTATTCGTGTCGTAGGCCACGCCGTGATTGGCGTCGGCGGCCTGTCCCACGGTCGTGTCCTCTTGGTCGGGGATGTCGACGAAGACGATCTCGTCGGCCACGCCACGCAGCGCGATGTTGTAGCCTGCGGCCGCCCCCACCGTGCCCGCCGCACCGACCACGCTCACTTTTGTCATACCACCATGACCGACTCGCGGCGCGGGCTAAAGCGCTTCGAAACCCGCATCTTCATCTGTTTAGTTCCGGACATCGTGCCGATGAGATCGTCGAGGAGGCTGGCGGGGGCTTTCGGCGAGCGGACGAATACCCGCCGTTGGGATCCGCGTACGACGATGGGATTTCCGGCGTCGGGCCTCGTCACCGGCCCCATCGCGTCGGTGCGGTGCTCGTCGTCACGCCGTCCTGCGCTATGAAACCGATAGATACGTGGGACGGACACGACCGATTCCGTCGTTTTGCCGTCGACCAGCCATTGGGCGATACTCTCGGTACGTTCACTCACTCAGGGGTTTTGCTGCGTTGCACGCAACCAGTTCTTGACGAGTTCGTTCACGTTGTAGAAGATGATGGCGACGGTAAGCAACGTCGTCACGAGAGAGATAATGAATCCCAACGGCCCGCCGACGGTCACTCCGAGCAGTCCACCGGTGATCCCCACGATGGTGAGTTCGATCCAGGTCACGAGCACCCGCGAAAGCAGCCCCGGTTTGGCTCGTCCATCGGGCACCCAGTCGTCGGTCGAACCGGCACGTCGAGCATCGTTGTCGCCGCTCGACCACGTGTCACGATCCATCAGTATGACTCACCGGTCTCGATTGGCCCACTGAACACCGAATAGAGCACCCCAAAGTAGGTGAAAATCAGCGGCAGCAGGAGCGCAGCGCCGATCGACATGACGTTGAGCGGGAGCGGCGAGACGATGGCTGCCTCGACGGTGAGACCGCCCGCCCTGTCTATGACGGGATACATTAGTCCAGCGACGATGCTCACCAGCGTGAAGACGAGTCCCGCCGCCGCCGCGAACGCGGGATGGTGGCGGTCACGGGCGGTCGCCACCGCGTAGCCACCGGCGAGGACGAGCGTCGCCACCACTAATCCGACGACGAGCGGCGAGAGCAGCCCCGGCCGCAGCACTGGCGTCGTCGCGTAAAGATAGCCGAGCGCCACCACGACGAGGGCGAGATAGATGGCGAGGGCGCGGTAGCCGTCGGTACGGAGGTCCTCGCGCAACTCGCCGCGCGTTTTCAGCCGCAGGAACGCAACCCCGTCGACGACGGTGAGCGCGACGAGCGCAAGCCCGACGACGATTCCGGGAAGCGTGACGAGCGCCGTCGCGCCGAGCAGCCAGTTCGCCGCGAACAGGCCGAGCAAGAACGGCGTCGTGAGGCTCCCGACGACGAACGCCCGCCCCCACCAGACTTTCCACGTCGCGTCCTCGCGCTGTTCGTACATCTCGGGGGCGAGTCCCCGCAGTCCCAGCGCGGCGAGAATCGCAAACATCAGCAGGTAGTACCGGCTGAACAGGTTCGCGTAGACCGAGGGAAACGCCGCGAACAGCGCCCCGCCGAAGACGACCAACCAGACCTCGTTGCCGTCCCAGAACGGGCCGATGGCGCTCAACAACTGCTCCTTTTCCGCCGTATCGTCGCGAGTCGCAAACAGGATACCGACGCCGAAATCGAACCCGTCAAGAAAGAGGAACATGGCGAAGATGAAGAAGACGAGACCGAACCACAGCTCGGCGAGCGGCAATCCGAACAGCGGTTCGCTCGCAAGCGACGCGGGCTCAATCATCGGTGCTCACCGCCTCATTTGGAGAGGGCTGATCGACCGCATCGAGTTCGTCGCGTGCCGGCGGTCCGGCCCTGACGAGGCGGACGACGACGTAGGTGTATAGCACCAGCAGTAGCACGTACCCGGTGGCGAAGCCGGCAAGCGTGAAGGTCGCTTCGGCACCCGTCAGACCCGGCGAGACGCTCTCGCTGGTCCGCATCACCCCCTGGATGACCCACGGCTGGCGACCGACCTCGGTGACGATCCAGCCGACTTCGACGGCGAGGAAGCCGAGCAGCGACGACGCCATCAGCGCCTTGTGGAGCAGGTCGTCTTCGAGGAGTTCCCCGCGCCACCAGCGATACCCGCCCCAGAACGCCAGTAGGATGAACCAGAAGCCGAGCGCGACCATGATGCGAAAGGCCCAGAAGACGATGGCGACGGGCGGCGCTTCCGTCGAAAAAGAATCCAGCCCGCGTATCGTCGCCTCCGCGTCGCCGCCGCTGGCGAGCCACGACGCCATCCCGGGGATACCGATGCCGAACAGCTCCTTCGCTCGTGGGTTGAACAGGTCCTCGACGTTCGTCGGGACGGCAACGATGTATTCGGGAACGTAGGATTCGGTCTCCCAGACCGCCTCCATCGCGGCGAACTTCTGTGGCTGGGTCTCGGCGACGTGGCGGCCGTAGGCGTCGCCCTGAATCGCCTGCAGCGGGGCCGTAACGATGAGGACGACGAGCGCGATCTTGAGCGTCTTCTCCCAGAACTCGGGATGTTGGACGGGGTTGTCCCACACGTGATGGCGGAAGACGTAGTACGCCCCGATGCCCGCCATCAAGAGCGCGACGGACTCGACGGCGGCGTTCTGCATGTGGACGAACATCCACGGAAATCGTGGATTGAGGTACGCTGCAATGGGATCGGTAAGGTTGACGATGGACTGGCCGTTCTTCGTGACCATCTCGAACCCGCGCGGGGTCTGCATCCACGCGTTGGCGATCAGGATCCACGTCGCCGACAGCCACGTGCCGAGACCGACCGCGACGCTCGAAACGAAATACAGCCGGTCCGAGACGCGCTCGCGGCCGAAGACGAAAACGCCGAGGAAGGTGGCTTCGAGCATGAACGCCATCATGCCTTCAAGCGCGAGCGGGCCGCCGAACAGTTCGCCGGCGACCGTCGAGAAGGCCGCGAAGTTGGTGCCGAACTCGAATTCGAGGACGAGTCCCGTGACCGTGCCGACGGCGAAGCTCACGGCGAAGATCCGCGTCCAGAACCGCCGGAGTTGCTCGTAGATCGCCGTTCCAGAACGGATCTCTTTCCACGTGAAGTAGACGAGAAAGGGTGCGAGGCCCATGCTCATCACCGGGAAGATGATGTGGACGATGGTGGTGAGCGCGAACTGCAACCGGCTGGCGATGACTAGGTCAACCACGGAGAACACACCCGGAAACGTGGATGGCGATCACTGCCGACCCCGACTGGCGAGCGATTTCACGTCCGGTTTTCGGCCGAGGGAAGCCTTCGACGGCGGTGTTCGAGCATTGCCAGGGGATGTGAACATCCCGTTGGTTCGACATAGTTTGGTGCTACCGCTCGCAGGGTGTTAATGTTGATGAATGCGAATCTATTGGTGGTATATGTTGACTCGGTGGTGATAGGAGACTCCGTTCGAGCTAGTGGATCGGAGACGATATTCCCTAGGCGGTGACGGATGGCATCGACAGAGGCGATGTTGGGCATTTGTCGATACCGTCATGGAGGCCGTGAGGCGAGAGGTCGTTCGGAACGAGGGTCACCGTTGTTCGATACCGCCTACTGCACCCCGGACCGCGGCCGCACCGGAACCGCTACGGCCACACCCACAGTCCTTTTTGAAGCGCGACGTCTTGACCACGTATGAGCGACTTCGACAAGGAAGCCGAACGCGAGAAACTCCGCGAGCGCTTCGCCGAGGACGAGGAAAAGCGCGAGACCACCGAGCAGATGAGCGAACTCCTCTTGCAGGGCGCGACGATGACCGACACCCACTGCGATAGCTGTGGCAACCCGCTCTTTCGCTACGACGGTCAGACGTTCTGCCCGACCTGCCAGCGGACCGCAACCGACGGCGCGACCGAAGAGCAAGCGGCCATCGAGGGTGACACACCGGCGAGTGGCGAACCAGCGCCTGCGAGCACCGAGGGCCAGCAAACCGCCGCCGAGCAACCCACACAACCGAACGAGAACACACAGCCCCCACGGAATACGGTCGAAGGTCAGAGCGCGGAGCCGACACGGGACCGGCGTGCATCTCCGACCCGGACTGGCGACACGAAAAACGCACGCAAGCCGCAATCGGAGACGGCCCGCCCCACGAGCGGAGCGGACGACCTCGCAGCGACCGAAGCGTCGCTTGCGCGCACGCTCCGCGAACTGTCGAGTGCGGCCGAGGAACTCGACGACCTCGGGCGGACGCGCGAACACCTCGCCGCCGCCCACGAGGCCGCCGAGGCGCTCGACGCCGTGCGGACCGCGCGAAAGTAGCGGTCGATCAGACCGTCTCGTCAGGGTCGACATCGAAATGTGACCCGCCGCGAGCGATGTCGAAACCCATGAACGCGAACAGTCCGGCCAGCGAGAGGGTGGCAGCGGCGTAGAGCATCCCGTCAGTACCGAACGAGAGGTTCGTGAGTTGGTACAGCCCCATCAGGAAGAAGCCGAGGCCGAAAATCCGGTGCCAGCCGAATCGCTTCGTGAGAGGCGTCTCGAAACCGGCGAGAACGAACAGCAGCCCGACGAGAACCAGTAGTCCGACCGAGACCAGCGCGTCGAGCGTACTGAATCCGACGAGCGTGGACAGTCCGAACCCCAACAGCAGGATGAAATAGCCGAGCCAGCGTGAGCCACGGCGCATACCCGTATCGAGAGGTTGGTTCCTCGATCCAAAAAGCTGTCGCCGACGATCACGAATCGGGATCGTAGTCGCTGCCGACGACCTCACGAACGCGCTCGGCAGTCACTTCGCCGACGCCCGATACCTCCCGTAAGTCCTCTTCGTTGGCTATCATCACGCCCTCGACGCTGCCGAACGCCTCCAAGAGGGCACGCGCGGTCACCGGCCCGATGTCCGCGATCGCGCTCACGACGTACTCCTGCTGTTCGTCGAGCGTTTTGGCCCCCTTCTCGCCGTGGACGCTGACCTCGCGGTCGGCCATCTCCTGCTCGCGGCCCGCGATCACGTGCAGGAGGTCGGCCGTGTCGGACTCGTCGGTGGTTCTGAGGACGCTCGCGCCGAAATCCACGGCCAGCGAGGCGAGCGCGCCCCGGATGGCGTTCGGATGGACGTTGCGCTCGCCGTAGAGATCGTCGCCCTCGATGAGAACCACAGGACGAGCGTAGTGGCGTGCCGCGTCGCCGACCTGCTCGAATATCGAGCGGTCACCCCCGGTAAGCGTATCGAGGAAGTCGCTCACGGATTTGCGCTCGACGACGACTCGATCCGAGAGCACGTAATCGCCCACGGCGAGCGTTTCGAGGCGCGTCTCGCAGTTCTCCCGTGTGGAGAGATCGCGGGCGATGGACGAATCGAGTTCGCGCTGGTCGACGACGATCTCGACGCCCTCGTCGCTGGCCGCGGTCGCCACGATAC
The DNA here is from genome assembly GCF_000755245.1 of Halococcus sediminicola. NCBI lineage: Archaea > Methanobacteriati > Methanobacteriota > Halobacteria > Halobacteriales > Halococcaceae > Halococcus > Halococcus sediminicola. The sequence continues at coordinate 523,136 of NZ_BBMP01000022.1, read as the reverse complement.
CTTCTTCAGCCTCGTCGCCATCGGAGTCCGAGTCGTCGACGGGGTCCGTGTTGGTCTCGTCGGCGTCGGTCGTGTCGACCTTCGGGTCGGTTTCGGTGGGCATGGCGAACGACGACAGCCCCGACTGACCGCCGTCGCCGGCCGTCGCACCGCTCCCGGACGTATCCTCATCCTCGAACGCATCGAGACCCTGCTGGGCGAGGTCCGACTCGATGGTTTGGGCAGCACCTTTCAGGCTTTGGAGTTCGTCGGTCATTCTCGACTGCTCGTGGCGCGATTTCCAGAAGTACGCCTCGTCACGGGTGTCCTCGGCGAGCAGCACCATCACTCGGCCCTCGGTCTGGCGACCGGTTCGACCCTTGCGCTGGATCGAGCGGATGGCCGTCGGAACTGGCTCGTAAAAGAGCACCAGATCGACCTCGGGCACGTCGAGCCCCTCCTCGGCGACCGACGTCGAGACCAGCACCTCGAACTCCCCGGCGCGAAACGCGTCGAGGGTCTCCTGCTGTTCGTTTTGGGTCATCCCATCCGACCCCTCCTTGTCGCCCTGGCCGACGAACTTCCGGGTCTCGAAGTGTGCGCCCAGGAACTCGGTGAGGGTTTCGGCGGTATCCCGCGACTCGGTGAAAACGATGACCCGCTCGCCACCCTCGATACCGAGACACTGGGCGAGCAGGATCCGCGCCCGGCGGAACTTCGGGTGGAGGTCGTCGTACGTCTCCGCCTGCTCCATCGCTTCTCTCACTTTGGCCTCGGAGACGAACCGCTGGCTCGCCTTCGACGCACCCGACGAGCGCGCTGCGTTGCGCTGGCGCTCGAAATACCGTCTGAGGGACTCGACGCTCTGGGTTTCGGCGAGCGTCACCGCCCGCCGGAGCTTCATCACCTCGGCGTGGATGCTCATCCCCTCGTAGCCCTCCGACTGGTCGTTGTCGATGAGCTGCTGGAGTTCGCCCCGTATCCGATTGAGGTCACGCTGGGAGATGTCCGCACTCGTCGCGCGCGTCACGCCGAGTTCCTTCAGTTTCTCCAGTCGTTCTTCGATGACTGCGACGAGCGAATCCCGGATGGCGAGGATCTCGTCGGGCAGCGTCACGCGCTCCCACTCGACGCTCGTGTCGTGGGTGTAGTCGACCACGTCGGCGTCCGTCTCGGTCATCACCGTGACGTTCGAGAGGCCCAGATTCTCACAGACGGACTGGATCGCCTCCTCGTCGCCACCCGGCGAGGCGCTCATCCCCGTGACGAGTGGGCGCTCGGCGTCGGCGTGATAGCGCTCGGCGATGTAGTTGTAGGCGTAGTTGCCCGACGCGCGGTGGCACTCGTCGAACGTGAGATGCGTAGTATTGGAGAGGTCGATGCGGCCGCCGATGAGGTCGTTCTCGACGACCTGCGGGGTGGCGATGACCACCCGCGCGCGCTCGAACAGTTCCTGTCTGTCGTCGGGGCTGACCTCGCCGGTGAACACCACGATCTCGTCGTCGGGGATCGTGAGCGCATCGCGATAGAACTCGGCGTGCTGAGTGACCAAGGGTTTCGTCGGTGCGAGCAGCAGCGACGTTCCACCCTGCTCGTGGAGGCGCTTGGCGGTCACGAGCAGGCTCACCGTGGTTTTCCCGAGCCCGGTCGGCAAACAGACGAGCGTGTGCCCGCTCGCGGCCTCGCCGGCGAGTTCGGCCTGGTAGCGCCGGCGTTCGAGCACGCCCGGTTCGACGAGCGGGCGCTCGACGTACTCCTCACCGGTGGTCGCCATTGAGCCGGATTGTGCGTCCTCGGTGTTAAGCGCTCGTATGCCGGAGTGAAACTGTCATCAGAGGCCGACGGCGGGGACGAGGGCCATCGCGAGCGCCGCCGCAATCGGGATCGTGAGGTTGTCGTCGATGACGTAGCCTCGGACGACAGGTTTGACGCCGTCGGCGAGCGTCGCGGCGAGCGCGCCGCAGACCGCAGGAACGAGGGCGACGAACGGAATCGCAATGAGAAGGCAGACGAGGAAGGTGGCCGCGAGCACCGACAGCTCCTTCATGCTTTGGAGTTCGCCGGATCCCAAGAGACCGCTGAGCGGGTCGGCGATCGTCAACATCAAGATCGCAGGGATGGCGATCGACGGTCGGAAGACGAGCGCGACGGCGGTGCCGCTGAAGGTGTAGAGCGCGTAGCCCGCGAGGTTGTCCTGTTCGTACTCGCGGGTGAGTTCGTCGTAGAGCCGCCAGTCGAGACCCACGAACAGGCGCACGGCTTCGAGACAGCAAACGACGACCGACCCGGCGACGAGCAGCAAGCGCAGCTGCTCGTAGGTGATCAGGTCGAGGAGATACGCCGCCGGCAGCGCCGTGCCGCTGGCGTGGACGGCCCGGCGCTTGAGTTCGCCCATCAGTCGACGAGCGACTCGCCCGCCCGCAGCGCCGCGAGCCGAGCGGGCAGCTCGTCGATCGCGATACGCCGTTGTGCTGTGGAGTCTCGCTCGCGCACCGTCACCGTCCCCTCGTCGAGCGATTCGTAATCGACGGTGACGCAGTAGGGCGTCCCGACCTCGTCCTGACGGCGGTAGCGCCGCCCGATGTTGCCCGAATCGTCGTACTCCACCGCGAAGCCGGCCGCGCGTAGGTCGGCGGCGATTTCGTGGGCGCGTTCACCGAGTCCATCTTTGTCCATCAGCGGGAACACGCCGACGAACGTCGGTGCGAGCTCCGAAGGGAGGGCGAGATAGCTCCGGGGTTCGCCCTCGACTTCGTCCTCGCGATAGCTGTGGACCAGGACGGTGTAGAGCACCCGACCCATACCGAACGAGGGCTCGATGACGTGCGGCGTGACGTGCTCGCCGGTGATGGTCTCCGTTCGTACTGCAAACCCGGTCTCCTCAGTCGGCACAGTGTAGTGCTCGCCATCGAGTTCGATCACCACTTCCTCGCCGTCGAACGCCGACGGCTCCCGCTCTGCCAGCGCGGCGAGTTCCTCGGCCACGTCGCCAGCGTCCGCGCCGAACTCCGGCCCCAGATAGCTCATGTCGGGCTCGACCGAGGGGCGCTCGACGGTCTTTGGCTCGTCGTACGGCTTGAACACCGAGAACGCCTCGTCGGAGTAGGCGTCGTGTTTCGAGAGGTCGTAGGCCCCGCGATCCGCGAAGCCGGTGATCTCGATCCAGTTGCCGTCGAGTTCGGCCTCGGCGTCCCAGCAATCGCTCGCGTAATGGGAGAGTTCGTCGGGCAGGTGCTGGCGGTATCTGAACCGGTCCATGTCGACGCCGACCGACTCGTACCACACCCTCGCGATACCGAGATAGTAGGCGATCCACTCGCTCGCGACGACGTCTTCCTCGAGGGCCTCGGCGACGGTCATGTGCTCGATACTCCCCCCTGAATCCTGTGCGGCCGCCGAGTAGAGCGGCAGCGTGACGTCTTCGACGCGCTCGATGGGTGGTGCGTCGCTCTCGGGATCGACGAACTGTTCGAGTTCGGCCATCGTGAACTCACGGACGCGGATGAGCGAGCGCCGAGGGCTGATCTCGTTGCGGTAGCCGTGGCCGATCTGGGCGACGCCGAACGGGAGCTGGTTGCGCGCGTACTCGGCCAGCCGGGGGAACTCGACGAAGATCCCTTGAGCCGTTTCGGGCCGCAGATAGCCCGGCGAGGACGAACCCGGCCCGATCGTCGTCTCGAACATCAGGTTGAACGCCTCGACGGGCTCGCCGGCCAGTTCAGTCCCACACGACGGGCAGGCGATCTCGTGTTCGGCGACGAGTTCGGCGATGTGTTCGGTTCCCAGACTTTCGGCTTCCTCGATTTCCGTATTGTCCTCGACGAGGTGGTCGGCCCGATGGTTCGCGCCGCACTCGGGACATTCGAGGATCATGTCGTCGAAGCCGTCGAGATGGCCCGACGCCTCGAAGACCGGTTCCGGCGTGACCGTCGGCGAGGAGATCTCCATGTTGTCCTCGCGGGTGACGAACCGCTCGCGCCAGCTCGCTTCGAGGTTGCGCTTCAGCGCCGCGCCTTCCGGCCCGTAGGTATAGAAACCGCTGGCTCCCCCATAGGCGTCGTTCGCGGGGAAGAAGAAGCCACGGCGTTTGGCGAGTTCGGCGAGCGTTGCGGCGTCCGCACCGGTAGTCGCATCAGCCATCGAGCGCCTCCAGCAGGTTGACGTCCCGGACCACGCCGATGAGTTCGCTCCCGCTGACGAGCGGGATCTGTTCGATGTCGTTCGTGATCATCGCCCGCGCGGCCTCCCGTGCGGTCCGTGTGGTGCCGACGCTCACGACATCCGCGGTCATGAACTCGCGGACCGGTTCGGTGGGAATCTCGACGTTTCGCGTCGGGAAGTACCGGTTGCCGACGGCCTTGATCCCCTCCCACATCCAGTCGTCGTCCTGGCCGGCGATGGAGTCGCCGGTCCGTGCCTCGCCCTCGACGACCCGTGCCACGTCGAGGATGTCGGCCTCGGTGAGTACGCCACACATCTCGCCGTCGTCGTCGAGCACGACGGCGTAGGGGACGTCCGAGTGTGAGAGTTCGCGCTCGGCGACCGGCAGCGGCGTCCCGGCGTAGACGGCGTTCACGGTTCGAGAGGCGAGGTCGCCGACCTGCGTGTCGCCGGCGACGTTGCCCTCCGCGATCGCCCGCACCACGTCGGTGATGGTGACGATACCCTCTAGCTGCCCGTCGACCACGGGGACACGGCGTGCGCCCTCGGCGACCATCGTCGCGGCGAGCGCCTCGATGGCGGTATCCGACGTCGTCGTCGGTCCGTCCTCGACCAGCAGGGCGAGCTGGTCCTCGTCGGGCCGTTCGATGAGTGTTCGGCGCGAGACGAGTCCCCGGAACTCCTCGCCGTCTCCCTCGCCTTTCACGACGGGTATCGAGGAGAACTGGCGCTCCTGGAGGTATTCGAGCGCGTCGTCGCGGGTCCCGGGCAGCGAAACCGTAACGAGCGACTCGCGCGACGTCATCGCGTCGGCGACGTTCATGATGGGTCAGTGGGCCGCCCACCTACAAAGTCCTTCCACTTCGCGGGCTACCTGACGGCGTCGTAATCGGTCGCCGGGAAGAATTTCTCGGGGTCGTCGTGTTCGAACGAGCCCAACCGCGTCCCGTCGAGCGTCTGGAGATGGGTGTACATCGCGCCGGCGTCGCGAGCGGCCCCCATCAGCGGGCGCGAACCGCGGCGCTCGAACCCGCCGGCGACGAACACCGCCGTCTCGGTTGCGGGGTCGGCGAGCAACGTCACCAGAAACACCTGTCCCTGCGATTCGTTGCGGAAGACGTCGTAGCGCGGGAACTCGCCGCCGTCGAACGCCGCCGAGAACTCCTCGGCGTAGTTGTCGGGAATCACGTAGACCAGCCCGAAGCGCCCCTCATCGCCGCTTTCCGGCGCTTCGGTCGCGGTGTGACCGGCCGGGATGGTGAGTGTCTCCCAGCCCTCTCCGTCGTACTCGGCAGCGAGGGCGTCCATGTCGTCGAGCGTCGCTGCCCACGCCTCCTTGAGACCGTCGGCACGGCCGACGAGTGGGTCGTCGCGGTCGGTCGTCTCGCTCGTCTCTGGCATACCCGCGCTTTCGAGCGCGGCGTGTAAAGCCTGTTGCCCGCTCAGGCGACGATGCCGAAGCCCGCCTCCATCACGAACGATACCAGCAGGACGGCCACGCTCGCGACGAACAGTTTCGCCGCCGGCGAGAGTCGGTCGTCGGGCGCGAGACCGTACCGTCCGAGCGGCGGCAGTCGCTGGACGGCCGCCTGAAAGCGCGTCTCGTCGCGCTCGCCGTCCGATGTATCGTTTTCGTCCTTCTTCCACGGCGGCGTCGGCCGCAACTGGAACGCCGACAGCCCGAACAGGAAGAAGCCGACGAAAAACAGCGCGAACTTCACGCCGACCCAGCCACCACCCACGAGAAAGCTCACGACCGCCGCGAGCGCGACGAAGACGGTCACGAACGCGATGGCGTACACCAGCGCGTCGAGCGCCTGCCGCAGACGGAACGCCGCCGGTCGCGGCTGGCCGGCCATCACTGCTCGCCGAAGACCGTGTGGGCGAAGAACTCACTCGGCTCCTCGTGGTCGTCCGTGTGCCGGTGACAGAGACTCGCCCGCCCGGCTTCGCTCACTTCGTGGTGGTCGGGCATCTCCGTGTCACACTCGCTGCCGAACTCCTCGCGCAAGCGGTCGATCGCGCCCGCCTCGTCGTTGTCGCGCAGGCGCTCCTCGACGTCGTCGAGGTGGCGCTGGACCTCCTCCGGCACCCGCACGTCGCCGAACAGTTCCTCGTGCATCTCGCCGACGTCCGAAAAGCGGGTGTCCATGCCGAGCAGTGCGCGCGCCCGCTCGGAGAGCGAGCGGTCGGCACGGTCGCGCTCGCGTAGAACTTCCCGAAAGACCTCGATGCGCTCCCAGAGTTCGTCGTCGGTATCGCGATACTTCTCGGGCCGGATCTTCGCCGGACAGCGCGTGCTGAACGGACAGCCCGTCGGCGGGTCTCGCGGGCTTGGCGGCGTCCCTCTGAGGGTGATGCGCTGTGTGTCGCTGCCGGGGTTCGCCTCGGGAATCGCCGACAGCAGCGCGTGCGTGTAGGGGTTCGCCGGGTCGTCGAACAGTTCCTCGCTCGGTCCGATCTCCATGATATTCCCCAAGTACATCACCGCCACTCGGTCACAGATGTGACGCACCACCGAGAGGTCGTGGGCGATGAACAGGTAGGTCAGCCCGAACTCGTTTTGCAGGTCTTCCAGGAGATTCAGGATCTTCGCCTGCACGGAGACGTCAAGCGCGCTCACCGGTTCGTCGAGCACGATGAACTCCGGCGAGAGCGCGAGCGCCCGCGCGATGCCGACGCGCTGGCGCTGGCCGCCCGAGAACTGGTGGGGATAGCGGTAGTAGTGTTCCTCGCGCAGGCCGACGGTTTCGAGCAGTTCGCGCACGCGCTCGCGGCGTTCGGGTGGACTCTTCCAGTCGTGAACGTCGAGCGGTTCGCGGACGATCTCGCCGACGGTCATCCGGTCGTTGAGACTGGATTCGGGGTCCTGGAAGACGATCTGGGCGTTCCGTCGCCAGTTTTTCAGCTCGCTGCCCGAGAGCTGTGTGACGTCGGTCCCATCGAATTCGACCGTGCCGGCGGTCGCCGTCTCCAACTGGACGAGCGTCCGGCCGAGCGTGGTCTTCCCGCAGCCGGATTCACCCACGAGGCCGAGCGTCTCGCCGCGCTCGATGCTGAGGCTCACGTCGTCGACGGCCTTCACGGGTTCGTCGTTCAACAACCCACCGCCCTCGTAGTAGGTCTTCAGGTTCTCGACGTCGACCAGCGTCTCGCCGCTCGATTTTCCTTCCTGGCGCTGAATGGTTTCACTCATTGACGGCCTCCTCGCTGTCCTCGCCGCGCCGACGGTGGGTCTCGACGGCCCCCTCCCGGCTCTCGTCGTCGGGATAGAGCAGACAGGCGGCGGTGTGATCGGCCGCGCCCTCGTCGACCGGCACCGACACGGGATGGACGCTCTCGCACTCGGCGAAGGCCTCGGGACATCGCGGCGCGAACCGACAGTACGTCGCAGGTTCGTTCGGCGTCGGGACGTCGCCTTCGATCGTTCGCAGACGCTCCTCGCCAGGATGGCGACCCGGGATCGATTCGAGCAGCCCCTGCGTATAGGGGTGTTTCGGGTCCGCGAACACCTCCTCGACGGGCGCGGTCTCGACGATCTCGCCGGCGTACATCACGTTGAGCCGGTCGGCGATCTCGGCCATCACACCCATGTCGTGGGTGATGAAGACGATCGACAGCCCGCGTTCTTCCTGAATATCCGACAGCAGTTCGAGGATCTGAGCCTGAATCGTCACGTCGAGTGCGGTCGTCGGTTCGTCGCAGATGAGCAGTTCGGGCTCGCAGGCCAGCGCCATCGCGATCACCGCGCGCTGGCGCATTCCGCCCGAGAACTGGTGGGGATACTCCGTGACGCGGCGCTTGGCGTCGGGAATCGAGACGGCTTCGAGCAGGTTGATGGCCTCCTCAGTCGCTTTCTGCCCTCGGAGCCCCTGATGGAGGCGGAGCGCCTCCTTGATCTGGTTGCCCACGGTGTAGACGGGGTTGAGCGAACTCAGTGGGTCCTGGAAGATCATGGCGATACCGTTGCCACGGAGCGTTCTGAGCGCGGATTTCGGCATCCGCGTGACGTCGACGTAGCCGTCGGCGGGATCGTCGCCGTCCCACTCGTCGACGAAGACGAAGTCATCGTCGTCGACGGCGCGGTCGCGTTCGTCCTCGGAGAGACCGGCGACGTCGGCCGTTCGCTTCCGGTTGGAGCCAGCCAGCCGGTCGACGACGTCGCGGTCGCGAAAGCGAATGTTCCCGTCGAGGATGCGCCCCGGTGACTTGATGAGGCCCATGATCGAACGGGCAGTGACGCTCTTTCCCGACCCGCTCTCGCCGACGATACCGACCGTCTCGCCCTCCCGGACGTCGAAGCTCACGCCGTCGACCGCACGGATGGTCTCCTTGTCGGTGAAGAAGGCCGTTCTGAGGTTCTCGACGGAGAGTACGGTCCGCCCGGCGGTGCGCTCGCGCGGAACTTGCGTGCTCACGCGCCACCACCTCCGGCGACGGCGGCCTCGCCACCGGTCTCCTCGCCACCCTCGCTCTGTGGGTCGAGCGCGTCGCGGATGCCGTCACCGAAGGCGTTGAACCCGACCACGATGAGCGTGATCATGATGCCGGGGATCAGCGAGATGTGCCACGAGGCGGTCGCCACGTAGGGCTGACCCGAGGAGATCGCCCGTCCCCATTCGGGCGTCGGGGGCGTGATACCGAGACCGAGATACGACAGTCCGGCGACGGCGATGATGATGCCGCCGAGCGTCAGCGACGCGTAGATGAGCAGGTAGCCGACGACGTAGGGAAGCATGTGTTTCTGCATGATGGTTCGTGGCCGCTGCCCGAAACTCTTTGCGGCGTCGATCCACTCCTGTTCGGAGATCTGGAGCGCCGGCCCGCGCAGCGCCCGCCAGAAGAAGGGCCAGTACGTCAGCGAGAAGATCAGGATCAGCATTACCGCCCCGTTGTAGAGGTTCGCGAGCCACGTGTCTCCGAAGACCGCCGAGGCGAGGATCAACACCAAGAGAACGGGAAGTGCCTGGATCGAGTCGCTCGTGATGACCGCCGCGAGGTCGGCGAGACCCTTGTAGTAGGCCGTCAGCATGGCGAGCGCGGTGGCGACGAAGCCAGCAGCCGTCAGCGAGACGAGGCCGATCATCAGCGAGATGCGCGCACCCGCGGCCATGAACGTAAAGAGGTCCTTGCCATCCGTCAGCGTGCCGAACGGATGGAACCGGTCGTAGTCGTCGTAGCTCCACGGCCCGACGTTCTCGCCGCCGGCCCCCTGCGAGGTCGAACCGAGGTTCGCCGTTCCCACAGTCACGTTCTGGACCGACTCGAGTTCGTCGTCGTAGTACTTCGTGTAGTGGGTGTAGGGGTTCTGAATGTTCGAATCGACAGTCGTCGGGCCGAGCGCCGGCGCGAACAGCGCCATGATGAAGAACGTGAGGACGAGCAGGAATCCGAACTGACCCCAGCGATGGGAGCGCAGTCGGTCGACCACGTCGTCGCGGGGCGTCCAGTCGGCGTACCGGTAGCTGTCGCGGAACCAGCGATAGCCCACCCAGAACCAGCCGAGCCACGCGAACGCGTAGGCGTAGATGAGCACGACCCGCAGGAGCCACGCGTACGCCGGCTCAAGCCCGAGGAACGTGCCGATCCACTCGCCGCCGGCGTCCTGATAGCCCTGGTTCGGGATGAGGTTCCGCGTGAGCAGCGTCGGGATCGCCTCGGCGGCCTCGCCGGCGCTGGCGAGCGCGGCCGCACCGGGATTCGAGGGGAGGAGGCGCACCACCGTCAGCACGAGCTGGATGATGACACCGACGAACGCACCGAACTCGACGGCGAGCAGCACGGCCGCACCCGCCAGCCACCGCAGCGCCGGGCGCGGGTTCGCCGCGATGCGTTGTCGGAGCGGTACTTCTTCGTCGGTAGGTGTGTCACTCATGGATTACTCGCTTTCGTAGCCGACGCGCGGGTCGATCAGCGTGTACAGCAGGTCCTGCAGGATGTTCGTGAAGACGGTGATCAGGATGAAGATGAACATCAGCGCGCCCAGCAGCGGCAGATCGGCGTTGAGCGCCGCCTGATAGAACAGGTAGCCGATGCCGTTGATCGCGAAGACCGTCTCGACGAGCACCGACCCACCGAGCAGGAGGAACGCCTCGCCGGTGATGATCGGAACCAAGGGAATGAGCGCGTTCCGGAAGACGTGTTTCCAGACGAGGCTCCGCCCGGAGACGCCCTTGGCTCGCGCCGTCTCGACGTAGTCGGAGTTGATCGTCTCTAAGACGGCAGTCCGGCCGATGCGCATCTCGTTGCCCATCGAGGCCGATCCGAGCACGACCGCCGCCGGGGCGATCTGTTTCAGCGCCGCGAGGAACGAGCCGTTCGCCCCCGTCGAGAGCCACCAGTCGATCGGGTTCGTGATGGCTTCGATCGGGGTCGAGAGGAAACTCAGGTTCGGCGGCGTCAGGATGTCCGTCGTGACGAGCCAGTTCGACCAGTTGAACCCGAAGAGGATGTCCTGGGACTGGACGAGTACGCTCACGAGGATGATGGCCAGCCAGAAGTTCGGCATCGCCCGCCAGACGATCCCGCCGAACGAGGCGAAGTAATCCCCGAAGGTGTTCGGGTTGAGTCCCGCGTAGAAGCCGAGCGGGATGCCGACGAACAGCGCGATGACGACCGACCAGAAGCCGAGCCAGATCGTTCGGGGTGCGTAGCTCGCGACGAGACTATAGGCGTCTCGCCCGGGCTGGATGACCCACGACTGGCCGAGGTCGAAGGTGAACATGTTGACCATGAAATCGATGTACTGCTGCCAGAGCGGTTCGTTCAGCCCGAGGTTCTGCCGAATGCGTTCGATACCCTGTGGGTTGCCCATCCCGACGATGGCCGCCGCCGGGTCGATGGGACCCAGCCGGACGAGCATGAACACGATGGTCGTCCCGAAGACGATGACCGGAATCGAAAGCACGAGTCGCCTGAGGAAGTAGTTCCAGCGACTCATGGAGCGATTGGCCCCGCGAAACTAGCTCTCATGCTACGCTCTCGTATGTGATGTGGATTCATTATATCTTTCGTTTGGGTTCGGGCGAAACTCGCCGCGAACGAACGCCGTCGAACGTCGAAAACGCCACCACACGCCCGAATGGCGGTGATTACTGGCGCTGTTTTGCGATCTTCACGTCGTTGTACTTCTGGCGGCTGTCGCCCATGCCGCCGTACGGCGGGATGTCGACCCAGTTGTACGCGAAGCGCTCACCGAGACTGTGATAGAGGTTGAGGAAGCCGACGTCCTCCCAGTTGGCCTCCTCCATCTTGACGTAGGCCTCGTTGCGGGCCTGCTGGGCCTGCTTCGTCGGTGCCTGATTGTTCGTGACCGTCTCGTAGGCCTTGGTCGCCTTCTGTGCCGCGTCGCCGTTGTCCGGTTTCCAGTTGAGATACGAGATCGGCGCGTCCGAGGACGTATCGGTCTGGGGTGGGTTGAGCAGCTGCAGGAAGTTGTCCGGGGCGGGCCAGTCGGCGATCCAGCCGAGCGTGTAGACTTCGAGTTTCCCGCTGCGACCGCGTTCGGTGAGCGTCGAGAACGGGGTCTGCTGGATCTGCATGTCGATGAACGCGCTCGATAGCTGGTCACGGAACAGTTTGCCCAGCGAGAGCCACGTGTCGTCCTGGTACTGGGTCCACTGGAGGGTGAACCGGTTGTCCGGCCCGTAGCCCGCGTCCTTCATGACCTGCTGGGCCTTCTGGAGCTGGCTCTTGTTGTAGCCGTAGGGATAGTTCTGTTTGGCGTGTTTCTCGTAGGCTTTCGCGCCGCCGCCCGGATAGATCGACTTCGGCGTGAGGTGGTAGGCCGGGTCGCCGCGGCCCTTGAACACTTGGTCGGTCAACTGCTGTTGGTTCGCGGCGTAGGCGAACGCTTGTCGCACCGGCTTCGGTACCTTCGCCATGTTGAACCCGACGTAGTAGGTGTTGATCTCGGGGACCGCGAGGTACTGCAGCGTCGAGCCGTTGCGGACGTCGCCGTAGGTACCGAACTCACGTCCGAGGTCGTCGGGACCGCGCTGGACGTTGACCTTGCTCGGGTCGTACTGGGAGGTCGGGATCCCGAAGACGTCGGCGTTCTTGTTCATCGCGTAGTTGTACGATGGCGACGCCTTCTCGATGATCTGCCAGTGGACGCCGGCGATCGAGGCCTTCCCGCCGTGGTAGCCGTCGAAGCGCTCGACTTCGGCTTCGGTGCCCGAGTTCCAGGCTTTGAACTTGAACGGACCCGCGCCGACGGGGTTGCTGGTCGAGAACTTCTGCTGGGGCATCTCGCCGTCGTAGCCCTCGATGTCGCCGACGATACCCTCGGGGAGCACCGCAAAGGAGTTGTACGCCATCATCTCTTGGGCCGCGTGGAACGGTGCCGAGAGGGTGACTTCGAGGGTCTTTTCGTCTTTGGCCTTGAGCGCGAGCGAACCGGGTTTGTATACCTCCTCGCCGTCCTTGGTCGTTGTCTCGTGTTTGACGCCGAGCGAATCGAGGATGAAGTAGTTCCGGTTCGAGTTCGCGGAGGCCGCGAGGCGCTCCCACGAGTAGATGACGTCCTGTGCGGTGACGTCCTTTCCGTTGTGGAACTTCGCGTCCTTCAGTGTGAACGTGTAGGTGGTGTTGTCGTCGGAGAGTTCGAAGCTCTTGGCGAGACCCTTCTTCGGGTCGGCCTTCCCGTCCGGGTAGTTCATCAGCATGTCGTAGAGCTGCTGATTGACGTACCCGCTGGCCTCGTCGGTCGCCTCGACCGGGTCGAGCGTCGTGATAGTGCTGTTGATCCGCTGGAGCACCTTCGAGGGGTCGCCCTCGATGTTGCGCTGGGTCTGCTGACCACCGCTCTCGTTTCCACCGCCGCCGCTACCGCTGCCACCGCTGCCGTTTCCACCGCCGGAGCCGTTACCGCCACCGCTGCCGCCGTCACCGTCACCGCCACCGGTACAGCCGGCGAGCGCGAGCGCTCCGGCCGCGCCGCCGGTGGTCTTGAGAAACCGACGCCGCGTCTGTCTGTTATCGTCTTTCATTCCAATTGGAGGAGTTTTGCCGTATGCGCATAAGTTTTGTGTTACGGCCCGCCATACCACCTCCATGTTGCGGTTTCCCACGGTTACGGGAGCCACACGAGCGCCGGCGGTCGGAGTTTATATCCGCGCCGGGAAGGATACCGATGGCGGTCCGGTGAGTTTATATATCGGTGGTATGTACTCACATAGTATGACGCCAGATACGGCCGCTGTGTCGACAGCCGGCTCCGCGGAGGACGTCATGGCCTCGGTCGACGACGACGGCAGCGTCGAGCGGTTCGTCATCGCCGATATCTCACGGGACGACGCGTGGCTCTCGCTTCCGCTCGCCGAGGCGGCCACACTCGCCGACTGGCAGTGATCTTCTCAGTACGACAGCGGTAGCGGGAGGGTACCGGCGCGCTCGTCGTGTCTCGCGTCGTAGAAGTGGAGTTCCGAGACGGCCCATTCGATCGGCTCGTCGACGAGCGCACAGAGTTCCTCGATCCGGTCGGCGTTCCCACCACGGGCGAGGGTGACGTGGGGGACGTACGCGCCGCCTTCGAGACCGGTTATCGCGCCGAACTCGTCGACGAGGCGCTCGTGGATGGCCACGAGACCGGGACTCGAAACGGCGAGATAGACGACCGGTCCGGGGCCACGAACCGGATCGTCGAAACTCTCGATGCCCGTGACACGCGCGGCGACCGCCGGTGCGCCGTCGAGCGCCCGTCGTGTGCGCTTGGAGAGGCGGTCGTAGTCCGTCGACTCGAAGCGCTTGCAGACCAGCGAGTGGCGCTCGCGCACGCGCTCGAAAGCCGCCAGCCGGGGGTGAAGGTCGGCGGCGACTCGCTTCACCCGACCGGGAACCGGCACGTTGAGGCTGAACACGCCGACCGATGGCGGGCAGGAGGGATGACGGTAGCGGTCGGCGGCTGCAAACGTTGCCGACCCGGAAGCGTTTAATAGTCCGCCCGTCCACGAATCTCACATGACGACACGCCTCGCCGGTTCGCCTGCTGCCGGCGCGTGTGCGCTTCGACCGCGACGACCGGGCCTCTAGGCCCGCATACACTTCTCTCCCAGCCGATTCGATACGCTCTCCAGCCTACCCGAAGGGTTCGCTGGGCGAATCATCCGAGCCACATCACACCAATGACACAACCCACATCCGATTCCGACCGCATCGCGCTCGCCTTCTCCGGCGGGCTCGACACGACCGTCTGCGTCCCGATCCTCGAAGAAGAGTACGGCTTCGACGAGGTCGTCGGCGTCACCGTCGACGTCGGCCAGCCCGAAGCCGAGTTCGACGAGGCAGAGGCGACCGCCGCCGCGCTCGACCTCGAACACCACGTGATCGACGCGCGCGAGGCCTTCGCCGAGACCTGTCTCGATGCCGTCCGCGCGAACGCCACCTACCAGGGCTATCCACTGGGAACCGCGCTCGCCAGACCCGTCATCGCGCAGGCCATCCTCGACACTGCCCTCGAAAACGACTGTTCCGCGCTCGCCCACGGCTGCACGGGCAAGGGCAACGACCAGCTCCGTTTCGAGACCGTCTGGCGCGCTTCCGATCTCGACGTGATCGCGCCCGTGCGCGAACTCGGTCTCACCCGCGAGGCCGAACAGGAGTACGCCGCCGAGCGCGATTTGCCTGTGGAAGGCGGCGACGGCGGCGCGTGGAGCATCGACACCAACCTCTGGAGCCGCTCAGTCGAGGGGAGCGATCTCGAAGAGCCCTCGTACGTCCCGCCGGAGGAGATCTACGACTGGACGCAGCCCCCTGAAGGAGGAAGCGAACTGCTCGAGATCGAGTTCCAGGAGGGCCGTCCGGTCGCGCTGGATGGCGAGGAGCTCGGAGCCATCGACCTCATCGAACAGTTGAACGCGGTTGCGGGCGCACGCGGCGTCGGGCGCACCGATCTGATGGAAGATCGGATGCTCGGGCTCAAAGTCAGGGAGAACTACGAGCATCCCGCGGCCACGGTGCTTCTCAATGCACACGAAGCCCTGGAATCGCTCGTGCTCACCAAGGAGGAGCGCAGTTTCAAGGCACAGATCGACCACGAGTGGGCAGAAAAGGCCTACGAGGGCTTGCTCGCCGCGCCGCTGGTCGACGCGCTCGACGGGTTCATCGACTCGACTCAGGAGCGTGTCACCGGCACCGTCACGATCAAACTGGAAGGCGGGCAGGCCAGACCCGTGGGCCGCGAGAGTCCCTACGGCGTCTATTCGGCGTCGGCGGCCTCGTTCAACACCGCCGACGTCGGCGGCGGCATCAAGCAGAACGACGCCACCGGCGTGGCGAAGTACCACGGCTTCCAGTCGCGGCTGGCCGGACAGGTCATCGACGAGGCCGAAACGCCGGAAGCGGCCGCCGACGGCGGCGTGAACGACGAGAGCGGAGGAAACTGAAATGAGCGAGGAGGGAGGCGACGTGGTACGCCGCGAGCGCTTCAGCGGCGGCCCCGCCCGTGGCTTTCTCTCCTCGATGGACGCGGACGAACGGCTGTTCGAAGCGGACCTCGCAGTCGATCGTGCACACGTCGTGATGCTCACGGAGCAAGGAATCGTCGACGACGAAAGCGCGAGCACGATCCTGAATGCGCTCGCCGACGTCGAAGCGACGGGCTACGCAGCGCTCGACGGCGAGGACATCCACGCCGCCATCGAGACAGCGGTCATCGAGCGGACAGGGAACGAGGGCGGGCGGATGCACACCGCCCGGAGCCGCAACGACGAGGTGGCGACATGCATCCGGTATCGCCTGCGCGAGGACCTTCTCGATGCGAGCGAGACAACGCTCGTGCTCCGCGAGGCGCTGGTCGAGGCGGCGCGCGCACACGCCGAAACGACGATGCCTGGCTACACGCACCGCCAGCCCGCCCAGCCCACGACCGTGGGCCACTTCCTCTCGTCGTACGCGCAAGCGCTCGGACGCGACACCGATCGCCTTCTCGAAGCCTACGATCGAACGAACCGCTCGCCGCTCGGCGCGGCGGCCTTCGCGGGCACACCGTTCGACATCGACCGCGAGCGCACCGCCGACCTGCTCGGGTTCGATGCGGTTCTCGGGAACTCGATGGACGCGGTCTCGACGCGGAATTTCCTCGTCGAGGCAGCGAGCGCGCTGGCGACCCTCTCGGTGACGCTGTCGGGACTCGCAACCGATCTCGTCGAGTTTGCCACCGACGAGTATGTCGAAATCGACGACGACTACGCCTCGACCTCCTCCATCATGCCCCAGAAGAAGAACCCCGACACGCTCGAACTCGTTCGGGCCTCCGCCGGGACCGCGAGCGCCGGATTGAATGGTTTGCTGACGACGCTCAAAGGCCTTCCCCGGGCGTACAACCGCGACCTCCAAGAAGCGACGCCGCATATCTGGAGCGCCATCGATGGGGTCGTCCCCGCGACGGAGGTCGCTGCGGGCGCGGTCGCGACCGCATCCTGGAACGAGTCCGAACTGGCCGCCGCAGCAGGCAACGGGTTCGCGACCGCGACCGGCGTCGCCGACCTGCTCGCAATGCACGGCGTGCCGTTCCGCACGGCGCACGAAATAGTCGCCAGTGCGGCGCAGTGCGCCGCAGACAGGACGAGCGGTGAAACCGCGAGTCGCGCGGCCGAGGAGGGTGCGGACTACGCGGCCGTCGAGGCAGCAGCCCAAGAAGTGCTCGACGACTCGCTTTCGGCGTACGTCGAGCACGAGGCCGTCGAGGCGGCGCTCGACCCGGATGCGAGCGTGGCGAGTCGTGATTCGGTCGGCGGGCCCGCACCCAGTGCGGTCGCGGCGGTACTCGACGAGATGGAAGACGGGATCGAAGACGATCAGGAGTTGCTTGCTGAGCGTCGCGAGGGACTCGCCACGGCCGAGCGCGCACTCGAAGCGGAGGTGGATGAATATGCCTGAACGACCGCCCCCGCGAGGGGGAACATTTCACTTCGTCGATACCGACGAAACGCGCGAACCGCCCGATTTCGACGTCGAGAGTCGTCTGCACTTTTTGTAAAATATCGAACAGGTTCGAAGGGTTTAAGCGGATTCCCAGGTGAGGTGGGGACACAATGGCGAACTGTCCCGAATGTGGGGCCGAACTGTCCCTGCACGACGACGTCGAAACCGGCGAAATTATCGACTGTGGCACCTGCGGCGGCGAGCTCGAGGTGGTCGACACCGAGCCAGTAGTGCTCGAAACGGCCCCCGAGCTCGAGGAAGACTGGGGGGAGTAAGCGTGAAGATAGGCGTCCTCTACTCGCGCATCAGGCAGGACGAGAAGCTCCTGCTCTCCGAACTCCGCGAGCGCGGCCACGAGGTCGTGAAAGTCGACGTGCGCGACCAGCGCTTCGGCCTCTCGGAGCCGCCGGCGGCACTCGCCGACGTGGACCTCGTGGTGGATCGGTGTCTGGCGACCAGCCGGAGCCGGTACGCGACGCAGTTCCTCGCGGCCTACGGGATCCCGGTGATCAACGATCCCGCGACCGCCGACATCTGTGCCGACAAGGCCAAGAACAGCCTCGCGCTCGCGGGAGCCGGGGTGCCCACCCCGCGCACGGAGGTCGCCTTCACCAAGGAGAGCGCGATGGAGTGTATCGAGGAGTTCGGCTATCCCTGCGTCCTCAAGCCCGTCATCGGCTCATGGGGCCGCCTGATGGCGAAGATCGATTCGCGAAGTGCGGCCGAGGCGATTTTGGAACACAAGGCCACCTTGGGCCACTACGAGCACAAGGTGTTCTACATCCAGGAGTTCGTCGCAAAACCCGGCCGCGACATCCGCGTGCTGGCGACCGATGGCGAACCCGTCGCGGCGATGGTCCGTTCCTCGGACCACTGGCTCACGAACGCGGCGAAGGGTGCCGAAACGGAACGATTCGAACTCGACAACGAGGCGCGCGATCTCGTCGCCCGCGCGAGCGAAGCCGTCGGTGGCGGACTCTTGGGTGTGGACCTGATGGAGACG
Source organism: Halococcus sediminicola (assembly GCF_000755245.1). NCBI lineage: Archaea > Methanobacteriati > Methanobacteriota > Halobacteria > Halobacteriales > Halococcaceae > Halococcus > Halococcus sediminicola. The sequence goes on along the minus strand of NZ_BBMP01000022.1, from coordinate 505,069 downwards.
GGCGATTCCTACACGGTCCACGAAGTGAATCACACGGTCGAATTCAAGGCGCTCGACGGTGTCGCCGACGTCGACGTCCCCGGAAAAGTCGTCGACTGGCTCGAAACGAGGGCGAAGAGCGCCGAACCCGCTGAGGTCCCCGCATGACGGCGGTCACGAGGACGAAATGAGCCACACCGCATCCGTCGTCGGCGCGAGCGGGTTCACCGGCGGCGAACTGCTGCGCCTTCTCCATGCGCATCCGGAGTTCACGGTCGCACAGGCGACCAGCCGCGAGTACGCAAACAAAACTCTTGGTAGTGTGCATCCCAACCTCCGAGAACTCGACGTGCGCTTCAGCGAACCGACCGATCTCGAGGGCGTCGACGTGCTGTTCGCCGCAACCCCACACGGCGTGTCGATGGAACACATCGACGCCTTCCGGGAAGCGGCTGACACGGTCATCGATCTGAGCGCCGATTTCAGACTGGATAGCGAGGCCGAATACGACGAGTGGTACGACGGCCACAGCCGGCCCGAACTCCTGGAGGAATCGGTGTACGCGCTCCCCGAGCGCAACCGCGAAGAACTGCTGGGCGCGTCGCTGATCGCGGCGGGTGGCTGCAACGCGACCGCCACCATCCTCGGCCTCGCGCCGCTGTTCGACGGGGGAATTTTGGACGGGAGCGAGCAGCTGGTGGTGGACGTCAAGGTCGGCTCCTCAGAGGGCGGTGCCGGAAGCTCGAAGGCCTCCTCGCACGCCGAGCGCTCGGGCGTCGTCAGACCGTACGCGCCGACGGGCCACCGCCACGAGGCCGAGATCCAGGCCGAGTTCGGCTGTGAGACGGCCTTCAGCGCCCACGCGGTCGACATGACCCGTGGCGCAGCGGCGACCTGTCACGTCTTCCCCGATGAGCCAGTCACCAAGGGCGATCTCTGGGGTGCGTTCCGCGAGACCTACGACGACGAACCGTTCGTCAGGCTCGTGGCCGGCGGCACGGGAGTGTATCGCTACCCTGAACCGAAGGCAGTGGCGGGCACCAACTACGCGGAGGTCGGGTTCGAGCTCGATCCGAGCAACGAGCGGATCGTCGTGTTTTCGGCTATCGACAACATGATGAAGGGATCCGCGGGTCAGGCCGTCCACGCGGCGAACGTTGCCCATGGATTCGAGGAGACCGCCGGGCTCGACTTTCAGGGATTGCATCCAGTGGGGGCACCCTGATGACAGTGGTCGTGAAGGTCGGCGGCGCGCGAGCGGTGAACCCGGCCGGGGCCGTCGCGGACGTGGCGGCGCTCGTCGAGGAGGGCGAGGAGTGCGTCGTCGTCCACGGCGGGTCGACGGCGGTCGACGAGACGCTCGGCGAACTGGGCGAGGAGCCGGAATACGTCGAGACGCCCCGCGGCGTCGTCGGGCGGTTCACCGACGAACGCACGATGGAGGTCTTCGAGATGGTGCTTCCCGGAAAGCTGAACACCGACCTGACCGCGCAGTTGCGGACGGACGGTGTGGACGCCCTCGGACTCTCGGGCGTCGACGGCGGCCTGCTCACCGGCCCGCGGAAGTCCGCGGTGAAGGTCGTCGAGGATGGAAAGACGAAGATCCGCCGCGGCGAACACTCGGGGAAGATCGAATCGGTCAACGACGACCTGCTCGAATCGCTGCTCGCTAACGGCTATACGCCAGTCGTGACGGTACCCATGATCGCCGACGACGGTACTCCTGTGAACGCCGACGCCGATCGCGCAGCCGCAGCGGTCGCCGGCGCGCTCGACGCGACCCTCGTGGTGCTGACCGACGTGCCGGGCGTGCTCGACGACCCGGACGACCCGGAGACGCTCATCGAGCGGGCGGCAACACCTCAAGAACTCGAACGGGTCGAGAGCGCTGCGCAAGGATTCATGGGCAAGAAGGTGATGGCGGCCAAAGAGGCGCTCGCGGGCGGTGCGGCGTCGGTCGTCGTCGCCGACGCCAATGCCGAGAATCCCATCCGGGCGGCGCTCGACGGCGGCGGGACGCAGCTCCTGCCTGGCGTGCTCGGGGAGGTCGAGGCATGAGCGGCTTCGTCCATAGTGAAAAACCGATCCGCCTCGAACGCGGCGAGGGCGTTCACCTCTACGGCGAGAGCGGCGACGAATACCTCGACTGTGGGGCGAGCTACGCCTGCACACCGCTCGGCCACACCCATCCAGCAGTGACCGAGGCGGCTCGCGAACAGTTGGAGCGGCTGACGTTCGTCCAGGCCTCCTATCCCGTCGCGGCGCGCGAGCGGGCGAACGCGGCACTCGAAGCCGCTGCACCCGACGGGCTGGAGAACGTCTGGCTCTGCAATTCGGGTACCGAAGCGAACGAAGCAGCCCTAAAATTCGCCCGGAGCGCCACCGGCGACTCGAAGATCGTCGCCACGATGCAGGGCTTTCACGGGCGGACGATGGGTGCGCTCGCGATCACCTGGAACAGCGAGTATCGCGACCCCTACGAGCCGCTGATCGGCGACGTGGAGTTCGTCCCCTACGGCGACGAAGCGGCGCTCGCGGATGCGGTCGACGACGAGACCGCCGCGCTAATCTTCGAACCCATTCAGGGCGAGGGCGGCATCAATCGCCCGCCCGAGGGCTATCTCGCGGCGGCGCGCGAACACACCGAGCGGGCGGGCGCAGCCCTGATCCTGGACGAGGTGCAGACCGGAATGGGGCGCACGGGCGAGTTGTGGGCCTGCGAGCACGAGGGCGTCGTTCCCGATATTCTCACGACCGCGAAAGGGCTGGCGAACGGTCTGCCCGCCGGCACGGCGCTCTGTGCCGACTGGATCGCCGAGAGCCACGGCTCACACAACTCGACGTTCAGCGGCGGCCCGGTCGTGAGCGCCGCCATCGAGGCCACCCTCTCGACGCTGGTCGAGGAGGAAGTTCCCACTCACGCCGAGCGTATGGGCGACTACCTCGAAACCGAACTCCGAGCCGCGGTCGGCGACGACGTCCGCGAGATCCGGGGCATGGGATTGATGGTCGGTATCGAGGTGAAACGCGGAGCCAACGGAATCCTCCGCGACCTCGCGCTCGACCACTCGATCCTGGCGCTGCCGGCCGGCCGATCGGTCGTCAGGCTGCTCCCGCCGCTGGTGATGGACGAAGCGGACGCCGATCGGGTGGTCGACGCGCTCGAAACCGTGCTCGGAGGGGAGTCGTGAGCGAGAGCGTCGCAACCGTTTCGGCGAGCCAGGCGCGCGACCTGCTCGTCTCGCTCGTCGAAACCCCGTCGCCGACCGGCGAGGAGCGCGCCTGTGCGGAGCGCCTCGTCGATTTCTTCGAAGCACACGGACGCGAGGCGACGATCGACGCGGTCGGCAACGTCCGCGCGCCCGCTGACGACGCCGTACTACTGACCTCCCACATCGACACCGTGCCCGGCGAGATCCCGGTCCGGGTCGAAGAAAAGGAGGAAGGCGGCGAAGAAGTCCTCTGGGGACGCGGCAGCGTCGACGCGACCGGTCCGCTGGTGGCGATGGCGGTCGCGGCCGTGTGCACGGGCGTGAGCTTCGCGGGCGTCGTCGGCGAGGAGACCGACTCCGAGGGCGCGCGCCATCTCGTTTCGACACGCGAGCCTCCCGAAGCCGTGGTCAACGGCGAGCCCTCGGGCTGGAACGGCGTCACCTTCGGCTATCGGGGGCTGCTCGCGGGCACCTACGTCGCCACGAGCGAGTCCGGCCACACCTCCCGACCCGAGAACAACGCCATCGAGGACGCGATGGAGTGGTGGGCGCGGGTGAAGGCGGCCGTGACCGACGACGGCGAGGAGTGGACGCCCGTCTTCGAGCGCGTCACGCCGAAAATCAATGCCATCGCGGGCGGCGTGAGCGACGACGGGCTCTCCGTCGAGGCGACGATGGACGTGCAACTGCGCGTACCGCCGAACCTCACCGTCGACGAAGTGTGCGAGATGGCCGACGGCGAACTCGATACTGGAACTGTGCGCTGGCACGACAGCGTCGACCCCGTGATGACGACTCCCCGCTCCGGCCTTGCGAGCGGGTTCCGGGCGGCGATCCGGGAGGCCGACGGCGAGCCGCGCAGTCTCCGCAAAACGGGGACGAGCGACATGAACATCTATCGCGCCTGGGACTGCCCGATGGTCACCTACGGCCCGGGCGATTCGGACTTCGATCACGCGCCCGACGAGCGCCTCCCGCTCGCCGAGTTCGACAGGAGCATCGAGGTGCTCTGTACCGTCGCGAATCGGATCACGGAGGACGCATGACCCGCCATTTCACCGATATCGACGACCTCTCGGCGGGCGAGCTGGCGACGGTGCTCGACACGGCGAGCGAACTCAAATCGCAGGTACGCCGTGGCGAGCGCGAATCGCTGCTCGAACGCCAGACACTCGGGATGGTCTTCGAGAAGCCGAGCACCCGTACTCGCATCTCCTTCGAGACCGGGATGACCCAACTCGGCGGCCACGCCATCTTTCTGGGACCCGACGACATCGGGCTCGGCGAGCGCGAACCGCTGAAGGACACCGCGCGCACGCTCTCGGGCTACGTCGACTGTGCGATGGTCCGGCTGTTCGATCACGAGGACCTCGAAACGCTCACTGCCCACGCCACCATCCCCATCGTCAACGGCCTGACCGACGACGCCCACCCCTGCCAGACGCTCGCCGATCTCCTCACGATCCGCGAGACGGTCGGGTTCGACTCGCGGGTGACGTGGGTCGGCGACGGCAACAACGTCGCCCAATCGTTCGTGCTTGGCTGTGCGCTCGCCGGCATCGACCTCACGGTGGTGACACCTAACGACTACGGCATCGACGGGAGTGTGCTGGAGCGAGCAGCGGAACTCGGCGCGCGGCCCACAGTTACGAACGACCCCACGGCGGCGGTCGCCGATGCCGACGCGGTCTACACCGACGTCTGGGTGAGCATGGGCGAGGAGGGTGGGGACGAAAAGCGCGCCGCCTTCGAGGAGGGTGGTTTTCAGCTGAACGAGCAGTTGCTCGGGGAGACCGACGCGCGCGTGCTGCACTGCCTGCCCGCCCACCGTGGCGAGGAGATCACCGACGAAGTCCTCGAAAGCGACCGCACGCTCGTCTGGCGACAGGCCGAAAACCGCCTGCACGCCCAGAAGGGACTGCTGGCCGTCCTGTGCGGCGCGCTGTGAGGCCAGCCGGACGTGATCGTCCCGCGTGCGGTTTCGTCTCGCTATATGCCACGTTGTTACGGATACGAACGCGAAATCACGAGAGAGTGACCCCGAACGCACGCCGGACGGAGTGAATACTTGGAAAAATTACTATTTAGGCCGGCAGTGCAGTCGAACCCGTGTGTCACCGCACACGAAAACCATGACGAAACGAAACGACTCCAACCGTACCGACAGTCCGTCCGTCTTCGGGCGGGCAAGCGAGTTCGTTCGCTCGCGCAGATCGTTCATGACCGACGCGGCGACGGTGGGTGGCGGGGCGCTGGCCCTGTCGGCCCTCGGCGGAACTGCGGCGGCCCGGAGCGGCAGTGAGGACGGCGATGGCGGCGACGTGAGCGACGTCGACGTGTTGAACTACGCGCTGGCGCTCGAACACCTCGAAGCGGCGTTCTACAACGACTTCCTCGCCAACCATTCCGAAAGCGACGTCGAGGGCTCGGTAGTGGCGCGGTACTTCGCGCGGCCGACCCTTCGCTACTCGGTCTACCAGCAGATCGAGGACGTGCGCGACCACGAGGAGGCCCACGTCGACGCGCTCACCGAAACCATCGAGGACCTCGGCGGCACCCCAGTCGAGGCCGCCGAATACGAGTTCCCCTACGAGACCATCGAGGAGTTCGTCGCACTCGCCGACCGCCTCGAAGCCGTCGGCGTCTCGGCTTACGCGGGTGCTGCGCCGCTGCTCTCGAATCCCGACCTGATTCCGCCGGCGCTCAGCATTCACAGCGTCGAAGCGAACCACGCGACCTACTTCCGGTTGCTCGACCTCCAGCGGCCCGCGCCGAACGCGTTCAACCCCGCGCGGACGATGGACGAAGTGCTCGGTATCGCCAACCAGTTCGTCGTCGGCGCGGACGGCGGTGGCGGGCGGATGTTCTCGGTCAGCGTCGAGAACGTTTCCCGGCCGAGCACGCTCGACACCGACCGCGCGATGGGTGCGGTCCCGCTCTCGCCACCCGTCTGGGCGGTCTTCACGGGCGACAATCCCGCGTTCACGCCGGGCGAGGCCGCGAACGCGGGCACCGAAATCGTCGCCGAGGACGGCTTCCCGGACGAACTGGCGGGGACGCTAGCGAACGCCGAGAACGTCACCGAGAGCGGCGTCGCGCCCTCACCGGGCGGTTCGCTGGAGACTCCAGCCTTGGGTCCGGGCGAGTCCGTCGAGTTCGCGTTCAGCGCCGTGCCGGGCGAACATCTCACCTTCGAAACGATGTTCGTCCAGTCCAACGACTGGTTCTACACGTTCGACGGACTTTCCCTATTCGACGGCGACCAGCCGATTGCGGGCGACGTCACGAGCGCGGTCGAACTCTACGACGCCGGCACGGAGGCCGACACCGCGCCGGGGACCGGCCCGGACCAGAAACCCGTCCAGGATCCCGAGGCGATGGACGTCGGTCCAACGGAGGACGAACCCGTGCAGTTGGCCGCCGAGCGCCATCCAGACTTCGACATCCCAGACGCCAGCGAGGTCATCAGGGTGACCGTCACGCCCCAGTGACTCCACGGCCGACGCTGTTGCGGTGTTTTTCGGGTTCGTGCGGCGGCGAACGAAGGCCATGCTCGTGACTCCCACCCAAGCACATATGGTCGTCGGTGGTGAGTGGACGGCAGGGCGACGATGGAAAAGGCGCTGTGGTATCTGTTCACGGCGACGCGCGGCGGGGCGAACCGCGTCCGTGTCGTCCGGTCGCTGGCCGAGCGCCCGAAGAACGCGAGCCAGCTCGCAACGGACCTCGACGTCGCCTACAGCACCGCCCGCCACTATCTCGACATGCTCGCGGACCACGGTGTCGTCGAACGGGGCGGAAACGACTACGCCACGCTGTTCTTTCTCACCGAGCGCTTCGAGCAGCACGGCGAGGAGTTTGAGCGGATAGCGAAACACGTCGAAATAGATACGCAATGACCCAAACGATACTGCTGAGCGATACGATGCTCGTTGCGAGTGCCTTCTCGGCCGTGAGCGTGTTCCTGCTGGTCACCCTCACGGCCGTCTGGGTTCGCAACTACCGGACGTTCCGCACAGGGCTGCTGCTCGGTCTCATCGCGTTCGGCGCGGTGTTGCTCCTCGAAAACGCCGTTTCGCTCTATTATTTCCTCACCATGCAAGCACTGTACACGATGGATCCGGCGGTACAGCAGGTGGTGACCGTCATGCGGGTGCTTCAAACGGTGGCGCTCGTGTTCTTGACCTACGTAACCGTGAAGTGACGGACGTCGACGACCGGCGAACACCGTCGGGATTCGTCCACCGACGCCGCAACGGTTTTCTGGGCGGTCCGGAAATGACGGGGGTTCGCCACCCGACAAATCATATACGCCGCGTCCCTGTCGTCGATATGCATCGCCGGCGGTATCTCCTCGCAACGGCGACCGGATTCGCCGCCCTCGCGGGTTGTGCGGGGAACCAATCGGACGACAGCGAAACCGGGACTGACGGGAGCGATCGATCCGAAAATACTGGTAGCCAATCCACCGAAACCACTCGAAGTGGCGGACAGCCGGAAAGTCAGAACGGCCCCACCGAAACCACCCGAAACGGTGGCGGTCGAGGGACTGCGGCCACGACCGCGGCGGGAGCGTCGTTGGGCCTCACCTCGACGGCGTTCGATGCCGGCGAGACCATCCCACAGCGGTTCACCTGTTCGGGGGCGAACGTCTCCCCGCCGCTCGCCATCGATGGCGTGCCCGCGAGCACCGAAGCGCTCGCGCTCGTCGTCGACGACCCGGACGCCGGGGCGCAGCCGTTCACCCACTGGCTGCTCTGGAACCTTCCGCCGGACACGACAGAACTCCCCGCGAACGTCCCGCAAAACGGGACGGTTTCAGCGCTCGACGGCGCGCTGCAGGGAACGAACGAGGCCGGTGGCACCGGCTATACGGGACCGTGTCCGCCGGAGGGCGACGGGCCGCACACCTACCGATTCCGGTTAAGTGCACTCGAATCGCCCCTCGGCGTCGAGGCTGGTGCGGAGCGTGCCGCGGTCGACGAAGCAATCGATACGGTCGAAATCGGACGGACCTTTCTCCGTGGAACCTTCGAGCGCGGATAACGGGGTCCGGTTCGTGTGTTTCGCGATCTCCCGGCGAACATGGCCGACGATTCAGCGACCGTTGACGAACGGAACGACCGCACCGAGAAGCAGGCCGTAGACGGCGTGTGCCGGCAGGCTTCCAGGGAGCGCGAAGTTCGGGAACGGCGGTGCACCGGCGAAGCCGAGAGCCCCGAGCCAGATCGGCATCACGAGCGCCGCGAGCACGGCCCAGAGAACGATCCCGTAGACCAACCCGGCGACCGCCGACCGGCCGACGCCGCTCCCGAGTCCGGTGGTGGTCGCTATCGCCACGAACACCACTCCCAGGATCGCGCTGTGAGCCATGTGGACGACCCAGCCGGCGAGTCCGCCCTGTAACCCATAGAGCGCCGGAATCGCCATCTCGATGACCGGCGGCATCATCATCGAAATCATCACGCCCATCGCCGCGCCGCCGACCAGTCCGCCGACGACACCCGCCTGCCAGTCGCTGAGTGCAGTTCCGGTCGCCGCCGTCGTTTCGGTGCGAGTTTCTTGGCTCATACACGAGGCGATAGGAAACGGGCCGGGATAACCGTGTCTCGTGTTGGTATGGCACACGCATTGGCGCGGGCCACACACGACCGCAGGGCCGGGTTTATTTTCCGAGCCGCCGAACGGCTCGCATGGTCGAGACCGACCCGGACCCACAGCGCTTTCGCGACCTCATGCTCGATTCCGAACCGGGCTTCGAGGAAGTGATGGTCTGTGTGTTCGGCATCCAGCGCCACGAGACAAGGACCTATCAGGTGCTCTGTGACCGCCCGGGAAGCACCGTCGAGGAACTCGCCGCGGAGCTAGAGCGCGACCGCTCGAACGTCAATCGATCCCTGTCGACCCTGCGCGAGAAAGGGCTTGCAGAACGCGGCCGGCGACTGCTCGACGGCGGTGGCCACATCTATCAGTACACCGCGACGCCGCTGCCCGAGGCCAAGGAGCTGATGCACGACACCCTCGACGAGTGGACCGCCTACGTCCACTCGCGCATCGACGAGTTCGACGACGAGGCACTCGATTAGGTGCTACTACGATCCCGAACCGGGCGTGCGTCCGAACGCGCCGGGCCGGTCGGGCCGCGTGCCGAGCGTGAGCGAGAGCGTCCGACGGTTCCCGCCACGGAGCACCGTCACGTCGACCGTCTCGCCCGGCGAAGCCCGCAGGGCGAGATACGACGAGAGCCGCTGGCGGCCGTCGATTCGCTTCCCACCGAGACCGACGATGACGTCACCCTGCCTGAGCGTGCCGGCCGATGGTCCGTCCGACACCACCTCGCGGACGAGCACGCCACGGGCACGGTCGAGACCCACCCGTTCGGCGATCTCCGGCGTGACGGTCGCCAGCCCGATACCCATGTAGGCGTGATCGTACTCGCCGTTTTCGATGAGTGTTGGTATCACTCGCCCGACGAGCGCCGCCGAGATGGCGAACGCGAGGTTGTCGCCACCACCAGAACTGATGACGCCGACCACGCGGCCATCGAGGTTCACGAGCGGTCCGCCCGAGTTACCGGGATTGACCGGCGCGCCGGTCTGGATCGCGTCGGGGATCGTGTAGCCATTCGGGGCGGGAATCGAGCGGTTCACCCCGCTGACCAGCCCCGAGGTGATCGATCCCTCGAACCCGTAGGGGTTGCCGATGGCGACCACCTCGGTACCGATTGCGGGTTCGTTTGCGACCAGCGGGAGCGGCTTCGCGTATCTCGGTGGGTTCTCGACTGCGACGACCGCGAGGTCGCTCGACGGGTCCACCCCGGCGACCGACGCCGAGCGCCACTGGCCGCGCGAAAACCGGACCTCGACCGTGCTCGCACCACTGACGACGTGGGCGTTCGTGACGATGTGGGTGCCGCGAAAGACGAACCCCGACCCCTGTCCGCCACCCGATCGGCCGGTGACGCGGACGAGCACGACCGAGTCGATGGCCTCGCGGTAGACCCGCGTGTACGGACTCGGCGATTCGTTCCCGTTCGCCGTGGTCGCGTTCCCCGCTTGCGTCTCGGTCCCTGCGGTCGTCGTCTCCGAGTCCGTCGTCGTGTTCTCGCTGCCCAACACGCCCGAACAGCCCGCGAGTGAAGCGCCGAGCGTCGCCGAGAGCGCGCCGAGGTAGCGCCGTCGCGTCGTCCGCTGGGGGCTCATGGCCGGACGTTCGCCCACACGTGGGTAAACACCACGCTTGCGACTGTCTCGACCAGCCCACTTTTGCCCGCGCCGCGCCTGCCCCACGCATGCCCGACCTCGACCTCGCCGCAACCACACCCGCGTGCGCGGAAAACGGCGTCTGGCTCGCCTGTATCGACTGCGGACACGAACTCGCGCCGTTCGATACTCCCGTATATCGCTGTCCCGAGTGTGAGGGCCTGCTCGAAGCGCGTTACGAGAGCTATCCGACCTTCGAGGGTTTCGCGGGCCGTGGTGTCTGGCGCTACGCCGCGGCGCTGCCGTTCGAACAGGGGGTTTCGCTACCCGAAGGCGACACGCCCCTCCACAGAGTCCCGCGGCTCGAATCCGAGATGGGTGTTCGGAGTCTCAGGATCAAACACGAGGGGATGAACCCCACGGGGAGTTTCAAGGACAGAGGCATGACCGTCGGGGTGCGCGTCGCCGAGGAACTCGGCGTTTCGCGGCTGGCGTGTGCCTCTACGGGCAACACGAGCGCGGCGCTCGCCGCGTACGGCGGGCGGGCGGGTCTCGAAACGCTCGTCTTGCTCCCCGACGGAAAGGTCGCGGCCGGCAAAGTCGCACAGGCGGCCCTCCACGGCGCGCGCATCCTCGAAGTCGACGGCAACTTCGATTCGTGTCTCGACATCGTGAGCGACCTCGCCGACCGCGGCGAGGCCTACCTCCTGAACTCGCTGAACCCCTTCCGGCTGGAGGGCCAGAAGACCATCGGCTTCGAGATTCTCGAAGCCTTTCGGGACGAGTACGACCGATTTCCCGACCGCATCGTCCTGCCCGTCGGGAACGCCGGCAACACCGCCGCGCTCTACAAGGCCTTCCGCGAACTCGTCGCGTCAGGGGCACTCGCCGAAGAGGAGGTGCCGAAGCTCACCGGCGTGCAGGCCGAGGGAGCCGCGCCGATGGTCGAGGCCGTCGAGGAAGGATGGGACGACACCGAGCGCTGGGACTCGGTCGAGACGCGCGCGACGGCCATCCGCATCGGCAATCCCGTGAACGCGCCGAAAGCAATCCCCGGCATCCGGGAAACCGACGGCACGACCATCTCGGTCTCGGATACCGAAATCACCGACGCCCAGCGCGCGCTCGCCGAGGAGGGGATCGGCGTCGAACCCGCTTCGGCGGCGAGCGTCGCCGGCCTGCGGAAACTCCGGATGTCGGGCGTCGTCGGTAGTGATGAAGACGTGGTCTGTCTGACGACCGGCCATCTGCTGAAAGACCCCGATGCGGCCGCCGCCGCGGGGTCGGAGCCCGAATCGGTACCGAACGACACCGAGGCGGTGCTCGACCATCTGGACGGGTAACCGGATTCAGGACGACCGGCCGCCGGGTTCTTCGAGCACTGTCGCCCGCCCGGTGTGGTCGTTGTCGTCGAACTCCTCGACACGGATGTTTACCTGCGTGTCGAGCAGTCCTGCCGGGGCGTCCGGAACCCGGAGGATGCTGTCGCCGAGGCGCACGAGCGCCGTCTCGCCCTCGTAGCCGGTGACGAACGCCTTGAACTCCGTACCCGGTTCGAAGATCGGTTTGTTCGTCCGGAGCGTGAGTCCCTTCCGGAAGGCATCGAGACGGCTCATACCCGCGCCACCTCACCCGTCTCGCGGTCGGACGTGTATTCGAGCCCGAAGCCCGTGATGGCAGCGAGGATGAAGACGAAAAAGAGCAGCCAGCCGTGGAAGACGAACGGCCAGACCTGCGCCGGATTGACGAGCATCGACTGGGTGAACCAATCGTACTGTTCAGGCAATCCCAGCATGGCCGTGTAGCCCGCGAGCAGGCCGCCACCCCACGGGAAGATGTAGCCGAGCGCGGAGGTGTTCGCGTCGAGGATGTTCGCACGACGGTAGCCGTTGATATTGAAGCGCTCGCCGATGCGGGCGATGTAGGGAGCGATAGCGATTTCGGCGGCGGTGTTGATGGTTATCATCGCGTTGACGCCAGCGGTGCCGAGGACCATCGTCAGTTCCGCACGCCGGACGCTCGTGGCGACCGACCCGAGCAGGAGGTCCTGCATCGCCTCGAACCCGCCGCCTCGGACCAGAATTTGTGCACCCGCGACGATGAGGAGTGTGAGGACGATCAGCGGGAAGAAGCCGCTCGCACCGGAGTAGAGGCTGCCGCCGACGGCCGTCTCGGCGCTCGGAACGAGTTCGATGAACGGCAGCACGGACAGCGACTGGGCGATGCCGGAGGTCTGCGGGGCCTGAAAGACGAGCACGTCGCTCACGCTCGCCAGTCCCGTGAAGAGACTCAGTATCACGGAGACGATGAGCCCCCACGAGATGGCCTCGACGATGTGGCGACCCTGAATCGCCGTGCCGATGACGACCGCGACCGAGAGGAGGTGGACGAGTCCCAGTGGATTGCTGTTCTCGGCGAGCAGTCCGCCGGCCTGTCGGGCGATGTCGAGACCGCCCATCGTGCTCCCGGCGACGATGTATCCCACCAGCGAGAGCACCGCCGCGACGATGGCGTACTTGAATCGTGAGGAGACCACGCCGCCGATGTCGGAGTTCTGCGTGACGGCGCTGACGATGGTCGTGTCGCTCACGGGGGCGAGGTTGTCGCCGAAGACCGCCCCCGAGAGGATGGCTCCGAAGGTGAGGACGGGATTCGCTCCCAACAGGACGCCCGCCGGGAAGAAGAGGGTCGTGAACGCGACGACAGTACCATACCCGGTGCCGATGCCGGTTGCGAGCAACCCTGCAAGAACGAACGCCGCCGCCGGGAACAGCGCCGCACCGATGTTGAGCGCGGTCGCCGCCCAGATGAGACCGTCGACGAATCCCCCTACTTGGAGGGTGTCGGCGAACATGCCGGCCCAGAGCCACGCGACGATGGCCGTCGCCGCCACGGGTTGGGTCATCCCCTCGAAGATGGTGTTGGCGTACTGCTTCCAGTCGCCCTTTGCGAACAGCATCCCAACAATGAGGGCGACGAGCATGCCCGCGACCAGCCCCGTGGTGTCGCCGATCTGAAGCACGCCACTTTGGAAGACCGCCCAGACGACGAAGATCGCCAGTGGGAGCGCACTCATCCACCGCCCGCCGTAGAACTCGATGCTTCGGTCGTCGTCGCCGTCGGCCAGACCCTCGCCGTACTCCTCGGCTGGGTCGTCGCCCCCGTCGGTACTCATATCTCAGACTCTACACCGAACCACCACTATATAGTTATGGTCCCGCCCGATTACTCGCCGTCGGTGCCGTTGAGCGCGATGTACGTGGTGGCGATGACGCGCTCGTCGCCCTCCAACTGCCCGCGCAGCTCTTCAGTGACGGGTTCGTCGAGGTTGTAGACCGACAGCGCCTCGCCGCCGATGGTCTCGCGGGCGTTGAACATGCCCGCGATGTTGACGTTCGCATCGCCCAGCACGGTTCCAATAAAGCCGATGAGACCGGGCGTGTCCTCGTTGCGCGCGACGAGCATGTGCCCCGACGGAATCGCATCCACCCGAAAGCCGTCGATACGGACGATACGGGGGTCCTCGCCGGCGAACAGCGTCCCGCAGACGCCGATCTCGGTATCGCCGTTGCGCACCGTGACGGTCACCAGACTCTGGAAGTCCTCGGCAGTGTGGGTCTTCGACTCGGTCACGTCGATGCCGCGTTCTTCGGCGATCTGTGGGGCGTTCACGGCGTTGACTTGCCATTCGAGCGGTTCGAAGACCCCTTGAAGGGCGCTCGCGGTCACGAGGTCGACCTCCTCACTCGCGATGTCGCCGGCGTAGGTGACCTCGACCCCCTCGACGCGCCCGTCAAGCAACTGCGTGGCGATCTTGCCCGCCGTGGAGGCGATGTCGAGATACGGCTCAACGCGCGGGAACGCGCTCGCGTCCATCGAGGGCGCGTTGAGCGCGTTCATCACCGGCTCGCCACGGAAGGCCGACAGGATCTGGTCGGCGATGTCGGTGGCGACGTTCTTTTGTGCGGCATGCGTGCTCGCGCCGAGATGCGGCGTCACGATCACGTCCTCGACACGCAGAAGTGGGCTGTCGGCGTCGAGCGGTTCGTCGGCGAAGACGTCGATGGCCGCGCCCGCGAGCGTGCCGTCGTCGACGGCGGCCGCGAGCGCGCGTTCGTCGACGACGCCGCCGCGCGCGCAGTTGACGAGATAGCCACCACCGAGGCGCTCCAACTCCTCCTCGCCAATGAGATCCTCCGTCTCGGGCGTCAGCGGCGTGTGCATCGTCAGGACGTCCGCGCGCGCGAGACAGTCGTCGAGGTCGACGAGTTTCGCCCCGAGGTTCGCGGCGCGCTCCTCGGAGATGTAGGGATCGTAGGCGACGAGATTCATTCCGAGACCGTCGAGCTTTTTGGCGACTTCCTGGCCGACGCGGCCGAAACCGACGACCCCGAGCGTCGCGCCATCGAGTTCCGTGCCCAGATAGTCGCCCTTGGCCCACTCACCGGCCTTGAGACGGGCGTGGGCCTGCGGGATCGAGCGCGCGGCGGCGAAGGTCATGGCGGCGGTGTGTTCGGCGGCCGCGCGGACGTTGCCCTCGGGGGCGTTGGCGACGATCACTCCCTGCTCGGTGGCGGCGTCGATGTCGATGTTGTCCACCCCGATGCCCGCCCGGCCGACGATGGTGAGGTCGGGGGCGGCGTCGAGCAGTTCTGCGGTGACCTCCGTACCCGAGCGCACGACCAAGGCATTGGCGTCGGCGATAGCCTCGAAGAGGGCGTCGCCCTCGGCGTCGTAGGCCGTTGCGACCGTGTGGCCGGCCTCGCGCAGGCGCGCGAGACCCGGCTCGGCGATGGGGTCCGTGACGAGTACCTTCATGGCGAACCCTCCGACGCAGGAAGGTTAACGCTTTCTTCACTGGCACGACTCGCCGGCCGCTACGCGACGTGTGTCCGATAGAGCGCGTAGGCGATGGCCAGCGCGACCGTCGCCCCGCCGGCGAGCGCGTCGCCGAGACCCGCGCCGACCCCGAGCCGTGTGAGACCGACGAACGCGAGCGCGTAGACGCCGAGCGCGACGGCGCTTGCGAGAACTGCCCAGATGAATGCTTTCCTGGCGGCGATATCGGTGTTCCACTCGTCGTACAACGACGGAACGCCGATGCCGACGCCCAGCAGCGCGCCAACACCGGAAACCGCCCCGGCGGTCCACGCCTGCGTGGCGTACGCCCCGACGAGCGCGAACACCGCGGCGACGAGGATCACCATCGACGACGACGAGAACACGTCGGCCTTGAACCGCGCGTACAACGAGTCGTGCTCCGCCATACGAAAATCCGGAGGCTATCCAGTCATAAATTTTGTGTAAACGACGAGCCAACGGGAACGTGAATAGCGGCCACGGATGCGAACGTTTTGAACCCCCACACGCCGAGAGTCGGACATGAAACTGGTCGCATTCGACTTCGACGGGACGCTCTCGGACTCGGAGATGAGCGTGCTACTCGGCGAACAGTGTGGCGTCGCCGAGGAGATGGCCACAATCACCGAACGGGCGATGAACGACGAGATCGAGTACGCCGAGAGCCTGCGCGAGCGGGTCGCGCTGCTGGAGGGATTGTCGGTCGAGGGATGCGAGGCGGCCTTCGAGAGCGTCGAACTTCGCCCCGGGGCGAGCGATGTGATTCACGAACTGAACGACGCCGGCGTCGTGACGGCGATCATCACTGGTGGGTTCGGCCGGGGTGTCGAGAGCGTGCTCGCACGGACCGATACCCCCGTGGATACCATCGTCGCCAACCAGCTCGAATTCGAAGAAAGCGAACTCAGCGGCGACGTATCCGGCCCGCTCGTCGAGGGAACCAAAGACGACGCGCTCCGGGCGGTGGCGGACAACGCTGGCGTCGCCATCGAAGAGATGGTCGCCGTCGGCGACGGCGCGAACGACCTGCCGATGCTCCGCGCAGCGGGTTTCGCCGTGGGCTACGAGCCGAAACCCGCAGTCGAACCACACTGTGATACCGTGGTGACCTCGATGGCAGAGTTACAGGAACTGCTCGCCGAGCGGCTCGACTGAGATCAGTCGCCGAATAGGCTGGTGTGGACGGGTGCGAACTCCTCGTTGCCTCGACTTCGCGTGTCCGTTATCGCGCGGCCAGCGGTGCCGTGGGCGAGGAAATCCGTGATGGGTGGGCCGACGTTGCCGGGTTCGACGAGGAAGGCGTCGTGGCCGTGGTCGGAGTCAATGATATGATGGGCGACGTCGACACCCGCCGTGCGGCACGCCTCGGCGAGCGATTCGGATTGCTCGGTCGTGAAATGCCAGTCACCAGTAAAACTCATCACGAGCACTTCACCGTTGAAGGCGGCGAGTGCGTCCGCGTCGGAGCCACAGCTGGCGGCGAGGTCGTAGTCGTCCATCGCGCGCGTGAGATAGAGATAGCTGTTCGCGTCGAAGCGCTCGACGAATTTGCCGGCGTTGTAATCGAGATACGACTCGACATCACGGTAGGGGAAAAATCCCGCCGCGGGGTCGACGGGGAAGTCGTCGCGGGCGGCGCCGCGGCCGGCGGCCCGCCGGCCGAACTTCCGTGCCATCGACTCCTTCGAGAGATACATCAGGTGGCCGAGTTGGCGTGCGAGCGCCAGGCCGTCGTCCGGTTCGTCTCCTCCATAGTAATCGCCGCCCGCCCAGTTCGCGTCGGTCGTGATGGCTCGGCGGGCGATGCCGTCGAGCGCGACACACTGGGCGTCGAGGCGCGCAGCGGCCGCGATAGGGATGGCGCGCTCAACGCGCTCGGGATACCGTTTTATCCATTCGAGCACGTTCATGCCCCCGACGCTCCCCCCGACGACCGCTTCGAGTTCGGAGATACCGAGGTCATCGAGCAGACGGCGTTGGGCGCGCGTCCAGTCAGTGACTGTGACCGGCGGGAAGTCGGTCCCATAGGGGTCGCCGGTCTCGGGATTCGTCGAAGCGGGTCCCGAGGAGCCATAACAGGAGCCGGGAACGTTCACACAGACCGTGAAGTATTCGGTGGTGTCGATGGCCTTGCCGGGACCCACGATGCCGTCCCACCACGCGCGGGCCTGGCCGTCGGTCTCGGCCGTCCAGCCCGATTCACGACCGCCGCTGGCGACGTGATGACTCCCGGTGAGCGCGTGACAGACGAGGATGGCGTTGTCGCCGGTGAACTCGCCGTGGGTCTCGTAGGCGAGTTCGAGGTCCGGGATGGACTCGCCACACTCGAAGGTGAACTGGCCCACAGAGCGGGTTTCGCGCGTCGTCATCGGATGGCTGCCTCCAAGTCGGCGATGATGTCCTGAGCATTTTCGATACCGACCGAGAGCCGCACGAGGTCGGGTGTCACGCCCGACGCGCGCTGGTCGGCCTCCGAGAGCTGTGCGTGAGTCGTGCTCGCCGGATGGATCACGAGCGTCTTCGCGTCGCCGACGTTCGCCAGGAAACTGGCGAGTTCGACGTCCTCGCAGAGGCGCTTGCCGGCCTCGTATCCACCATCGAGACCGAAGGCTATCATGCCGCCGAACCCGCCGTCGAGGTACTCGCTGGCGTTCGCGTGGGTCTCGTGATCCTCCAGTCCAGGATAGGCGACCCACGCGACCGAGTCGTGGCTATCGAGATACTCGGCGACCCGGAGGGCGTTCTCGGCGTGGCGCTCCATTCGGAGATGGAGGGTTTCCAGCCCTTGGAGGGTGAGCCACGCGTCGAACGGCGACTGGCCGTCGCCGAGGCTCCGCAGGGCGCGCTGGCGGGCGGCGGCGGTGAACGCGCGCTCACCGAACTCTTCGGTGAAGTTCAGCCCGTGGAAGGCCGGGTTCTCGCCGCCGATTTCGGGGTATTTCTCGGGGTAGTCGCTCCACGGGAACGAGCCGCCGTCGACGAGCGCGCCACCGACGGTGGTTCCCGAGCCGTGGAGCCACTTCGTGGTCGATTCCCAGACGAGGTCCGCGCCGTGGTCGAGCGGGCGACAGAGCGCGGGCGTGGCGAAGGTGTTGTCCACGAGCAGGGGCACGCCGTGGTCGTGGGCCACGTCGGCGATCGCTTCGATGTCCGGCGTGACGAGCGACGGATTTCCAATCGTCTCGCAATGGACGTAGGCGGTGTTCTCGTCGATGGCGTCGGCGTACGCATCGGGATCGAGTGTGTCGACGAACCGCGCCTCGATGCCGCGCCTGCGGGCGGTGTGTGAGAGGTAGGCGTGCGTGCCCCCATAAATCGAGGCAGCGCTCACCACGTTGTCGCCCACGTTGGCGAGCACCAGCGTCGCGGCGTCGAGGGCGGCCATCCCGGAAGCGGTACAGAGTGCTCCCACGCCGTTTTCGAGGTCCGTGAGGCGATCTTCGAGCGTTCTGACGGTGGGATTCGAGATGCGCGAATAGACGTCACCCTCGGCGTCGAGCGCGTAGAGGTCCGCGGCGCGGTCGGCGTCCTCGAAGGTGTAGGAAGTCGTCTGATAGAGCGGCGGCGCGCGGGAACCAGTTGCCGTGTCCGGGCGCTGTCCGGCGTGGACACAGCGCGTGCCGAACCCGCGCCCTGCTGCGTCGGTCATGTACGTGGTGCATATATCGCCGACCATCTATAACCACGAGTTACGGCAAATCTCGCCGTCGACGATTCCGATAGGTGGACAGTCGAAACGTGCGGCCGTGGAGGACGGTCGAAATTCGGAGAGAATCAGGCGGCGGATTCAGCGCGGAACGTTACGACGACGGCCGCCTCAGTCGCCGAAGGGGTCTTCGAAGTCGTTGCGGATGAAATAGCGGACCCAGTTGCCGTAGGTGCGGTCGGTGAGACCGTCGGCGACCTGTTCGTATCGGATCTCGCCGTCACCATCAATAACGTAGGTGCCGACGACGCCCGTCAGCCCGTGGCTCGTCTGCTCGGTGCCGCTGTACTGTTCCGCGACCTCGCCGTCCGGGTCGGCGAGCAACTGGAAGTCGAACTCGAAGCGGTCGCGCATCTCGACGAGTTTCTCGCGGTCGCTCGTGACCACGGGGAGGACGTCCACGCCGTCGTTGAACCAGAGGTCGTAGGCGACATCGTCGAACGTGCCCAACTGTTCGGCACAGAAACTACACCAGTAGCCACGGTTGACGAGGACGATCGTGGGACCGGATTCGAGGGTGTCGGAGAGAGTGACCTCGCCACCGGCGGTGCTCGGGAGGGTGAAATCGGGTGCGGAAGTCGATTCGTTGCTCACGGCTAGCGAAGGAGAACCAGCCGGATAAACCCCGCTCGACTGTGCGGCGTTCGCACAGACCCGCGCCGCCTTCGGTTGCGTGTGCTGGGAACAGTCATATGCGTGGGCCGCTTCAGCAACACCCAATGGCAGACGACACCCCCGAGGAGGCGATCGAGCGCGGGATGGCGGCGTACTTCGCGGGCGACACCATCAAGGAACTGCTGGAGGGCGTCGACGTCGAGGCGCTCGCCGACGGTGCGGCGCTCGACGACGCCGTCGAGTACGAACGACTGGGCAGAGCCCTCGGCGCGCTCGTCGGACGGACGGCCGCCAAGGGTGCGAGCAGCAGCGGCATACTCGGCCGCGTCGTGAAGGAATCGGCCGGCAGCGAGGTCGGCGGTCGGGTCGGCGAGGCGGCCGCGGTGGCGCTCGTCGAGAACGTCGATATCGATGCGCTCGCCGAACAGGTCCGCACCATCAGCGACGGCGACGGGTTCGACCGTCTCGGCGAGGGAATCGGCGATGCGGTCGGGGGAACGACCGCGGCGTTCGGCGCGACCGAACCCACGGGCAGCGACTGGACCGAAATCGAAGTCGAGGACGCAAGCGAGGAGTAGGTCAGTCCAGTTCCGCGCGCGCGGCGTCGCGGCCCGCCGCGGAGTCGGCGTCGTAGCCCGCCTCGGAGAGTGCCTCGCCGACCGTCTCGACGCCCCGAAGCACCTGCTCGTCGGCGAGGTGGCCCATGTTGCTCACCCGGAAGATCTTCCCGCCGAGATGAGCCTGTCCGCCGCTGATGGAGACGTTTCGCTCCCCGACGGCGTCGAAGAACTCCTCCGGGGTCTCGCGAATCTCGTCGGGCAGGGTGATTGCCGTGACGGTGTTCGAGTACTCGCTGGCGTCGTCGAGTGACGGGAATTTTTCGAGACCCATCGCCGAAAAGCCGGCGCGGAAGGCGGCGGCCTGTCGGCGGTGGCGTTCGATACGGGTCTCCATTCCCTCGGCTTCGATTTCCTCGACGGCGACCGCGAGCGCGCGGAAGAGCGGGACGGCGCTCGTGAACGGCGTCTGGTTCTGTGCTGCCTTCCGGAGGTGCCACTCCAGATCGCTGTAAAACGGTGCGCGCTCGCCGTCGAGGTGGTCGACCGCGCGGTCGGCCACGTACAGCGCGCTGACTCCGGGTGGCGCGGCGAGCGCTTTCTGGGCATCGGTGATGGCGACGTCGACGTTCCAGTCGTCGACGCGGAAGACGTCGCCGCCGATGGAAGTGACGCCGTCGACGACGAAGCATGCGTCGTTTTCTTCTGCTATCTCGCCGACCTCCTTGACGGGGTTCAGGACGCCAGTCGAGGTTTCGTTGTGGACCATCGTCACGAGGTCGGTGTCGTCGGTGACGTGCTCGGCGACCGTCGGGAGGTCGAACGAGTCACCCCACTCGACCTCGATCGGGTCGACCTGTGCGTAGCGCTCGGCGATGCGTTTGAACCGCCGGCCGAACTTCCCGTTGACGAGCGCAACCACCTCGTCGCCCTCGCCGACGAGGTTGGCGACGGCAGCCTCCATCCCCATCGTCGCCGTCCCGTTGAGAACGAGACCGGTACCGCCGGCGCTGGTCGATTCCTCGTGTGGCGTCGAGCGCTCGAAGACGTACTCCAATCCCTCTTGAGCGCGTTCGTAGGTCGCTTCGAACTCAGTCGAGCGGTGTGAGACCATCGGCGCGTCCATCGCCTCGCGGACCGCATCGGTGATCGGCACCGGCCCGGGGTTCAACAGGAGAAAGTTGTCGCTCATGGCCGCATGTCCGTCTCAGCTCACATAAACGTCGGCGTTGTCGCCCGTACTTGCCACAGCCGACGACGGCCACGGCGAGACGAACCATCTAAGCGGAGTGCGGAAGTAGCCCGAGCAAATGACGACACCAGACGCTGCGGACGCGGACAACCCCTATCTCCACGACCCACCGACGGAGTTCGCGGACCCCGATGCGCTCGACGAGGCGCAGGCCCGCGAGCAGGCCGAGCGGTTGCGCGAGGCCATCCGCCAGCACGACCGCCGCTACTACGTCGAAGCCGACTCCGGAATCGCGGATCGGGCCTACGACGCGCTGTTTTCCCGGCTCGAAGAACTGGAGAAGGCGTTCGACCTCGTCACCGAGAACAGTCCAACACAGCGCATCGGCGGCGAACCGCTCGATGAGCTTTCGACCGTCGAACACGTCGCGCCGATGCTCTCCATCGACTCCAGCGGCGACCCGGAGGAAGTCCGTGAGTTCGACGAACGAGTCCGGCGCGAACTCAGGGAGGGAGGCGGCCAGCAGTCGCTCGCGGATTTCGAGTCCGACGAGGGCGAGGATGGTCCCGACGTCGAGTACGTCTGCGAGCCGAAGTTCGACGGGCTGTCCATCGAGGTCATCTACGAGGATGGAGTCTACGAGCGCGCCGCGACCCGCGGGGACGGCCGCGAGGGCGACGACGTGACCCAGAACGTCCGCACCATCCGGTCGATTCCACAGCGCCTGCGTGGGGACCATCCCGAATTCCTCGCGGTGCGCGGCGAGGTCTACATGCCGCGCGACGCCTTCGCCGAGCACAACCGCGAGCGCGTCGAGCGCGGCGACGACCCGTTTGCGAACCCGAGAAACGCGGCCGCCGGAACCCTCCGCCAGCTCGACCCCGCAATCACCGCCGAGCGCCCCCTCGCCTGTTTCTTCTTCGGCGTGCTCGAAACGAGTTACGGGTTCGACAGTCACCGAGAACAGTATCGAAAATTGCCCGAGTGGGGTCTCCCCGTCAACGACCGAACAGAGGTCGCCCCGGACATCGAGGCGGCCATCGACTACCGCGATCGGTTGGGCGAGGCCCGCGAGGACCTGAACTACGAGATCGACGGGACGGTGTTCAAGGTCAACGACCTCGCCGACTGCGAGCGGCTGGGAACCACTTCGCGTGCCCCGCGCTGGGCGTACGCCTACAAGTTCCCCGCGCGAAGCGAAGTCACAAACGTCACCGACATCACGGTGCAGATCGGTCGCACGGGACGGGCGACGCCGGTCGCGCTGCTCGACCCCGTCGAGGTCGGTGGTGTCGAGGTCTCGCGGGCGACGCTGCACAACCCTGGCGAGATCGAGGAGCTGGGCGTGAATACCGGCGACCGGGTGCGCCTACAGCGCGCGGGTGACGTGATTCCCTACGTCGTCGAGGTGGTCGAGGACGGCGGCAAGGGGGTCTTCGAGTTCCCCCAAACCTGTCCGGTCTGCGAGAGTTCAATCGAGCGCGACGGCCCGCTCGCGTTCTGCACAGGGGGAATCGCCTGCCCGGCACAGCTCCAGCGCGCGCTCGAACACTACGCCAGCCGCGGGGGCCTCGACATCGAAGGGCTAGGCGAGGAGCGCATCGACCAGTTGTTGGACGCCGGTCTCGTTGAATCGATTCCCGACCTCTACGATCTGCGGGAGGCGGACCTCGCACAGTTGGATGGCTGGGGCGCAAAGAGCGCCGCAAACCTCCGTGCCGAACTCGACGCGGCGAAGGAGCCCCCACTAGCGGAGTTTCTCACCGCGCTCGGCGTGCCCGAGGTCGGATCGACGACTGCCGAGAGCCTCGCCCGCGAGTTCGGTACCCTCGATGGAGTGATGGACGCGAGCGAGGAAGACCTCCGCGAAGTGCCGGACATCGGGCCGCGGGTCGCCAGCGAGATTCGGGACTTCTTCGACAGCGAGCAAAACAGGGAGACCGTCGCCAGCCTGCGCGAGCGCGGCGTCGAACCCGAATCAGTCGAACGGGAACGGAGCGACGAACTCGCCGGCGAGACGTTCGTGTTCACCGGCGGGCTGTCGGCACTGACGCGCGAGGAAGCCGAAAGTCTCGTCGGGGAGCACGGCGCGAACAGTACAGGCAGCGTCTCGAGCAACACCGACTACCTCGTGGTCGGCGAAAGTCCGGGCCAGACCAAACGCGAGGACGCCGAACAGGAGGACGTACCTGAACTCACCGAAGGAGAGTTCGTAGAACTACTGGACGAGCACGACATCGAGGTCTAGAGAACGGTCTGGAACTCAGAGGTCGGTGCGCTCGAAGCGCAGGTAACCGAGCGCGAGCGGGACGATGATCCAGAGGGCGAGAAGCACGAACCCGAACCAGTCTTGGAGGTAGAACGCGTCGGGAGTCTGGCCCGTGATGGCGAGCGTCGTCGGGTTCTCGGGCAGTAGCGACCGTGCGGCGCTGTCGTAGGCGCTGCCGGGCGGGAGGTTCTGCAGGAAGTAGTACCAGTCGCCGGGCCGTTGTTGAGGAAGGCTGAGACCGTTCACGAGATAGACGACGGCGAGGAGCACCTGCCGCCAGAGGAACTCCAAGACGACCAGCAGCGAGACGCCGCCGATGAGTGCCCGAAACGTCGAGGTCGTCGCCGCCGAGACCGCGACCCCGATGGCGATGTAAGCCAGCCCGAGCAGGACGGTCACGAACGCGAACGCGAGATAGTTCGCGGGCGTGAAGCGACTCGACTGCCAGAAGATCACGGCTGCGCCGACCGCGAAGCCGACGATGATCGGTACGACGAGGACACCAGTGCGGCCGAGTGCCTTCCCGAGAACAACGTCGAGGCGAGAGTGAGGGAGTGAGAGCAGGAGCTTGATGCGGCCGCTCTCGCGCTCGCCGGCGACGGCCTTGTAGCCGAGCGCCAGCCCGAGTATCGGCACGAGCAGGCCTGCGGGCGCGAGCAACGAAAAGAGGAGTACCAAGGCTGTGGGGTCGCCACCGCCCGGTCCCGGCTGGATCCGCGCGAAGAAGTACGACGCGCCCGCGACGAACAGCACGAACAGCCCTGTCAACCCGAGCAGCACCCGTGAGCGGATCGCGTCCTGAAAGTCCTTCCGTGCGACGGCGAGCGCGCTCACGCGCGGACCTCCCGCTCCCCGGTGGTGTAGCTCGCAAAGACCTCCTCCAGTGAGGCCCCCGTCGTGTCGAAATCGGCCACCGGCGCGCCGTTGTCTTCGAGTGTCGACAATACGGTGGTCTTCGCGCCGTCCGCACAGTCGACGGTCAGCCGCGTTTCGTCCGTCCGGACCGTCGAGACGCCGTCGAGCGCGCGGACCGCCGCCACCGCCTCCTCGGGAAGCCGTTCGACCTCGACTGTGAGAGCGGTCTCGCCGCCGGCCGCCTCGCGCAGCCCTTCGACGGTGTCCTCGGCGACGAGCTCTCCATCCTGAAGGATGCCGACCCGGTCACAGACCGACTCGACCTGTCCGAGGACGTGGCTCGAAAAGAACACCGTCGCGCCACGGTCGCGCTCGGCGCGCACGATATCGCGCATCTCGCGTGCGCCGTTCGGGTCCAGTCCCGTCGAGGGTTCGTCGAGGATGAGGAGGTCCGGCTCGCCGACCAGTGCCATCCCGAGGACGAGGCGTTGGGCCATCCCCTTCGAGTACCCACCCGCTTTCCGGTCGAGTGCGTCGGCGATTCCCACTCGCTCGGCGATCGCGGTCGGGTCGTCGTCCGTGTCCTTGGATTCGATGGCGAAATCAAGGTGCTGGCGGCCGGTCAGGCGGTCGTAGGGCGAAAACCCTTCAGGAAGCACGCCGACGCGCTCGCGGACCCGCTTGCTGTCCTGCTGGACGTCGAGACCGAGCACGTGCGCGCTCCCCGCCGTCGGCCGGATGAAATCGAGCAGCACGTTGATCGTCGTCGACTTCCCCGCCCCGTTGGGACCCAGAAAGCCGTAGATGTCGCCCTCGGCGACCGCGAGATCGAGGTTCGAGAGCGCCTCGACGGGAGCGGTCGAGCGCCCCGGAAGGCCGGACCCGTCGCCGTAGCGCTTCGTCACCCCGTCGAGTTCGATGGCTGCCATGTGGGGGTGTTTTCGAGTCCGGATTATGGGCTTTCCCCTTCGCTCGTCCCAGGCTCCATCGAGAGGGTGACGACGATGGACTCGGTCGCTTTCGACGGCGTTCGAGCGCCGCTAATGTAGCATATATTACCGTTTCACGGCTGAAACGGTAAGACAGTTGAACTCATAGGGACATTTCATGCCGTTCGCCGGGCACGTTTTCGGGATCGATGCGTCGCGAAACGCTGCTGTCGGTCCACCAGTCGTCGGTCGCGGACGGCGGCGACTGCCGGGCGTCAGTCGTCCGTCGGACGAATGTCGTTTCGGGCGAACGAAAACCACCGGAGACGCGCCACAGCGGCCGCAACGGTGCGCAACAGTCGGAACAGGACGGGCTATTTATGTGGCCAAGGGTGTTGGTGTCGAGTGCAGAACGCATGACAAGCAAACTACTCAGCGTGTGTCGGGAGAACCCGAAACGCGTACTGGCTGTTGGACTCGTCGCCGCAATGCTCATCCTCGCTGGCTGTATGGGTGGCGGCGGTGGCGGTGAAGGCGAAGGAACAACCGCGGGCGAAAGTACCGAGATGGCCGAAGAGACCGGAATGGCCGAAGAGACCGAGATGGCCGAAGAGACCGAGATGATGGAGGAGACGGAGATGGAAGGTACCGAGATGATGGAGGAGACGGAGATGGAAGGTACCGAGATGATGGAGGAGACGGAGATGGAAGGTACCGACATGGGTACCGAAATGATGGGCAACACGACGACCGAGATGGCGGCCTAATTCGGTCCCCAGCCCTCTCAGGACACGCGGTCGGTGCTGCCGACCGTTCGCTTTTATCGACGACGGATCGCCACCAGCGGCGAGACCGTTCGGATGCCAACGATCGGGTGCCAGCCCGGCACGACGACCGCTGACGCGGCCGTTCGTGGCGAAAACTTCCAGATACCTGCTGACCGACAGTATAATACCGAGTGCACGCCGAGAGTACGCGAAAGATGAGCGACGGCGCGCGCGTACTGGCGGGAGTGCTCTGTCTGGTGGTGCTCGCCAGCGCCGCCGTCCCGGCCGTCGCCCAGTCCGAAAGCGGCATCGGCACGGTCGAGGTTTCGGGCAGCGGCGTCATCGGCCCCGAATCCACCAACGGCTCGATCTATCTCTGGAGCGACGACTCGGTCAACGTCAGCGTCGGCTTCACCGACGACCCCGACGCGCGCAACTACCGCGTCTGTCTCGGTGCCAACCGGGAGGAGGCGACCCGCGAGCTCGACTGTGGTCTCGAAGCGCTCCCGAACGGAGCCAACGGCACCGCCGAGTTCACGAACGTCACGTGGCCGGCGAACGCCACCGGCCGACAGGGGCTAGTCGTCGAACTCCAGAAGCTCTCGAACGAGAGCAACGCGACGGTGCTCGACCGTAAGACCGTCCCGGTGACCGTACTCCGACGACAGGGCGACGTCGACGGCGACGGCCTGGCGAACGCCCGCGAGGTCGGGGCGGGCTACAACGTCTCGAACCCGGACATGGATTCCGACGGGCTGACCGACGGCGCGGAGGTCAACCAGTACGGCTCGGACCCACAGGACCCCGACAGCGACGGCGACGGCATCCGCGACGGCATCGAGATCCAGCGCGGGACCGACCCGACGGCGAGCGACACCGACGGCGACGGACTCGCCGACGACGTCGAGGCGACGCTCGGGACGAACCCCACGAACGACCTGACGCCCGTCTGGCTCGTCGTCGGGGTGTTGCTCGTCGTCGGCGTCCTCGTAGCCCTCGGCGCGTTCGTCCGTCGACAGTGGCGCGAACACGCCAGTGGGTTGTTGAATCTAGGTGCGGATGGGAGCTCCGAGCCGACGGCCGACCCCGAGGAAGTGGATGGGACTGATGATCCGAGTCCGCAGACCGAAGTCGCCGAGCCGATGCCGATGACCGACGAGGACCGCGTGCTGGCGCTGCTGCGCGAACACGGCGGACGGATGAAACAGTCCCACATCGTCGAGCGGACCGAGTGGTCGAAGGCGAAGGTGAGCCGACTGCTCTCGGCGATGAACGACGAGGGCACCGTCGAGAAGCTCTCGATCGGCCGCGAGAACATTATCAGCCTCGACGGCCACGGCCCGGAGGCCGCGCGCTCGCCACACGAGGAGAACGCGTCAGACTGAAGCGCCTCGCGCGCCTGCACTAGTCGATGGACGCAGCGCACGTCCGCGAGCGCGCCGCCGACCTCCCGCGCGAACCGGGCGTCTATCAGTTTCGAGCGGACGGGACGACCCTTTATGTGGGGAAGGCCGTCGATATCCGCGAGCGGGTGCGCTCGTACGCCGACCCGCGCTCGTACCGCATCGGGAAGATGGTCGAGCGCGCGAAAGAGATCGAGTGTGCGGTCACGGACACCGAGACGCAGGCCCTCCTGCTGGAGGCGAACCTCATCAAGCGCCACCAGCCACGGTACAACGTCCGCCTGAAGGACGACAAGTCGTATCCATTAGTGCAACTCACCGATCACGAGTTCCCGCGCATCGAGGTGACACGGGACCCGAACCCGGGTGCCGTGGCGTTCGGGCCGTACACCGAGCGCGGGCGCGTCGAGACCGTGGTGAAGGCACTCCGGGAGACCTACGGCGTGCGGGGCTGTTCGGATCACAAGTTTTCCGGACGCGATCGGCCCTGTCTCGACCACGACCTCGGACTCTGCACCGCGCCGTGTACCGGCGAGATCGGTGGTGAGGAGTACATCGCCGACGTCGAGTCCGTCGAGCGCTTTTTCGAGGGGAGTCCGGGACTGCTCGCCGATCCCCTCACTCGGGAGATGGAGCGCGCAACACAGAAGAAAAACTTCGAGCGGGCCGCGAACCTGCGCGATAAGCTTCAGGTCGTGGAATCGTTCCACGAGGGCGGCGGCGAGGCCGTGTCGGCCCAAACCGGTGAGGAGTGGGTCGACGTGCTGGGCGCGGTCGTCGAGGGTGAGAGCGCGACGGTCGCCAGATTACACAGCGAGGGCGGCCAGCTCGTCGAGCGCGACCGCCACACACTCTCGGTGCCCGACGACGGCGAGGAGGGTGTGGGGAGCGTGCTCGCGGCGTTCATCGTCCAGTATTACGCCGAGCGCTCGCTGCCCGATGCACTGCTGCTCTCGGAGCGATTCGTGGACGACGAACTCGACGACTGGCTCAGTAGTGAGAACGTCGCGGTGCGCGTTCCCGGTGCGGGGCGCGAAGCGACCCTCGTGGAGCTGGCGCTCAAAAACGCCCGCCGCGGACGCGGAAAGGCCGACGGGACGGCGGCACTCGCCGAACGCCTCGGCATCGAACGGGCGAACAGGATCGAGGGGTTCGACGTGAGCCACGCACAGGGCCGGGCCGCCGTCGGCAGCGACGTGACGTTCGTCGACGGTAGTCCCGAGAAATCCGACTACCGGCGAAAGAAATTGCAAGACGAAAACGACGACTACGCCAACATGCGCGCGCTTGTGGCGTGGCGCGCTCGGCGGGCCGTCGAGGGGCGAGATGATAGGCCGGAACCCGACCTGCTGCTCATCGACGGCGGCGAAGGGCAGTTGAACGCCGCGCGCGATGCGCTCTCCGAGGTCGGCTGGGACGTACCCGCGATCGGACTGGCGAAGGCCGAAGAACGCGTCGTCACCCCCGAGGGGAGTTTCGCGTGGCCCGACGACGCGCCCGAGCGCCACCTGCTCCAGCGCGTGCGCGACGAGTCCCATCGGTTCGCGGTGCAGTACCACCAGACCCTGCGCGACGAGGTGAAGACCGTGCTCGACGACGTCCCCGGCATCGGCCCGGAAACGAGAAAACGTCTGCTCCGGCGCTTCGGCAGCGTCGACGGGGTGCGCGCGGCCTCGCCCGACGAACTGCAGTCGGTCTCTGGAGTGGGCGAGAAGACCGCCACGACGATCCAGGGACGGCTCTGAGCTCGCGGCGCTGGACCGTTCGCGGATGGAAAACCACGTCACCGAAACTCGCGACGGTAGAGTCGCCCGAGCGTGATGACGGCGATCCCGACACAGACCAGTCCGGCCAGAAAGCCGATCGTGGGGCCAAGAGTCACGCCGGCACCGACGAGTGCGACGAGAAAGACGAGCATGTCCAGCTGTGAGCGGGTCTCGAACGCGAACGCGGACGTACGTTCGGTTTCCAGCGAGGACGGATCGACCATGATTGCAGAACCATCAGTCCGTAATAAGTTAAAGCTCCGTTTTCGGCGGGACGACCGTTATCCGGTACGTTTGCGGTGCTCGCGGCGTTGTTCGAGAGCACGATCGCGGAGCGCGTGCTGGTGATCGCCCGCGCAGACGAGGTCGGGCACCGGTCGCGTGCCATGCGAGCCGTCGACGGCGACGAAGGTGAAAAACGAGGTCGTCGTCTCGCGGAGTTCGTCGGCCGCCGGGCGTTCGGCCGTGACAGTGACTTTCACGTCCATACTCGTCCGCCCCGTCGCGAAGACGTAGCCCGAGAGCGTGACGATCTCGCCCTGCTCGATCGGCGCGAGAAATGCAACGCCCTCCATCGCCGCGGTGACGGTCAACCCACCCGAAAACCGCCGTGAGGCGATCGCCGCGCAGATGTCCATCCAGTGGAGCACCCGTCCGCCGAGCGCGCATCCCAAATTGTTGGTATCGGTCGGCATCAGGATCTCGCTCATCTCCGTGTACGACGCGCCGAGGGTCATTTCGCCAGCGTTCTCGTCGTCGACATTCCCGTCACCGGTACTCCCCTCATCGTTGACAGTCGTGCGATCGGCCGCGGCGTTCGCTTCGGCCACGCTCACCACTCCAGCGAGCCGCCGGTGCGGTACTCCGTTACCTGGGTCTCGAAGAAGTTCTTTTCTTTATTCAGGTCGGCGGCTGCCGAGAGCCACGGGAACGGGTTGTCAGTTCCGTACTCGGGGTCGAGATCGAGCTGGCCGAGCCGGCGGTCGGCGACGTACTCGACGTACTCGGCGAACTGGTCGGGGCCCATCCCGAGGATCTCCTCCGGGCAGGCCTCGCGGGCGTAGCGGCGTTCGAGATCGACGGCCTCGGTGACGAGTTCGCGGACCTCACGACCGAAGTCGGCGGTCCACGCGCCGGTCTCCGTGCGGATGGCATCGATGAGATCGACGCCGAATCCCAAATGCAGGGACTCGTCGCGCATGATGTACTCGAACTGCTGGCCGATGCCGGTCATCTTCCCCTGGCGCTTGAGCCCGAGCATCATCGCGAAGCCGGCGTAGAAGAAGATGCCCTCCATGATGACGTAAAAGCCGATCAGATCGCGCATGAACGCTCGAACGTCGTCTTGGCTATCGATCTCGAAGTCGTCGCGGTCGATTACTCTGGTGAGATCGACCACGAACTCGTCTTTCTCCTCGATGGCGGGAATCCGGTCGTACATCCCGTAGAGATAGTCCGGATCGAAGCCCAGACTGTCGCAGCAGTAGATGAACGTGTCCGTGTGGACGGCTTCCTCGTAGGCTTGACGGAGGAGATACTGGCGACACTCGGGGGCGGTGACGTGGTCGTAGACCGCGAGCACGATGTTGTTCGCGGTCAGCGATTCCGCGGTGGAGAAAAAACCCAGGTTCCACTCGACGAGTTGGCGCTCGGCGTCGGTGAGTTCACCCTCGTTCCATTGGCGAACGTCCTCGCCCATCGGGATCTCCTCGGGAACCCAGTTGTTCGCCACGCCGTCGCGGTAGTATTCGCGCGCCCACTCGTAGTCGATCGGCAGGATCTTGTTCGGGTCGTGTCCATCCGAATCGGTGGTGTAGGTGATCGGCATTACTGGCAGGCCTCGCAGGTCGGATCTTCGACCGTCGGAAGGTCGGTTTCGTCTCCGTCACCGTCGTCGGTGCTGTCGGTGTCTTCGGTGCCGTCGTCCTCCACGTCGCGCGTCTGCGTCCGGCCGTACTCGGCCATGTCGATAGTGGATTTCTCGAACTGGCTCGCGCCCAGCGTACGGAGATAGTAGGTCGTCTTCAGGCCGAGTTTCCAGGCCGTTCGGTAGACGTCGTCGAGCAGCGAGCCGTCCGTCGAGGGGAAGAAGACGTTGACCGACTGGCTCTGATCGAGCCAGATACACCTGTGAGCGGCGAGTTCGAGCTGGTGGCGCGGGTCGATCTCGAACGCGCCGCGATGGCGCTCGCGGATCTCCTCGGGAATTTCGGGAATATCCTGGATCGAGCCATCGTGATACTTGATCCGATCGAGCATCTCCTCGTCCCAGAGATCGCGCTCGTCGAGATCGGCGACGAGGCGGTCGTTGACGACGGTGAACTCGCCGCTCATGTTCGATTTGACGTAGAGATTCGAATAGAGCGGCTCGATCGAGGGGGTGGTGCCGGCGATCGTCGAGATCGTCGCCGTCGGCGCGATCGCCATCGTGTTCGAGTTGCGCATCCCGTGCTCGGCGACGTGCTCGCGAACTGGTCCCCAGTCGAGGCGTTCGGTCACGTCGATCGGGATCTCGCGATCGCGTTCGTCCTCCAACAGCGAGACGGTGTCCTGCGGGAAGAGATCGCGATCCCACTTCGAACCCTCGTAGGAGTCGTAGGGGCCGCGTTCCGCAGCGAGGCGTGAGGAATTGAGTATAGCGTGATAGGAGTGAAACTCCGCGATGCGGTCGGCGAAGTCGATGGCCTCGTCGCTCGCCATCGGGATGTCCTGCTCGATCAGCGCCTCGTGAAAGCCCATCATGCCGAGACCGACGGGTCGATGGCGGGTGTTCGAGCGCTCGGCGCGGTCGGTGGGATAGAAGTTGAGATCCACCACGTTGTCGAGCATCCGCATCGCCGTCTCGATGGTGTCGGCGAGGCGCTCGCGATCGATCCCGTCCTCGCCGACGTGGCGAGCGAGATTCACCGAGCCGAGATTGCAGACCGCGGTCTCCTCGGCGGAGGTGTTGAGCGTGATCTCGGTACAGAGATTCGAGGAGTTGACGACGCCCGCGTGGTTCTGGGGCGAACGGACGTTGCAGGCGTCCTTGAACGTGAGCCACGGATGGCCGGTCTCGAACAGGCGGGTGAGCATCGTTCGCCAGAGCTCGGTGGCGTCGCGGCGCTCGTACTGGTCGATCTCGCCCTCGTCGGCCTGGCGCTCGTACTCGCAATAGCGTTGCTCGAACGCCTCGCCATAGGTTCCGTGGAGATCGGACGTTTCGTCGGGCGAGAACAAGGTCCATCGCTCGTCGTTCTCGACGCGCTTCATGAACAGATCGGGCACCCACGCCGCGGTGTTCATCTCGTGGGTGCGCCGGCGCTCGTCGCCCGTGTTGCGCTTCAGATCCAGGAAGGCCGGGAAGTCGAGATGCCACGGTTCGAGATAGGCACACGCCGCACCGCGGCGCTTTCCCGACCGGTTGATCGCCGCGGTCACGTCGTTCGAGATGTTGAGGAACGGGACCGTGCCCGTCGATTCGACGCCCGTCGATGCGATGCGTGCGCCCGCCGCCCGGACGTTCGTCCAGTCGTTGCCGAGCCCGCCGGACCACTTCGAGAGCTTCGCGTGGGCCTTGTACGAATCGAAGATCCCCTCTAGATCGTCCGGCACGGTCGTGAGATAGCACGACGAGAGCTGCGGGTGGGTCGTCCCGGCGTGAAACAGCGTCGGCGTCGAGAAGACGAAGCGGAGGGTGGAGAGTTCGTTGTAGAATTCCTTCGCGCGCGCGAGGCGCTCGCCTGCGGGTTCGGCGAGTGCGATGCCCATCGCGACGCGCATCCAGAACGCCTGTGGAAGCTCGATCGGTTCGTCGTCGATGGTGAGGAAGTACCGCTGGGCGAGCGTCGTCATCGCCATGTATTCGAGTCGGTCGTCGCGCGCGGGATCGAGGTGGTCGGCGAGTGCGTCGAGATCGTACTCGCCCATCCGTTCGTCGAGGAGATCCGCTTCGATGCCGCGCTCGATCCCCCATCTGAATGTCTCGCGGTAGCCCGTTTCGGGGATCTCCTCCGGGCCGGGTTCCTCGCCCGTGACGTCGCGGTAGTGCTGATGGCGGAACACCGCGGCGGCGAGCCGTTTGTACCCCGGCTCGTGCTCGATGCGGGCGGTCAACACCCCGATCAGCGCCTCGCGGGCCGCCACGTCGGCCGCGCCCGCGTAGAGGTCGCGTTCGGTCGCGGCGACGACGTCCGCGGCGGCGCTCTCGGTGATGATCTCCTCGCCGTCCGGGCGCGCTCGGTCGAGCGCCCGGCGAACGACGTCCGCTTGGGTGGCCTGTGCTCCTTCGCTCATGGTGTGGCTGACTGTCGGCACATGGTTGTGACTCGCTGTCGATCGCTGTCCGGCGGTTTCCGTCGACCGGGAACCGCGTCCGTATCGAACGGGCACGCGGAACTCGCATAAACCTTTCCAATACTGCTTTCAGTAATACAACTATGTTTGTGTTACGGTGGGTTCGGAACGGACGACCGGTTAGAACTCGGCTTCCGGCGGCACGTCTTCTTCGGGTGGAACGCCCCCTTTGCTTTCGAGATCGAACTCGTTGCGGAGTTCGCGGATGCGATCGCGGATGTCCGCCGCGAGCTCGAACTCCAGGTTGCCGGCGGCCTCGTCCATCCGATCTTCGAGGTCGGCGACGAGTTCTCTGGCTTCCTCGGTTGAGTCCGGTTCGAGGGTCGCCGTGCCTCCAGTATCGGTCTCCGATCCGGGGAGGTTCGTCTCGCCGACCTCCTTCTCGATGGTCCGTGGCTCGAAGCCGTGCTCGGCGTTGTACTCCTGCTGGATCTCGCGGCGGCGCTGGGTCTCGTCGATCGCCGACTCCATCGAGTCGGTCACGTCGTCGGCGTAGAGTACCACTTCGCCGTTGACGTTTCTCGCTGCGCGACCCATCGTCTGGACGAGCGTGGTTTCCGAGCGGAGGAACCCCTCCTGATCGGCGTCGAGGATCGCCACCAGCGAGACTTCGGGAATGTCGAGGCCCTCACGGAGGAGGTTGATGCCCACGAGCACGTCGAACTCCCCCAAACGAAGGCCGCGGACGAGTTCGTGGCGTTCGAGCGTGTCCGTCTCGTCGTGCATGTACTCGACGGCGATGCCGGCCTCTTCGAGGTATTCGGTGAGGTCCTCGGCCATCCGCTTGGTGAGCGTGGTGACGAGGATCCGCTCGTCGCGCTCGACGCGCCCGTCGATCCGTTCGAGGAGATCGTCGATCTGGCCGTCGACCGGCGAGATCTCGACCTTCGGATCGACGAGATGGGTGGGCCGAACGATCTGCTCGACGATCTGTTCGGACTGCTCACGCTCGTAGTCGGCAGGCGTCGCGCTCACGTAGAGAGTCTGGCCGGTCTTTTCGGCGAACTCGGGCTGGCGGAGCGGACGGTTGTCGTAGGCCGTCGGCAGGCGGAAACCGTTGCCCACCAGCGAGTCCTTGCGGGATTTGTCGCCCGCGAACTGACCCCTGATCTGGGGCACGGTCTGGTGGGATTCGTCGATGACAGTCAGAAAGTCGTCGGGGAAGTAGTCCAGGAGGGTGAACGGCGCGTCACCCGAATCGCGGTCGGAGAGATGCACCGAATAGTTCTCGATGCCCGAGCAGTAGCCCGTCTCGCGCAACATTTCGAGGTCGAAAGTGGTGCGCTCCTCGATGCGCTGGGCCGCGACGAGGTCGCCCTCGCGCTCGAAATAGGAGACCCGTTCGTCCATCAGCTCCTCGATTTCCCCGATGGCCGTTTCGAGGCGATTTTCGGGGATCGAGTAGTGCTCTGCGGGGTGGATGAGGACGGCCGGCTCCTCGCTTTTGACCTCGCCTTCGAGCGGGTCGAGTTTCGTCAAGCGGTCGATTTCGTCGCCCCAGAACTCGACCCGAACGGCGAAACGGCCGTACATCGGGAAGATTTCCACCGTATCGCCCCGAACACGGAAGGTGCCCTGCGTGAAGTCGACGTCGTTGCGCTCGTAGTTCAGATCGACGAGACCCTTCAACAACTCGTCGCGGTCGATCTCCTGACCCACTTCGAGTTCGAGGCTCATATCGATGTAGTTCTTCGGGTCACCGAGCCCGTAGATCGCGGAGACGGAGGCGACCACGATCACGTCGTCGCGGGTGAGCAGCGAGCGCGTCGCGGAGTGTCTGAGCCGGTCGATCTCGTCGTTGATCGAGGCGTCCTTGTCGATGTAGGTGTCGCTGGCCTCGACGTAGGCCTCGGGCTGGTAGTAGTCGTAGTACGAGACGAAATACTCGACGGCGTTGTCCGGGAAGAGGTTGCGGAACTCCTCGTAGAGCTGTGCGGCGAGGGTCTTGTTGTGCGCGATGACGAGCGTCGGTTTCTGGATTTCCTCGACGACCCACGAGACGGTATTCGTTTTACCGGACCCCGTGACCCCGAGCAGGGTCTGGGCGTCCATCCCCTGCTCGAACCCCGCCGCGAGCTGTTCGATGGCTTCGGGCTGATCGCCCGCGGGATCGAACGGTGCCTCGACGCGAAACGGGATCTCCTTTCCGGGACGGTCCGGCTGGAGCGGGCCGGACTGGGTATCACTCATTGACCAATAGAGGGGCTGGAGCCACTTGACGCGCTCGCTCGGGGTGAATCAGCCACCGATCGACGTGCGGAACAATCAGGGAATTCCGACGTACCGATGCCGACGATAGAGATAGAACAGCGCGACGGGCACGCTAACGGCGTAAACGACGACGGTGAATAGCGCACCGAGATGGAGCAAACCGATGAGACCGTACAGATACTGATTCGGTTGCCAATCGAGATTGCCCCGATGGACGACGCGAGCATCCATGAATAAACTGATGGAAAATATCGGCGCGCTCGCCCACGTTATTACCACGAAAACGAGCGTTCCAAGGAGAAAAAGGAGTGATTCGATTCCTTGGGGAGCAAGCTGGCTCGGGTCAGTTTCGGGTACGACAGCAGTGGTGAGCTTGACACCTGCCCATGCGACCCAGACAAACAGTAGCAGTACGAGCGTCGTGGCGATTCCGTACCACCATCGCGATGAGAACGATGTAGTCATACGACTACTGACCACTCAGCGGCTAATAAAATAATAGTGGGCGTGTCGACTCAGTCGCCCTCGCCGGTCTCGATCGGGGTGCGGATCATGCTGCCCCACTCGGTCCACGAGCCGTCGTAGTTCCGCACGTCCTCGAAGCCGAGCAGTTCGCGCAGCGCGAACCACTCGATCGAAGAGCGCTCGCCGACGCGGCAGTAGGCGATGGTCGACTCCTCGCCGTCGACGCCGGCCTCGGCGTAGAGTTCGCGGAGTTCGTCGGCACTTTTGAACGTGTCGTCGTCGTTCAGAATGGTCGCGATGGGGACGTTCGACGCACCGGGGATGTGACCGCCGCGCTGGGCGGTCTCCTGCAGTCCCTCGGGGGCGATGACCTCGCCGGAGAACTCCTCGGGCGAGCGCACGTCGACCATCGGCAGTCCCTGCTCGATGGCCGTGTCGACGTCGTCGCGGTAGGCACGGATCGATTCGAAGGGACCACGGGCGTTGTAATCCTGGGCACTGAAGTCGGGGACCTCGTCGGTGAGCGGGTAGTCGTTTGCGACCCAGTAGCCCTTCCCGCCGTCGAGCACCTTCGCGTCCTCGTGGCCGTAGTATTTGGCCTGCCAGTAGGCGAACAGCGCGAACCAGTTGGGAACCCGGCCACCACCGTAGAACACTATCGTGTCGTCCTCGGTGATGCCCGCCTCGCCCATCGTCTCCTCGAAGGCGTCCTTCGAGAGGATGTCGCGGTTGTGCTGGTCGGTGAAGTCCTCCTCCCAGTCGAAGAAGATCGCGCCGGGCGCGTGACCCTCCTCGTAGGCGGTGTACTCCGAGTCCGCCGTGACGGTGGGGTTGTTCACTTCTAGCAGTCGGTAGTCGGAATCGTCGCTCTGGAACTCGTCGAGGTGCTCCTCGACCCAGTCAGCCGAGACGAGCACGTCGTTCGCGTAATCACTCATGACCATCCCTCCCTTCGACGCGAAGGTATATATTACCGGTACTTTCGGCAGGTTCCGCCACTACTGCGCACTTCCCGGCAATTTTTTCCCGTATATTCGTGCGTTCACGGCCCGCCGTGCACAAAGCGACGCTCGGAATCACAGAGAAGGACGAAAGGCGGGTTCGGTTGCCGGTATCGGATGTTCTCACGGAAGTGCCTGCGCCTGCCGGCACGGAGCGTATTTGCACGGATTCCCAGTATCGAGTATGCAGTGTACGGTTTGTGGAGCCGACATCCACAAGGAGGACGAACCGGAGCAGGCCGAACACGAGGGCGAGACGTACTACTTCGACTCGACGGAGTGCCAAGAGCGCTTCGAGGAGAATCCCGGCGAGTACGCCTGACGACGGGCATTCGGT
Source organism: Halococcus sediminicola (assembly GCF_000755245.1). Taxonomy (NCBI): domain Archaea; kingdom Methanobacteriati; phylum Methanobacteriota; class Halobacteria; order Halobacteriales; family Halococcaceae; genus Halococcus; species Halococcus sediminicola. Next base: position 467,408 of record NZ_BBMP01000022.1, on the reverse strand, counting down.
CAGGGGACGACGCCGACGGTGAGCAGCGTCCCGAAGGTACGATAGCGCTCGACCATCGCCTCGCGGCTCTCGAACTCGTCGGTCGGAAACTCCTCGCTCGGTGGAATCTCGATGTCGCGGTCGGGGATGGTGTCCTGCGCGGCGACGTGAAAGCCCGCCTCGCGGAACGCCTCCCGATACTCGGCCATCGTCCAGCGGGTCATCGCCACACTGATCGAATCCTCCCAGTCGTGGCTGTGGACGTTCTCCTCGTAGTAGTTGACCGCACAGGAGAACGTCCCACCCGGGCGCAGCGTGCGCCGGAGTTCACGGAGAGCCGCGTGGGGGTCGGCGGCGTAGTAGAACGCCTCCATCGAGAAGGCGTGATCGAGGGAGTTCTCGGCGAACGGGAGGTGGTCGAAATCGCCGACGAGAAACTCGATATTATCTGAATCGGTGTACGACCGGGCGTTGCGTGCCATCTCGGGTGAACCGTCGAGACCGCAGACGGACGCACCCGTCGCCTCGTGGAGAGCACGTCCGGCATAGCCGCTGCCGGTGCCCAGATCGAGCACGCGCTCACCCGGCTCGACGGGCATCCGCGCGAGGGCGTGTTTGGCGGTGTGCCAGTGGCGCTCTTCCATCCCGCGGTCGCGCCCCTCGGCGGCCCACGCGTCGAACTCCTCTCTGACGGTCATGGCGGGACGAAGCGGGCGGGGGTGAAAACCCGTTCGACGGACGGCGGGGACGGGAGACGGTCGTGAGAGCGCAGGCGTCTTGAGGCCGGACCGTGAGCCATCGGTATGGCGAGATGGAGGCCCCGTTTTCAGGTGGCGGACATCGCCCAGCAGGTCGTCGGCGGGTTCTTGCTCGCCGGACCGTTCGTCGTCACCGAGGAGGTCTGGACGCTCGCGACGAACATGGGGCCGCTGAACACCGTGTTCACTGTTGCCATCGTCCTCACCATCGGCTACGGCGCGCTCTACAAGGCCGACGACGACCGCGACCCGGAGCGTGAGCACGCCGTCGTGGGGGTGCCGGTGCGATTCATCTCGCTGATGGGCGTCGCCTTCGGGTCGGTGGTCATCCTCGCGATGGTGTTCGACGCGCCGGAGACGTTTCTCGGAACGATCGCGCCCGAGGAGCGGCTGCTGACGACGCTGCGGGCCATCTCGGTGGGAGCGGTGTTCAGCGTCGTCGGGGCGGCCACCGCCGACAGCGTTTTCTGATATGCGCAGGGATTAAGACGCCCCCCGCCGCCGTTCGGTGCATGGATTACGCGCTCGCAGTCGAGGACACTCCCGAGACGATCGCCGGCGGGACCGGCGTGCTCCTGGTGCACCCGAGCACGGGTGAAACTGACAGAATCGACACCGACTTCCTCAAGACCGACACGGACCACTTTTTGGTGGTCTCGACACGAACCACCGCCCGCGAAGTCGAACAGAAACTCGAACACTACGACGTCGACCGGGAGAAGGCGACGATTCTGGATGCCCTGAGCATCGAGCGCGGCTACTCGCGGCGGTCCGGCGAAGGAGTCCATTACGTCTCCTCGCCGGACGATCTGGAGGGCATCGTCGAGACCGTCGGCGAGTTTCTCGACACGCATTCGGGAAAGCTCCGCGTGAGCGTCGACTCGGTCACCGAGATGGCCTACTACGCCGACGAGGAGCGCGCCCGCGAGGCCGTCGCGGCGCTGCTCGACCTCCTGGAGACTCACGACGCCGTCGGACTGTTCCACCTCGCGGAGGAAGTCCACGACGAGTCGGTCGTCGAGGACTATCGGGAACTGTTCGACGGCGTGATTTCGCTCGATATCGACGGCGAGGTTCGCGGCACGTTCTAATCGAGTTTCTCGAAGGTCTTCGTCGCCCACTCGACGGCGTAGTCGGGACCGTACTCGCGGTAGGCACGGGTGTCGAGCGCACCGAAGGGCGTCGGAATCGCGACGTCGTGTTTGACCCCGCTACAAGCGAGTTCGGCGGCCGCCGCAAAGGAGGTCTCGCCGGCGGCGATCTCGCCCGGTAGGTCGGCGAGCCGGGGCGCGAGGCGTTCGCCGGCGTCGGTCCACGCGGCGTGGAGTTCCGGATAATCGTCCTCCCAGTCGGCGAAGATATCGTATGTTGCGCGGCCGAGACAGGCGTCGTAGAGCGCGGCGGCGAGTTGGTACGTGCCTGCGGGGTCGAGCGAGGTTGCCTCGTCGAGGTCGCGGTAGCGCTCGCCGAAGAAGCCGAGGAACTGCTCCGGTTCGCCGAGACCGACTTCGACCAGCGCCTCGGCGACGAGGAAGTCGACGAACGACTCGGGTGAGCCCGCGAGCCGAGGTTTGACGAACACCGTGGGTGGATGGGTCTGGGTAGTCCACGCGACGCCGCCGTCGCCGGGCATGCCGACCGTGAACGAGCTGCTGGCGTAGTCGCGGAGGGGTTCGGGCGCATCGGATGGAAGCCACTCGGCGGGGTAGGAAACGGGGTCGAGCGACTCACAGAGCGGCCCGAGCGATTCGGCGACCGCCGGGTCGAGCGTCTCGAAGTCCCGTTCGGTGTCGAGGACCAGCGCGTCGGGGGCGTGCTCGTCGCGGACGGCCGCGAGTTCGCCCGAGAGGTCGCGCGGGTCGAACATCTACGCGAGCGCGAGCGCGACGATGATGCCCACCGAGAGTAGCGCGGCGACGCCGACCGTCCCCAGCACGATTTTGGTTGCCTGACTCATGGAGAGGGGTTCTCGCGGCCCCCTGTTAAGTGCTTCAATCCCCGCGTCGGAGCGCTTCGGCGGTGTGGCGGCGTGCGGTGGCGGTTGCGGCGCGGGTCGCGGTCGTGGTTGCGGTGCTGTGGCGGTTTGCGGTTGCGCGGGCGGTTGCGGGGCTGTAGTGGAGTTGTGGTGGTTGCGGGGCTGGTGGCTGGAGCGTGTCCGGCGTCGGCCGGGCGCGCGACGACGGGAAAGGTAGGACCTGCTGTGCAGAGCAGTAGCAGCAGATAACGGACTCGGCGCAGGCCGGGCCACGCGCCCGGCGCGCGCAATGCGTTGCGGTTGCGGCCTGGTGGACATAAAAAGGGCGAACGAGCGCGCCAAGCGCGAGCGAGGGCTTTCGGGTTAGTCGCCGTGCCAGGATTCGGGCACTTCGATGACGTACTGGCCGTCCTCCTGGAGGGCGATGATGTACTCCTCGCGGTTGTAGAGTTCCATCAAGTTGAGTTCGTACTGGCCGGGTTCAAGGATCTTGATGCTCTCGAACTGGTCGTCGAGTTCCTGCCGGAGCGCCGCCATCTCCGAATCGTCATCCGTGTCGTTCCCGTCGTCGCCGGTGTCGGACGAGGGGTCGGTTTCGGCTGCGGAGGAAGTATTAGGTTCGCCGCCGGTCTCGGAGGTTGCGCCCGCGGCGAGTTCGTCGGGTGAGGCGACGTCGCGCCGGGCGTCGGCCTGTGCGCTGTCTTCGGTGTCGACGGCTGTCGGGCCGTCGACGGATGAATCGCCGGTTGGTGGGGGCTGAGTCGGTGCTTGGCCGTCGGCAGAGCGGGATTCGGGCGTGTCTGCGGTGTCGGCCGCCGACTGTGTGGCGCTCGATGCGCGCGCGTCGGCCGCCGGTTCGAATCGGAACTTGTTGCCGCCACAGTCCGGACAGCCCGACAGCATCTCCTTCGAGCCGTCGGGGAACGTGTGGCCGCAGTCGGTGCACTGGTGGGGCATTAGCGGGACGTGGCCGCCGAGCGCAAAGAGGGCGTCGGCGGCGTTGCAGGGGAAGTGACGGGTGGGCGATCACTTGCGCGTGACGAGCGCCGAGATGAGCGTCTCGTCCTTGTGGAGGGTTTCGAGACGGTTGGCCGGCCCGATGACGGTGAGTTTCGTCTCCGTCTCGCGACCCATCAGCCGGTCGAGGAATCCCCCACCGGATTTCGTCGAGCCGGGGTAGGTCTCGATCTCGATGCCGGTGAATTCGTCGGGGCTGATCTCGGTCATCGTCACCTCGATGAGCTTCGACTCCTCGTCGGGGTCGAGACCCTCTTCGAGGATGACGATGTTACCGTCGTGGACGCTGTCGAGGATCAGTCGAATCTTCTCCATGCTTGCGAGCTGGTCCATCCGCTCGCCGCTGATCATGTCCAGTTGGACGCCGCTGCCGTCGGCGTCGCCGGTGGAGTCGTCTGCTTCGGACATCAGCCGAAGTACTCCGCGATTTTCTCGTACACCTCGTCCATGTTCTCACCTTCGAGCGCCGACAGGGGAACGGTCTCGTGTTGAGGGAAGGCGTTCTTGATGCGCTGGATGCTCGCGTCCTCGAGGTCGATCTTGTTGGCGAAGATCAGGACGGGGAGGTCCTGGCTCTCGATGATGCCGACGAGCATCGTGTTCACCTGAGTGAAGGGGTCTTCGGCCGAGTCGAGCACGTAGATGACGCCGTCGACGTCCTCGCGCAGCCAGTGCATCGCCTCGGCGACGCCCTCGGTCGCCTCTCTGGACCGGCGCACGGCGTCGTCCTTCTCCATATCGTGCTCGATGAACTCCTCGTAGTCGACCTTCGTGGCCACACCTGGTGTATCGACGATGTCGATGTTCACCGACTTGCCGTTGCGCTCGATCTCGATGTCCTCCTTTCGCCGGGCGCGCCGCGTTTCGTGGGGAATGTGGCTCTCCGGCCCCACGGCGTCGCCGGTCCAGTCGCGCGCGATGCGGTTCGCGAGCGTCGTCTTGCCCGCGTTCGGCGGTCCGTAGATGCCGATGCGGCGCTGTTTCTGCCCGCCCGAAAAGAGGTCCGAAATGCTGTCTCTGAGTCCTGCGAGTAGTCCCATTAGTCTCTCCCACCCGCCCGTCGGGCGAATTCGGGCGTACAACGATACTGCATACACATAAACCCACGTCAGACACGTATCAGGCTTGCTGATTCGTTCTGACGGCCGCTCGCTCGAACCCCCACCGTTTCGAGTCGACCGGTCCGAGGACTCTTCGTATGACATACTAGCACACTATAGTCGACCCCCACCCCTTCGTTTCAGGTGGAACGCCGACGTTTCGGTGAGCGAAGACGGACTCTCGGCAGTGAGAAGCGCCGAAGATGACGACGTTCGATCAAGAATTCCTCTAGAGAGTCCGGTACAGTATCAAGAAGTCGACACGATTGCTAGAGTAATAAAAGTGTGTCGTCCATAGTAGCTTCCTTTTCTACTTCGGTTGCTGTTCAAAGCGTCTTTACTTAATACTTTCCCAAATCAGGGACTGCCTCTACCCCCCTCCTCACCCTCTCGGCCGCTCCACCCGAAACGAAGGGGTGGGGGGTTCGGATCACCGGCTCGTTTCTACGGGTCGATTCGTTCAGACCCTTCGATACGATTGTTCGTTTCCGCGGCATGTCCGTCCCAATCAACAAGATTAATGTACACCCAACCTCTGGTTCCGCTGCACGATTTACCAAACGTATCGATGGCCTTCAGCACCACATACCGCCGCAGCGATCCTCTCTCGGTGGTTTGGGACTGCTTTCGCCGGTGCGTGAGGGGTCCTCCATCCGAAAGAAGGGGGTCACATCGGGAACCGAACGGCAATGACAGGGAACGACCGACCAACCGACGACCGCACCGCCGGGGACCCACTGGAGAACTCCGACGAGGATGCCGGCGGCGACACACCGTCCGAGCCATCCACCGACCACACGAGCATCCTGTCCGAAGACGACGATGAGACTTCGAGTCGTGGGGACCAACCCGACGACGCCGACGAGCCACGAACGGAGGCCGAACCGGGACTGTTCGACGACCTCCTCAGCGGCGAACCGATCTTCGAGAACAAGGACGTGCTCAGGCCGTCGTACACGCCCGAACGACTCCCCCATCGCAACGAACAGATCAACACGATGGCGACGGTGCTCGTCGGCGCGCTCCGTGGCGAGACCCCCTCGAACATCCTCATCTACGGGAAAACCGGTACTGGGAAGACCGCGAGCGCGAAGTTCGTCAGCAACGAACTCGAAACCACCTCGCGGAAGTACGCCGTCCCCTGCGAGGTCGAGTACATCAACTGCGAGGTGACCGACACCCAGTACCGGGTGCTTGCCCAGCTCGCGAACACCTTCATCGAGGCCAACGAGACCCACATCGAACAGCGCCTCGACGACCTCCGTACCCTCGCCGACCGCGCCGAGACCGACCCGACGGCACTCGATAACCCCGACGTCGACGCCGAATTCGATTCCGTCGACGAAATCGAGCGTCGCATCGAAGAATTGGAGGCCGACCTCGACGACTTCGAACCCGTCCCGATGACCGGTTGGCCGACCGACCGCGTCTACTCCACCTTCTTCGAGGCGGTCGATTACCACGAGCGCGTCGTCGTCATCATGCTCGACGAGATCGACAAGCTCGTCGAGAAGAGCGGCGACGACACCCTCTACAACCTCTCGCGGATGAACTCCGAACTGGAGAACTCGCGCGTCTCGATCCTCGGCATCTCGAATGACCTCAAGTTCACCGAATTCCTCGACCCGCGGGTCAAATCCTCCCTGGGCGAAGAGGAGATCGTCTTCCCGCCCTACGACGCCACCCAACTGCGTGACATCCTCTCGGCGCGCGCGGACATCGCCTTCGTCGAGAACGCCCTCTCGGAGGACGTCATCCCGCTCTGTGCGGCCTTTGCCGCCCAGGAACACGGCGACGCCCGGCGCGCGCTCGACCTCCTCCGGACGGCGGGCGAACTCGCCGAGCGCGGCCAGACCGAGCGCGTCGACGAAGAGCACGTCCGCGACGCCCAGGAGAAGATCGAACTCGACAGGGTGGTCGAGGTCGTCCGCACCCTCCCGACCCAGTCGAAGGTCGTCCTCTTCGCCGTCATCCTGCTCGAACGTAACGGCGCACAGAACATCAACACCGGCGAAGTCTACAACATCTATCGCCGGCTCTGTGACGAGATCGACGCCGACGTGCTCACCCAGCGCCGCGTCACGGACCTCATCTCCGAACTCGACATGCTCGGCATCGTCAACGCGGTCGTGGTCTCGAAGGGAAGATACGGTCGCACCAAGGAGATGAATCTTTCAGTGCCCATCGACGACACCGAGGCCGTGCTCACGAGCGACTCTCGACTCGGCGACATCGAGGACGTCCAGCCGTTCGTGCAGGCACGCTTCGACAGCTAACCGTCCTTTCAGCCGGCGAGTGCGTTTTCGGTTCCGACGCTAGTTCCAACTCCGCCGACGGCGATGCTCGCCTGCGGATCCGCAGGCGAAACGGAACCCACGGACGAAACGGAACTCGCGGGCGAACCGATACTGGTTCCGGCCGAACCGAACAGCAGTCGGATCTGGCCGAGCCACGGGATCCTGAACTCGGCGGTCCCGATGACCCACTCGGACCTGACGGGGCCGCTGATCGGCCCGCTGCCGGTGTCGACCTGATCGTAGAGACCGTTGTTGTCGCCTTTCGTGACGAATCCCTCGTGTGGGGCCGGACAGTTCGCCAACTTCTCGCAGTCTTCGACCCCGCCGAGATACTCCTCGTCGGCCTTCTCGTACCAGTTCTCGCTGTCGTTGACCCAGAACCGTGCGCGGTGGATGATGGGTGTCGTCGCCTCGTCGCCGTCGGGCTGGTAGACGATGACGTCACCGTACTCGCTGAACTCCTTGTAGCCGGCGGCAGCACCCGCCTGATACGGGACGACGCCGGTTTCGTCGTAGGCCGCCCCGCCGGCGAAGCGGTGTTCCTCCATCAAGAAGACGAGGTCACCCCGTTCCATGTGGGGTTCCATACTCGGGCTCTCGATGGCGACCATCGGCGGCCAGAGACCGGACACAGCGAACAGAAGCAGGCCGACTATCGCCACGACCGCGAGGCTCGAAACCACCTCGCGGACGAACACCACCCACTCCTCGTCGGTGTTCATGAACCAGCGCGCACGCGCGACCGGTCCGCCCTCGTCGCGTTCGATCGCGCCGTCACGGTCCTCGCGTTCGTCGTCCGTGACCTCGTCGGCGTTCCATCCACCCTCGCCCTCGTTGGCCGCCTCGTCCGCTCCGGAGTCGGTCCCCCGGCCGTCCCAGCGCCCGGGCCATCCTTCGTCCCCGTCTCCGGAACCCATTGACTCCCCTATCTCCGGCGGTCGTTTCAACGTTTCCTTCCCACCCTCCGCTATCCTTTTGGTTCCCGCCGCGAAACCCGATTCCGTGCCGCGTTCGACCTCGGTCCGCGTCGTCACCGAACTCGCCAGCCGCGGCTACAACGCCGAGCGCGAGGCCGTCACGCTCATCGCGGGCGCGAACGACCCCGAACGCACCATCGAGCGTGCCGTCGAATCGGTCCCGGAGAACGCACTCACCATCTCGGCCGAACACGTCCGACGCAGTATCGACGCCGACGAACCCGCCTCCACGACAGCGACTCACAACCCCTCTGTTTCGGGTGGAAACCACGATACACCGGTCGAAACCGAAACTACTGCTCCAGTCGAAACGGAGGGGTCTGGCGAGGCCGATGGAAAAGCCGACGCACCGACCGGCCGCTCCGCCGACCCGGAGCTGCGCTCGCTCGCCATCGACGGCGACATTACCGGTCGTTCGACCGGCACGGGCGAGTACGCCGACTTCGTGGGCACCTTCCGCGACCGCTACGAGCGCCTCTCGAAACTACTGCGCTCGCGGGTCAACCACCGCCCGACCGAGGCCGTCCACGCGATGGCGGGCGGCAGCGACGCCGCCATCGTCGGGATGATCTCGGACATCCGCTCGACCGCGAACGGCCACTGGCTGGTCGAACTCGAAGACACGACCGGCACCTTCCCGTGTCTCGTCATGAAGGACCGCGAACTCGCCGGCGTCGTGGACGAACTTCTGCTCGACGAGGTAATCGCCGTCGAGGGAACCCTCGCCGGCGACGGCGGCATTCTGTTCGTCGACGACCTCCACTTTCCCGACGTCCCGCGCACCTACCGACCCTCGACGGCCGACCGCCACGTCCGCGCGGCGCTCATCTCGGACGTTCACGTGGGAAGCCAGGAGTTCGCCCGCGAGGCGTGGTCGGCCTTTGCCGACTGGCTCCACACCGAGGAAGCGAGCGCCGTCGAGTACCTCCTCGTCGCCGGCGACATGGTCGAGGGCGTGGGCGTCTATCCGAATCAAGACGAGGAACTCGACATCGTGGACATCTACGAGCAGTACGAGCAGTTCGCGGAGTATCTGAAGGAAGTGCCCGGCGACATGGAGATCCTCTTGATCCCCGGCAACCACGACGCCGTTCGCCTCGCCGAACCCCAACCCGGCTTCGACGACGACCTCCGGGAGATCATGAGCGCCCACGACCCCCACATCTCGGGCAATCCCTCGACCGTCACCGTCGAAGGCGTCTCGATCCTGATGTATCACGGCGTGAGCCTCGACGAGGTCATCGCCGAACTCCCCGAGGAGAAGGCGAACTACGACGAACCTCACAAACCGATGTACCAGCTCCTCAAGAAACGCCACGTCGCACCCCAATATGGCGGTCACACGCGCATCGCGCCCGAGGAACGCGACTACCTCGTGATGGAGGAGGTCCCCGATGTCTTCCACACGGGCCACGTCCACAAACTCGGCTACGGCAAGTATCACAACGTGCTCGCACTGAATTCGGGCTGTTGGCAGGAGCAGACGAGCTTCCAAAAGAGCGTCAACATCGACCCCGACGTGGGCTACGCGCCCATCGTTGACCTCGACACGCTCGACCTCACCATTCAGAAGTTCCGGTAATCCCCGCTACGCATCGAGTCGGAACTTCACCGTCGCCGCACCGTCGAAGCGTGGTCCCGAGCCGACCTCTCGAAACCCCGCCTCGGTTGCGGCACGTCTGAGACCCTCGTTCGACGCCTCGACGAGCAGTTCGGCGGCCATCCCTTCGTTTCGGGCGAACCGTGCGGGTTCGTCGAGCAGGCGTTCGACCGCCTTCGGCTGGCCGTCGAACTGGGTGACGTGGACCGCGTCGCGGCGGGCATCGAAACTCACGAACCCGACGACGCTGTCGCCCTCGTCAGCCACGCGCACCGTTCTATCGTGGACCAGGTTTCGCATCGTCTCCGCCGGCGCGTCGCCGAGCGCGGCCAGCCGTCCGGCGTCGGCTTCGACGGCATCGCGCACCTCCATGCCACGCCGTCGGGACGGAGGTAGTTAAACCCTGACACGGACCACGGTCGGTGGCCGACCGGCGAGACACCGTAGATGAAAGCAGTTATCCTCCATCGAGACCACCGCAAACCATGCACCACACTCACACGGTAGGCGTTCGTCGGCGGAGGATCGAATGCGCGTCGTAGCGAAGTTCGGGGGCACGAGTTTGGGCAGCGGCGACCGGGTGAACCGGGCTGCGGATTCGGTCGCGGCCGCCGTCGAGGCCGGTCACGAGATAGCGGTCGTCGTCAGTGCGATGGGTTCCACCACGGACTTCCTGCTGCGCGAGATCCAGTTCGACGCCGAGGAGGGCGATCGAGCCGAAATCGTCAGCATGGGCGAGCGCACCTCCGCCCGGATGGTCAAGGCCGCCCTCTCGGCGCGCGGCGTCGATGCCGAGTTCCTCGAACCCGGCGGCGAGGGTTGGCCCGTCGTCACCGACTCGCGGGGAGAAGTCGACGTTGAGGAGACCACCCGTCGCGCGCAGGCGCTCGCCGACCGGATGGGCGACACTGTCCCGGTGATCGCGGGCTTTCTCGCCGAGGACCACGCCGGTTCGGTCACCACCCTCGGCCGCGGCGGGTCGGATACCACTGCCGTGATGCTCGGCAACTACATGGACGCCGAGGAGGTCGTCATCGTCACCGACGTCGAGGGCGTGATGACCGGCGATCCCCGGGTCGTGGAGGGTGCACGCAACGTCGCCGAGATCAGCGTCGACGAACTGCGCAACCTCTCCTTTCGCGGGGCCGAAGTCATCGCGCCGAGCGCGCTCAACTACAAGGGTTCGGACCTCGGGGTTCGGGTCGTCCACTACCAACACGGCGACCTGTTACAGGGCGGAACCAGCATCGAGGGCACTTTCGAGACGCTCATCGACCTCCAGGAGATGCCGTTGTCGTGTCTCACGGTCGCCGGGCGGGCCATCAGGAACCGCCCGGGCATCCTCGCGGCGCTGTCGGGCGCACTCTCGGACGTGGGTATCAACATCGACGCGGCCGCGAGCGGTCTCGATTCGATCACCTTCTACGTCTACACCGAGGACGCGACCGAGGCCGAGACGGTGCTCCACGAGCGCGTCATCGACGAGGACGCCCTCTCCAGCGTCACAGTGGATGCGGACGTCGCCGCCCTCCGAGTCACCGGCGGCGAACTCCCCACCCAATCGGGCGTCGCACAGGGGATGATCGAGACTCTCGCCGACGAGCACATCGTCGTTCACGACGTGATCACGAGCGCGACCTCGGTGGCGGTGTTCGTCGACTGGGACGACCGCGAGCAGGCGCTGTCACTGATTCAAGAGACGTTCGATTGAATCGCCACCACGAAACGCACCTGTGGACAACCGATACGGTCGCGGCTCGCCGGTTTCCGAGCTAATCGACCGTGCGACATCAGTCGGTTCCGGTGAACGTTTCATCCGAGAGCACGCCCTCGGACGCCGGTCTCGCTTCGAGAACGTGTTCTTCGTTCGCGGCCCGCCGGTAGCTTCCGTAGACACGATAGCGCGCGCCCGATTGGCGGTAGCTGTCGGTTCCGCGCTCGCCGCCGAAGACCGCCCAGTCGGTCTCCTTGTCGATGTCGAACCAGCACGCCATCCGGATGCGCTCGCGGCGGACGTACGCGAACGCATCGGCGATCCACTCGGCCTTTTTCCGTGGCTCGTACCGGCCGCCGCGCAACGAGGTGCTGGCGAACTCCGGAATCGCGAGCGGCTTGTCGGCGAGTGCCCGCATGCGCTCGACCATCGGCGCGAACACCGCTTCCGGCTCCTGCCACGTCGACCACGGCGCACTGTCGCCGAAGTTGTAGCCGTCGATGCCGACCCACTCCACGTGACTGTCGCCCGGATAGTACCGCTCGGCACGCACGTCGCCGACGTCGGTCGCGTTCGGGTTCCATATCCACTGGATTTCTTCTTTCCCCAAACTCGTCCGCGCGAACCGCTCGCGGAGGCGCACCCACGCGCCGACGTAGCTCGCGGGCGTCGCGTTCGCGCCGCCCCACACCACTCCCGGACGGTTCATCTCGGGCAGCGGCCGGAAGTAGAACCGCCGATTCGGGTCCGCACGCACCCACGCGGCGAGCCGTTCGGCCCACCGGTCGACCACCGCGTCGTAGTTCCCCCGCTCGATGGTCCGAGTGAGATTCCGGCGCTCCTCTGGTGTCCGCGGTCGTGGCTGCCACGTCACCATCGGGACGTGACCGCTCTCCCAGAGCCGCGTCAGCCCGTCGACGAAGCGTTCGATGGCCGCCGGCGACTCCCCGCCCGCATCGACGTAGCAGACGATGACCGCGTGTCGCCGCCCGAGCCACCGCTCGAACGGGCCGAACGTTGCCCGGCGCGTCGGGTTCGCTCCCGGATACGCCCCGAGCACCGTCCACGGCTGACTTCTATCCGATCCGAGCCGCCCGCAGCCACCGGCGACCGTCAGCCCCGCGACCGCCCCGGCTCGTAGGAACGCCCGGCGCGTCGGCTCGGGTCGGGATGCGGACTGGGTCAGTCGCCCTCCCTCGCTCGAAGCCGCTCGGTGCTGCGTTTCGCGCTCGTCCATTGCAGGTCGCGCTCGGTGAGCACGTCGAGGACGGCCTTCAACACGACGGTATCGATGAACTGGCGATAGCCGACGATGAACAGCGGCGCGTACAGCGCGAGCGACGCGCGCTCGCCGTCCATCCACAGCGCGATGAGCGAGAGCAGGCCCTGCAACAGCGCGAAGAAGGCGAACATCGACAGCAGCGTGAGGAACTCGCCCGCGAGCGCCTGCAGGAGGATGGAGGCGACGATGACGAACCCCGCGAGCGGGACGACCGTGAGGTTCAGCAGCATCATCGGGAAGACCCCGCCCTGCAGGTAGCCAAAGCGCGTGTTCGTGAACACGTCGCGGTGTTTGATGAGCGTCATGAAGTTGCCCCGATACCACCGCAGACGCTGCTTGTAGAGGTCCGTCCACGTCATCGGGGCCTCGGTCTTGCACAGAGCATCGACCGAGCGGATCTTCCAATCCCCCTTCAGCGTCTTGATGGAGGTATCGAAGTCCTCGGTCAGCGTGTCGGGGTCGTACAGCCCCACGGCGTCGAGCACCTCGCGGCGGTAGGCACCGAGCGCGCCGGGCACCACCGGCACGGAGCCGAGCGCGCTGAACGCCCGCCGGAAGACGAGGATGCCGACGATGTATTCGAGCGACTGGAGGTTCGTGACGAGGCTGCCCCGGTTGTCGACCTTGATGTTGCCCGCGACCGCGCCGAGGTCCGGGTCGGCCTGGAAGGCCCCGACCAGCCTGTCGAGCGCGTTCGGAGCTACCACGCTGTCGGCATCGACGGTGACGACGATCTCGCCGTCGGCGTAGAGCATCCCGTAGTTCATCGCCGAGTGCTTCCCGCCGTTTCGCTTGCGGACGACTTTCACGCCCTCGCCGGCGTGTGCTAGCGCCTCCTCGTAGGTGCCGTCGGTCGAGCCGTCGTCGATGACGATGATCTCGCGTTTGTCTTCAGGATACTCGCTCGCCCGGAGCGCGTCGATGCACGCGCCAATACCGCCCGCCTCGTTGTACGCCGGGACGAGCACCGACACCGTCGGATACGGCGCGCTCGCGGTGTGGCTCTCGGTCGTGCTCACGTCGAACAGCGCAATCGGGAGGAAGTACGAGTAGTAGAAGAACACGAGCGTCAGCGCGACGAGGAAGACGACCGACAGCGGCGCGAGCACGCCGTCGAACAGTGCAAACGCGAACACCGGCGGGGTGAGGATGGCCAGCAGATAGAAGAAGCCGAGCAGCCACATCTCCTCGCGGTTGTCGGTCCGGTCGAGTACGGCGATCGCGAGCAGGCTCCCGGCGGCCGTCACGACCCCGACGCCGGCACAGATGAAGAACACGTACCGGTTCATCAGGAGATACAGCAGGCCGAACGAACAGAAGACGACCACGATGCCCACGATGGCGGCGGCCCGCTCGAACCGGCTCACGCCCCGGCCCTCCGTCCGTCGCCTTCGCTCGCCTTGACCGCTCCGGGCGTCGCGTTCACGTCTCGAACGCTGGCGTTCGCCGCGAACGCCGAGGGGGTCGCACTATTCCGGTTCCCGTAGTACCACCCCTCCGACGTACGCTGGAGCGTTCCTTCGTGTGTCGCCCGCCCGAACTCCTCGACGGTCATGAACTTCACGTCGTCGTGAGACTTCGTGTAGCGGACGAACGAGCGCAGGCGCTCGCGCTTTTCCGTAGTGTTGAACGTCGGGTAGTGGAGCATCTGGACGTACACCGACCCGTTCGCGTAGGCGGCATCGAACCCGCGGCGCATCTCCGCTTGACTATGGAACTCGTCGGTCGTCCAGTTCCCGACGAACGAGTGCGTCGAGGGGACGTGGACGGCCCCGCCGCTCGTGAACGGCTCTCCCTGTCCGTAGTACTGTTCGGTGAACCAGTCGCCGCCCGAGACGGTCGTGATGTCCTGTGCGCCGAGCGCGGCGGTCGTGTTCGCGTCGTAGGTGTTGAACGGTGGCACGAACGTCCGCGGTGTGAGACCGGTGCAGTTCTCCAAGGTCCGCTTCCCGCTGGCGATGCGGTCCGCCTGTTCGGCGGCGGGCAGACCGCCGAACTCGCTTTCCTCGTAGAACTCTGTCGCCGAGTCGTGGGTGTAGCCGTGTAGCGAGAACTCGAACAGTTTCGGGTGGGCGCGTTTGGTCTCGACGAGATACGAACACGTCCCCTCGCTGTCGGTGATGGGCCGATCGCCGATGCGCGGGATGACCGCGAGCGTCACCGGCACCTCCTCCTCGACGAAGATGTCGTCGACCGCCCGCATCGTCGCCGGGCGGTAGTTGCCCTGGATGTCGTCGTTGCGGAAGATAACTATCGATTGATACGATCTCCCGTCGGGCGTCCGTTCGGGGAGCGTCGAGCGGTCGAGGAGTGCCTCTTCCGCCATCGGCGTCGTGTCGGAGGCGGTGTCGGTCGCCACGCCGGCGTCGGTGGCGTCGCCCGTGGAGACGCCGAGCGAGGACAGTCCGACCGTCACCGAGGCGACCGTGACGAGCGCGAGCAGCGCCACCGAGACCGCGACGACGCGTGCGCGCGAACTCATCGGGACCGGGACGCCGTCGAAGCGCCCGTCGCGGCCGTGGCGGGTCCGGAAACGCTGCTCGCGGGAGCGGCTACCGGGGACTGTCCCACCACCGCGCCGCTTTCGTCGATTGCCATCACGGTGATGCCCTTCGCTTCGGCGAGCGCCACCGCCGCGCCGTTCCGCCCCGTGACCGGGGTTGCGATGACGGGGCGCGCTCCGGTCGCGTCCGCGACCGCCCGCAACTCCTCGATGGCCTGGACGTCGACGGCGTCGTGAACGGCGGCGACGATCTCGACGCCGAACGTCGTGTCGCTGGCGTAGCAATCGATGTACCGTTGGCCGGCGTCACCGTCGACGGCGACGTCCCGGCGCACGTCGTATCCACGTGCTTCGAGCGCGTCGGTCAGGCCCTCCCTGACGCCGAGAAGCGTTTCGAGCCAATCGCGCCGGTCGTCGTCGAAGCGATAGCGGTAGAGTCGGACGTCGTTCGCCTCCTCGGGCGTGCAACTGCCACAGGTGGCGCAGTCGAGGCGATGGGTGAGCGCGTCCGAGCGCTCGCCACAGTCACGACAGCACTGCATCGTCCCCATCCGCTCGCAGCCCTCGTCGAGCGAGTCGATCTCGCTCTCGCATTTCGGACAGACGAACTCCCCGTCCGCCTCGAACTCCGCCCGCGGCCTGACACAGCCACAGACGACGTGTTCGACCACCGCGACCGCCGTGGTGTTCCGTGACTCACAGTTGGGACACGACGGCCGGACGTCGAGGCCGCCCGATCCACAGTCCGGACACGCGACGACCCGTTCGTCGAACTCCTCGTCCAACACTCCCCGCGTCGCCAGCGCTTCGAGCGCCGTCGGCAGACTCTCGCCGGCTCCGTCCCCTTCGACACCCGGATAGCGCACGGTGCCCGTCGTCGAGTCGAAGGCGGGTTCGAGCCATTCGGTCGACCCCGCGGCGAGTTGATTCAGCAACGAAAGACGTCCCATCATTACACCATATCGGATGGACAGAACTCCGTTAACGTGAGTATCTAGGCTATTAAATTTCAGGAAGTTCGAGGAAAGACGATCATCTCTCCGGCCGGATTTCGACGAGAACAACCGCGTTTGTGGCGCACGCGCGTCAGCGGCCCTTCCACAGTCGGCTCCCGATCGCGTCGGGTAGCCCCGCCTCGCTCACCGCCTGCTCGACGCTCTCGATGTCGTACTCGACTCGGTGTTCGGTGACGGTCATCGCATCCGAATCGAGAACTGCGTACGCCGCCCGCGGGTCGCCGTCGCGCGGTTGACCGACGCTGCCCGGGTTCAGGACGATACCTTCGTCGTACGATTCGTAGTGTTGGACGTGCGTGTGGCCCAGCACGAGCACGTCCTCGTCGCCGAGCATGTCCGCGGCGAACATATCGGGGTAGGTGTAGCGGTCCGGATCCTCGGGATGGCCGTGGACGATCTTCATTCGTCCATCGAACGCGGTGCGCTCGTTGGGCAGTTCCGCGAGCCACGCCATCTGCTCGTCGTCGAGTTGCTCGCGGGCGTACGCGACGCCGGCACCGGCCATGCTGTTGAACGAAAAGCTCGTGTCGGTCGCGACCGCGCGGTCGTGGTTGCCCATCACGGTCGGGGTTTCCCGCTCGCGCACCGCATCGACGCACGCGCCGGGCCACGGGTTGTAGCCCACCACGTCGCCGGCACAGATCAGTCCATCGACGGGTAGCATGTCGTCGAGGACCGCATCGAGCGCGACCCGATTGCCATGAATGTCCGCGATGACGCCGACGTTCATGCTCCGTGTAGGACCTCGCGGGACTTCAATCGCCGTTTTCGATGGCCGTCTCGAATCCTCCACCAACCCGTGCGACGCCGGCCGCACAGACCGGATGCTCGAACTCCCGTTCGTAGACGGCGCTCGCCGCCTCTTTCGCACCCTCGACGTCGAACTCCGTTGGCTCGGGACTGTCTTTCTCGTAGGTCGCCACCAGCGTCGGCTCCGTCACTTCCTCGACGACGAGTCCGTCGCGGCGGACCGTTCCGATGAAACTCTGCGGACCGACGACGCCGGCGATGCGCGGAGTGTCGTAGTCGTCCTTCTCGAAATCGAGCGCGAGCAAGGACAGGGCGAGTGCGTCGCGGGCGGGATAGCCGAGCGCGAGTTTCTCGGCGATCGGGTCGGTGTGCGAGCCGTTGCCGACGACGACCCGCTCGCCGACCGGTCGCACGCAGTTGTATGAGACGTACGGGTTGTCCGTCTCGTCGGCCGCGTCGGTCGGCACCACGGTGAGGGCGTCGTCGCGTTCGACGATCTTTCGATGGGGGAACGACCGCGAGGAGACGCGGTAGGCACCGATGTCGGGACCGACGACGAGGAATCGTCCGACGTACATGGCAGTCCTCCCGCTTTCGGCCGCAAGTAGCTGGCGGTCGTCGGTCGAACGCGCAACGCTTAGGTGGGTCGGCGAAATAGGTGGGTGTACAGTCCCATGGGGTAGCGGCCAATCCTGAAGCCTTCTGGGGGCTTCGACCCAGGTTCGACTCCTGGTGGGACTACTCTCTTCCGACCCGCGGTCAGTGTTTGACCGCCAATTCACCGCCACACTCCGGACAGTTCTCGGTCTCTTCGATACTTTCGTAGCCACAGTCCAGACAGACGAACAACTCGTCGCTCCCGTCGGGCGTCGGTTGATCCTCGTGGCGTGTCATGCATGCTTTTCGGGACGGAAAACGGATAAGGGCGCTGGCCAGGGAAAAATCGAGGGCTATTCCGGCGGGATGTTGCCCGTGAGCACGTTCCGGATCGCGTGCAGGCCGGTCGCCGCGAGCACCACGAGGAGATTCAAACGTGCGTGCGGCACGACCGTCTTCGTCCGGCTCAGCCGACTGCCGCAGGCCGGACACGTCGTCGTATCGGGGTCGAAGTGCTCCCCGCAGACCGTACACTCCCGAACGTCGTGTTCGCGGTCGCTCTCGACGCCGACCTCGCCGTCGGCGAGCCCCGCCGCCTGCTTGATGCGTCGTGTGAGCGTCATCAGTCGTCTGACTCCGCGAGCGCTCGGTCGCCGGTCTCGCGCGTCGTGCGCGCCGGGTCGCTCTCCTCACCCGAGCGAAGCCGCACGCTCGTCACCTTGTACTCGGGCGTTCGCGCCGCCGCGTCGAGGTCGTTCTCGTCGGTGAGCGTGTTCACGGCCGATTCGGCGAAGTGCATCGGGACGAACACGGTGTCGCGACCGGGCCGCTCGGTGACCTGTGCCTTGACGCGGATCGTCCCGTGGCGCGACTCGACGCGGACGTACTCGCCGTTTTCGATACCCGCGTCGGCGGCCGTCCGCGGGTTGATCTCGACGAAGTCCTCGCCGACGTAGGACATGATCCCCTCCTCGCGGTGGGTCATCGTCCCCGTGTGGTACTGGTAGAGCACCCGTCCGGTGGTCATCGTCAGCGGGAACTCGTCGTCCGTGAGGTCGGCCGGCTCGTTCGGTCCCGTCGGGATGAGCGACGCCTTGCCGTCCGCGGTGTTGAACTCCTCCTCGTACAGTCGCGTGGTGCCCGGGTGGTCGTCGTCCCAGCAGGGCCACTGGAGCTCCGCACCGCTTTCGAGGCGTTCGTGGCTGATTCCCCCGTAGATGGGTGTCAGCTCGGCGATCTCGTCCATGATCTCCGATGGCGATTCGAACCCCCAGTCGTGGCCGAACCGACCGGCGAGCGCCTGGAGGATCTCCCAGTCCCCGCGACTGTTGCCCTTCGGCTCGATCGCGCGCTTCACCAACTGGACGTGCCGGCTCGAACTCGTGAACGTCCCGTTCGATTCGACGGCGGTCGTCGCCGGCAGGACGACGTCGGCGTGTTCGGCGGTCTCGGTGAGAAAGATGTCCTGCACCACGAGGAAATCGAGATCGTCCAAGACCTCCTGGGCGTGCTCGACGCCGGGTTCGGAGAGCGAGGCGTTCTCGCCCATGATGTACATCCCGCGGAGGTCGCCCCGGTCGGCCGCGAGGAACTGTTCGGTCGTCCGCCACCCCTCTTCTTCGGGGATCTCCGTCCCGTAGGCTTCCTCGAACTTCTCGCGGATCTCGTCGTCGGTCACCGGTTGGTAGCCCGGGAAGTTGTTCGGCAGCGGGCCCATGTCCCCGCCGCCACCCTGGACGTTGTTCTGTCCTCTAAACGGCGACAGCCCCGCACCGGGCTTGCCGATGTTGCCGGTGACGAGCGCGAGGTTCGACATCGAGATGATGTTTTCTGTACCATTCGTGTGCTCGGTCAGCCCGAGTGTCCAGCAGAAACAGCACGACTCCGCTTCGGCGATCGTCTCCGCTGCCGACGCCAACTCTTCCGGTGGGACCCCCGACACCCGCTCGACGTACTCGGGGGTGAACTGGTCGAGATGCTCCTTCAGGTCGTCGAAGCCGTCGGTGCGCTCGTCGATGAACTCCTCGTCGTGGAGGTCGTGTTCGATGATATAGCGAGTGAGTCCGTTGATCCAGGCCGTGTCGTAGCCCGGTTCTGTTCTGGTGTACTGGGTCGCGTACTCGGCGATCTGGACTTTCCGGGGGTCGAAGACCACCATGTCAGCCCCGTCGGCGACGTTCTGTTTGATGCGCGTCGCAAGCACGGGGTGGGCTTCGGTCGTGTTCGACCCCGAGAGCAGGTAGCAGTCGGTGTTTTCGAGGTCGTCCATCCCCACCGAGGCCGCGCCGTAACCGACGGTCTGTTTGAGCGCCGCGACCGTCGGCGCGTGACAGAGGCGGTTGCAGTTGTCGACGTTGTTGGTCCCGATGACCTCGCGGGCGAACCGCTGCATCGCGTAGTTGTCCTCGTTGGTCGCCTTCGACGAGGAGATCAACCCGAGCGCGTCCGGGCTATCTTCCTTGATGATGTCGCCGAGTCCCTCCACTACCCGCGAGAGCGCCTCGTCCCACGACGCTTCCCGGAACTCGCCGTCTTCCTTGACGAGCGGTTCGGTGAGGCGTTCGTCGCTGTTCACGTAATTGTAGCTGAACTTCCCCTTCACGCAGGTCGAGATGCCGTTGATCGGCGCTTTCTCGGGATCGGTCGGTCGTGCACCGAGCACCTCTCCATCTTTGGTGTGGAGATCGAACCGACAGCCTACGGCGCAGTAGCCACAGGTTGTGTCGGTCACGTCCACGTCCTGCAGACGGTAATCGGAGAGCGCGTCGGCCACGTCGAACAGTCGCCCCTCGGTCATCGTGTTCAGCGCGACCGACTCGGTGGCGTGTTCGAACGCCTTGAACGGGGCCGTCTTCGTCACGTCCGTCTCGCTCGCCGCGCTGGCCTGCTCGCGTGCGCGCTGCATGAAGCCCGCGACGCCCTTCTTCTCGTCCTCCCCACCCTCCCCGCCGCCGTTTTGCTGTTCAGTCATCGTTGGCCTCCCCGAGCGCGTCGTCCTCGTAGGTCTGGTTGCCCTTCATCGGCGTCGCCGGGTTCGGCTGCCCGTCGTAGTCCTCGCCGATGGTCTTCCCGATGGAGTTCTCCTGGGTGAATCCCGGCAGCGGGATCGTCGCCGCGTCGGTGTAGTCCTGTTCGACGAGCGAACCGGTCGGACAGACCGTCGCACAGTGGCCACAGGAGACACACGTCGAGTCCATCATCTCGTCGGCACCATTTTGAAAGCCGATGCGCGTGTCCGGGCCGCTCCCCTCGATGCGCAGCACGCCCTCGACCTGGACGTCGTTGCAGGCTTCGACGCAGCGATTGCAGAGGATGCACTTGTTGCGGTCGATCTGGATGAACGGTGAGGACTCGTCGATGGGTTCGTACTCGTCGCGGTCGTCGAACACCCCATACCGGGGCACCTCGACGTCCGCCTCGATGGCGGCGTCCTGGAGCTCGCAGCGGCCGTTCTTCCCACAGGTCGTACACCGGAGGTTGTGGTCCGAGAGCACGAGGTCGAGATTGACCGATCGTGCCTCTTCGGCCTCTGTACTATCCGTCCGCACCGTCAGCCCCTCCTCGGCGGGGAAGCTACACGACGGTACCAGGCCGTGTTCGTCGGTCTCGACCATACAGGTCCGACATTCGCTGCGCGGGCCGATCCTGTCGGTGTCCTCGCGGTCGTAATAGCATAGCGCCGACAGGTCCTCGTCGGCTCCCACTTCTTCGAGCGCGTCGATGATCGTCGCCTCTTCGCCGACGCTCACCTCTTCGCCGTCGACGGTGAGGCTGCTCGTCTCGCGCGCGCCCACGTCGGGGTCGGTCGCGGTACCCGGGTTGAAATGCTCGGTCAGCGGCGGTTGTGGCCGCGGATCGTCGATCGACGGCACGCTCGGGAGCGATTCTGCCCGTTCGGTCTGGTCAGTACTCATGTTAGTTACTCTCCATGCAGACGCCGCTCGGACAGCGCCCCTCGGCGTGAGCGGCGATCTCGCGCTCGAAGGCGTCCATCGCCGTCGTTATCGGTCGTGGGGCGGCCTGTCCGAACTCGCAGGTGCTCGATTCCGCGACGACACGACTCAGCTCGCGCAGCTCGCTCGGCTGATACTGCCCCTCGTAGACGTCGCGCAAGAGGTCGACGAGCTGTTTCGACCCCTCGCGGCAGGGCACGCAGCGCCCGCAGTTCGCCTCGCGGGCGAACTTCGCGCGCGAACCGGCGAGTTCGAGCGCACACGTCGCCCCGTTGAACAGTTCGATCCCTCCTTCGGTGCCGAGGCGCGCACCGGTCAATGCGGGCGCGCTCGCGGGCACGTCGAGCGAGCGCGTGATACCCCCGAAACGCCCGCCGACGCAGGCCATCTTGTACTCGTCACTACTGGCGACCGCCTCCGCCAGCGCGGTGTCGGTGGCCAGTTCGACCGTCGTCGGCCCGGCCACGCCGTCGCCCGTCACGGTGAGGAGTCGGGTGCCGGGGTCGGCAGCGCTCGTCTCGAACTCGTCTGGAGCGGCCGCGAACGCGCGTATCTGTGCGAGCGTCCGCGGCGTGTGGACGACCGTCGGCCGGCCGTAGAGCCCGACCTCGCTCGGCCCCGGCGGGCGGAGGCGGGCTTCGAGACGGTCGGCACCCTCCATCGCTTCGAGCGCCATCGTCATCTCGCCGGCGATGTAGCTGTCCGGTCCGGCGACGATGTCGACGCCGGTCCCGCCCGCATCGACGCTCTCGACGGCCTCGCGGACCCGCCGCGCCGCGAGGTCGTCCTCGTCGCTCAGATAGACGACGACGTCGGTCGCCTCGACGGCCGCCGCGACCGCCAGCGCGCCGTCGACGATCTCCGCGGGACGGCTTTCGAGCAGCAGTCGGTCGCCGTCCACGGCGGGATCGCTCTCGTTGCCGTTGACGACGACCACCGCCTCGCCGTCGCTCCCGCGGGCGTTCTTCCAGCCTTCCGAAATCGGCTCGTCGGTGTGGCCGTCGCCGCGCCCGCGTCCGAGCAGGCCCGTACCGGCCACGGCCTCCCGGAGATCGTCCGGGTCGTCGCGCGTTCGTTCGGTGAGCGACTCGTCGAGCGCCGCCGGTGTGGCCCAGCCACAGCGCGCGAGGACGCGCCGCCGACCGACCGCGAGCGGTCCCGCATCGGGCGTCGGTAGCCTCTCGTCACGATCGACGACCGCGTGTGCGCCGTCGGTCGGCAATTCCCCATCGTCGAGCGCCGCGACCAGTTCGCGGGCGCGGGCGGGCGTGACGTTCGCGTGAAACGCCGTCCGTTCGTCCGCCGTGACCAGCACCACCGGGGCGAGAGCCGCCGCACCGGTCGGGCCGGTCTCGTGGACGGGGGCGTCCGCCGCCTCGCGCGCCGCCGAAAGCACGGCCTGCGCACGCTCGTACTCCGCCGAGCCGACGGCGACGCGAACCGCCGGCGTCGTTGCGTCCTCGGTGCCTACCATCGGACGAGCTTTCATCGTGAGAACCAAAAGCGTTGTTCACAGCTACCGTACACGAACGATCGAACGCGATTCTCAGGCGTTCAGCACCTGTCGCAGCACGTCGGGGGCCTCGTCGAGCGCCCCGTCGAGCGCCCCGGTTTCGGGACCGCCGCCCTGCGCGAAGTCCGACGGGCCGCCGCCGCCACCCCCGACGCGCCCGGCGAGTTCGCCGACCACTTCGCCGGCGTCGATGCCCACGCCGTCGGGCACGGCGACGACGAACTGTGCGCCGTCGGTTCCGCTGGCGACGACCGCGACCTGCCCACCTTCCGCGAGCGCGTTCGCCGTCGCGCGCAGCTCCTCGACGTCGCTGTCGATGCGCTGGATCACGGCGCTCGTCTCGCCGACGGCGACCTCTTCGCCCTCGACGCCGCCGCTGGCGCGCGCCGTGGCGAGCTGTTCTTCGAGGTCCTCGATGCGCTTGCCGCGCTCCTTCCACTCGGTGAAAAAGCGCGCGGCGGTCTCGGGGACCTCTTCGGGGGTCACGTCGAGGGTCTCGGCCGCCCCGGAGAGCGCCTCTTCGGTCCGCTGGGTCGCCTCGATGGCCGCCGGGCCGGCCGCAAAGGAGAGGCGCTCGACGCCGTCCTGGACACGCTCGGTGTTCAGGATCTTTATCGTGCCGATGTCGCCCGTCCGTGAGACGTGCGTGCCGCCACAGGCCTGGACGTCGTCGGCGACGTGGATCAGTCGAATGCGCTCGCCCGGCGGAATCCCGCCCTGATAGAGATCGAAGCCGTACCTGTCCTCGGCGTCGTGGCGGTCTGGCCACTCCGAACTCACGGAGACGTTGTCGGTGACGATGCCGTTGGCGATGCGCTCGATCTCGCGCACCTGCTCGCGGTCGATGCGCGCGTAGTGACGCACGTCGATGCGCGATTTGTCAGTGCCTTTCTGCGCGCCGGCCTGTCTGACGTGCTCGCCGAGCACTCGCCGCGCGGCGTGAATCACGATGTGGGTCGCGGTGTGGTTGCGCATGAGCTGTCGCCGCCGGTCGGCGTCGACCTGCCCGCGGACGAACTCGCCGGTGCCGGGGTCGCCGTCGGTGTGGTGGACCACCACGCTCCCCTCGCGGCGGACGTCCTCGACGTCGATGGTCGTGTCGTCCGTGCTCAGGGTGCCCGTGTCGGCTGGCTGACCGCCACCCTCCGGATAGAACAGGGTTCGGTCGAGCACCACGTCGTAACCCGCGTCGCGCTCGAAGACGTCGAGCACCATCGCCTCGAACTCCATCCGGCTCTGGTCGTCGTAGTAGAGCAGTTCCGTCTCGGGAAGGCCGGTCACGCGCTCGTCGGCTTTCTCTCCCGTCTCCTCGACCACACCCTCGTCGCCGTGGCGGGCGGCCACGAGGCTGTAGAAGTCGTCCGGCACGGATACATCAGTCCCCTTCTCGCGGGCGATGTCGGCGACCATGTCGGGCTGGATCCCGTGGGAATCGTACAGCTCGATGAGTTCGTCGGTAGGGATCGGTTCGCCCCAGTCGGCGTACTGCTCGGCGAGCTGGCGCACCCGCCGCCCGCCGCGTTCGAGCGTTTCGCGGTACTTTTCGAGTTCGGTGCGCACGATGTCACGGATCGTATCCCGATTTTCGTAGCCCAGCCGCTCGGCCTGTATGTCCACCAACTCGTCGAGCGGTGCGTCCACTCCTACTGTATCACAGAGTCGTTTCGTCCGCCGGAGCACCATCCGCGCGAGATAGCCTGTCCCTACGTTGGAGGGGACGATCTCGTCGCCGAGCATGTAGGCGAGCGTCCGGCAGTGGTCGGCGATGGCGTAGATCGCCTCCAGCGGCTCGAGCAGTTCGCGGAGTTCGGTGACGTCGACGCCGAGCTGCTCGGCGATCGTCCCGCGGGCGCGTTCGGCGTCCTCGGCTTCGTCGATGTCCATGTGGCCAGCCAAGGTCGCCGCGCGCGTGACGAGTTCTTCCTGCTCGTCGGTGTGGTCGATTCCTGCATTTGCCTTCAAAAAGGAGATCATCTCGGGGTAGATCGCCTCGTACACTGTGGGAGTGCCCTGTGAGACCCACGTCCAGCGTTCGAGCCCGTAGCCCGTGTCGACGATATAGGTGTCCATCTTCGAGTACGTGTTGCCGTCCTTCAGTTCGTACTCACCATCCGGATCCTGTTCCATCGACATGAAGACGAGCGTGGCGAGTTCCACACCGCGATAGATGACTTCGATGGCCGGGCCGGCGTTGCCGCCGCCGACCCACGGGTCCTCGATGTAGGTGATCTCTTCGGGGTTGGCTCCCATCGCCTCGAAGAACTCGTCGCAGTACTCCACGGTTTGGTCCTTCCAGTAGACCTCACCCTCGTAGGCGTACTGGCCTGGGTCGTCGAGGTCCTCACGCGCGTTGAAGGCGTGGTGGGCCATCATCTCGAAGGCCATCGTGTGGCGGCCCGTCTTCCCGACGTTGTCGATGTCCTGCATCCGGATGCAGGGCTGGCTGATCGTCAGCGGGTTCGCCGGTGGCGGCGTCGCGCCCGACGTGACGAGTGGCTGGAAGTCGTAGACCGACGCCTGGGTCAACAGGACGTCGTCGCGCCAGCGGTTGGCCGCTACAGGATATGGTTCGATGCGCTCGTGGTCGTGGTCTTCGAAGAAGGAGAGAAACGCCTCGCGCATCTCTTCTAAACTATGTTCTTCGTCGAGGCTCGGGTTCCCGATGAAGGCGTACTCCGCACAGGGCGGCTCGCCGCAGTTCTCGCGGCTCTCGTCGCGCGTCCAGAAGAAATCGCCGCAGTCGGGACACTCCTTCCTGACGAACCCCTCTTCCTCGAAATACTTCAGGCGATACTCCGTTTCGAGCGTACTCATGGTATCCGCTCAAGCCACCGTTTGCCTAAAACAGTTGCGTACCGTTTCGGAACGGCCTGCTCGCCGCCTCGTCGGGCGATTTCGGGCGAATCGATCGTCGCCCGCCACCCGTCCGGCGGCAACGCTAAATCGCTGGCTCATCTATCGAATCCATGTCCACGGTCGACTGGCGCTCGCTCCCCGACCGCCGTCCGCTCGTCACGCTCTCGTCGGTCGTCGTCGCCTGTATCCTCCTCGGCGCGGCCGGTGGTCTCATCACGGCCCCACAGATCGAGACGTGGTATTCGACGCTCGACAAGCCCGGCTTCACGCCGCCGAGTTGGGTCTTCGGGCCGGTCTGGACGGTGCTGTACGCCCTTCAGGGACTGGCCGCGTGGCTCGTCTGGAAAGCGGGTCTCGACCGCCGGCGGGTACGAATCGCGCTCGCACTGTTCACCATTCAGTTCGTCCTCAACCTCGCGTGGTCGCCGGCCTTCTTTGGTCTCGAATCGCCGATTTTGGGGCTGGCGGTCATCGTCCCGCTCTGGATCGCCATCGTCGCCACCATCGGGACCGCCGCGCGCGTCGAGCGCCGGGCCGCCGCCCTGCTGGTGCCGTATCTCGCGTGGGTCTCGTTTGCGACGGCGCTGAACTACGCCATCTGGACGCTCAACTGACTCACAGCCCCCAAAATACCGAAATGCCGAGGACCGTCACGACCGACAGCAGGATTTGAAGGGGTGCGCCGACCCGGAAGTAGTCAGTGAAGCGGTAGCCGCCCGGGCCGTACACCAGCAGGTTGGTCTGGTAGCCGATGGGCGTCATGAAGTCGGCGCTCGCTGCGAACGTGACAGCCAAAACGAACGCGAAGGGATTCGTGCCGATCTGAACCGCCGTCGCCACGCCCACCGGAATCATGAGCACGACGCTGCCGGCGTTGCTCACCACGGCGGTCGTGAGCGCCGTAATCACGTAAAACACCCAGAGCACGCCCAGCGGCGGGAGATATTGGGCGCTCTCGGCGACCAGCGCACCGATGAGGCCGGCCGCCCCGGTTTGGGAGAAGGCGATACCGAGCGGAATCAATCCCGCGAGCAGGAGGATGACGTCCCAC
The DNA here is from genome assembly GCF_000755245.1 of Halococcus sediminicola. Classification (NCBI taxonomy): domain Archaea; kingdom Methanobacteriati; phylum Methanobacteriota; class Halobacteria; order Halobacteriales; family Halococcaceae; genus Halococcus; species Halococcus sediminicola. The sequence goes on along the minus strand of NZ_BBMP01000022.1, from coordinate 440,470 downwards.
TCGACGGCGTCGTAGAGTTCGTCGGGGTCGAGCACGCCCCCGAGCACCATCGCCACGACGCCAGCGAGCGCCGCCACGAGGATGTCGAGCACGCCGAACGCGGCCAGACCCACGACCGAGAGCACGATGCCGATGGCGACGGGCATTTTCTCGGTTCGGTAGTCGGTTCCTTCGAGTTCGCGCGCGACGATGACGTTCGGGTCGGTCGCCAGCCGCTCGATGCGCTCGGCGGTCGCCTGCACGAGAACCGTATCGCCACGGTCGAGCGCCACGTCGCCCAACCGGCGATGGAGCAACTCGGCCCCGCGGCGCAGCGACAGGGGGTTTACCCCCTCGCCGAACGGCGATTCGGCGAGTCGAACGCCGACGAGCGACGACCCCGTGGGAACGACGAGTTCGACGAAGCGCTGGCGCTCGCCCGCCGCGAAATCGCGCTCGTCCACGTCGGTCGTCGCAATCGTGAGCCCGTCCATCGTAGTGAACGCGCGGAGTTCCTCGACTCCGCCCCGCACGATGAGCGCGTCGCCCGCTTCGAGTCGCTCCGCGGCGAACGGTTCGATGCGGCCCGCGCCGTCACGAATCACCTGCACGACGGTCGGCCCGATCTCCTCGTTGACCGCCGCGACCGTCCGCCCGACGAGCGGCGATCCCTCGTCGAGAGCCACCTCGGTCAGATACTCGCTCATCTCGAACTCGGCAAGCAATCCCTCGCCGGTCGCGATGCGCTCGGGGATGAGCCGATGGCCGACCAACAGGAGATACAACGCTCCCGTGAGGAAGACGAGCGCGCCAAGTCCGGTGAACTCGAACATCGAGAAGGGATGGTCGAGCAGGCGTGCCGAGACGTCGCTGGCCACGAGGTTGGTCGAGGTTCCAATCAGGGTGAGCATGCCCCCGACCATCGAGGCGTACGACAGCGGCAACAGGAGTTTCGAGGGCGAGGTCCCGCCCTCGCGCGCCAGATCGGAGACCGCCGGAATCAGCATCGCAACGATGGGCGTGTTGTTGAGCAGCCCCGACGGAAGACCGGCGACGCCGATGACCGAAAGGAGCTGCCGGCGTTCGTCGTCGCGGGCGACGCCGGCCATCCACTTCCCGAGGCGCTGGACCGCGCCCGTCCGGCTGATGCCCGCGCTCAGGATGAACATCGCAAGCACCGTGATGGTCGCGCTGTTCGAAAACCCCGAGACACCCTCTTCGATTGAGACCTGCGTCCACGGTTCGAGCACCATCAGCGCGACCATGACGAGCAGTGCGGTGACGTCCACGGGGACGAGTTCGCTCGCAAAGAGCGCGAAGGCCATGATGGTGACGGCGAAGACGACGGCCATCCCGGTCGTTATCGGCGGTAGCTGTCCGATACTGACTGCGAGCGCGCCGAACGACATTGGGTACGTTTCGGCAGTGGGTTATTTGATTGCTGTCGTTTCCGTCCTGCTTCACTCCGCTTCGAGTGCGAGCGATGCGAGCAGCGCCTCCAACTGGAGGCGTTCGTTCGCGCCCTGCGTGATGCGGTAGTCGGTTTCTCCAACTCGTTCGAGCAGCCGCACGGTCGCTCGGTCGTCCAACTCGAACGCCCACGCAGAGCGGTGCAGTTGGTCGATGACGTCGCCGCCGCCGAGCCCCCAGTCGGTGAGCAGGTCGTCGAGTTTCGCGCGCGCAGCGGCGAAATCACCCCCGACAGCGTGCTGGACCATCGCCTCGATCTCCTCGGGGCGTGCGGCGGCCGTGATGGCGTAGACCGCCTCCTCGTCGACCGTTCCTCCCGTTGTGGCGGCGGCCTGCAACCCGTTGATGGCCTTGCGCATGTCGCCGTCGGCGGCGTACACGAGCGCATCCACGCCGTCGTCGGTGACGTCGATGCCCTCTTCACCCGCGATCGTTCGGACGTACTCGGCGACCGCCTCCTCGGGAAGTGGCCCGAACCGGAAGACCGCACAGCGCGACTGGATCGGGTCGATGATCTGACTGGAGTAGTTACACGAGAGGATGAAGCGGGTGGTGCCCGCGAACTGCTCCATCGTCCGGCGGAGCGCGGACTGGGCGTCGCTCGTCAGCGCGTCGGCCTCGTCGAGGAAGATGACCCGATAGTCGTGGCCGCCGAAACTCGCCCGCGCGAAGTTCTTGATACGGTCCCGGACGACGTCGATGCCGCGCTCGTCCGAGGCGTTGAGTTCCAAGAAATTTTCGCGCCAGTCCTCGCCATAGACCTCGCGCGCGATGGCCATCGCCGAGGTGGTTTTCCCGACGCCTGCCGGTCCCGAAAAGAGCAGATGTGGCAGGTCGTCCTGTGCGACGTAACTCCGGAGGCGTTCGGTGATGTCGTCCTGTCCGGCGACCGCCGCGAGCGTCTGTGGGCGATATTTCTCGATCCAGATCTCGCCACGGCCCCCCGACTCGCTTGCCTCGCTCATGGCAGTACGATGGGTGGCCCACTCTTAAGCCACCCGAGACCGATAGCCGCCGCCGACCGGCGAGCACGCGGACGACACGCTCAAGCGCGCTCGTCGACTCGTCTCGGCATGGTCACGGTCGACATCGTCGGCGGCGAGACCCACGAACTCGCCGTCGAGGGAACTTACGGCGACCTGCTCGACGCGGTCGGCCTGAGCCGTCACGAGGCGACGGTCCTCCGCGATGGCCGGCCCGTTCCCGCAGATGGGGAGATCGACGCCGAATTCGTGCGCGTGCTCAGGCTCATCAAGGGCGGCTGACCCGTGGACGTCCGCACCGCACGCCCGGCGGACCTCCCGGCGGTGATGAACGTGCTCGACGGCGCGTCGCTGTCGGTCGATGCCGAGAACGTCCGCGAGCGCATCGCGGCGGGCGTGGTGCTCGTTGCCGTCGCCGATGGCCGGGTCCTCGGCACGTGCGTTCTCGACGGTCGGGAAATCGACGCCATCGCCGTCCGCCGCCGACGGCGCGGGCAAGGCATCGGTACCGCGTTGGTCGAACACGCCGCCACGTCGGTCGATGGAGCACTGTGGGCCGATTTTCATCGCCGCAGCCGTCCGTTTTACGACGCGCTCGGGTTCGCGATCAAGCCGACCGACGAGCCGGACCGGTTCCGCGGGTGTCGCGAGTGAACCGAAACCGTCAGCGGCGCTCGATGCAACCGGTGATCACGCACCGATAGTACGGTTTCGGCCATCGATTGCGAGATGACGCGCTCTTCGAGGTGTTCAGCCGATACCATTCCTCGCAGGTATGCCATCTAATACATCCCATGCCACGATACCGAACTGGTCCCGCACGGCGTGAGCCGGAGCACGGAGCGAAACATCGTCTCGCCGACGCCGTTGCACACGAAATCATCCTTCTCGAACGCCGAACGAACCCTCTTCGAGAACCAGCTTTCGCCGTGTGAGTGTGGACCACCGTGCCGGCCAGCGACGCACCAGTTCGGCAGCCATCGATCGGCGCGGGCGCGCTGGCCAGCAGGCCGAACGGTGGTCTGTCCACGCCATCCCCGGACCGCTGAACGAGCGGAGTCCGGTGTCGGATCCGAACCTCTACCAGCCCTCGAACCGTCTCGTGATGCTCGAACCTCTTGCGTTTACAGTCCGCCCCGGCCCGTGATTGATGTCTCGGGATCACACAGACAAACTCGGCTACTGTCGGCCGGAAATCCGCCGTAGCCATCGTGAGACGTTTCGCTGGCTTTCGGTTGTATCGGAGCATCCCGTCACGGATTCGACCGACAGTACAGTTCCTCTCGGTGGTTGATTTTCGCCGGGTCGCTTTCACCGAGCGCGACCTCGGTCATCATCGATACTCTCTATAGCACTGTATGGTGTATGAAGATCGGTCGGTATCTCACGACGATCGTCCTATATCTTTGAGTGTGGCTAGGAAATTACCCGACACCGCCGATAAAACGACTCTCGTCGACGGTTTCGACACTTTTCACGGAACGGCTCTCATCTGCCAAACGAACTGCACTCCCCTGGCAATTAGTCGCTCCGCCGTACTTCGGTCGCGTTGAGGTCGTCGAGCGCGTCCACGACCCGCGAGAGCACGCGCTCTTGGCCCCGGCGGAGGGTGTTCGAGACCGCGGGTTTCGAGACGCCGAACTCGTCGGCGAGCGCCCCGAGGTCGGCATCGCGCGGGCGTTCGAAGTAGCCACCATCGACAGCGGCTTCGAGCGTCCGGCGCTCGGTCGCCGAGAGGTCACGACAGCCGTCGACGAGCGTCATCGCCGCGCCGACGGTCCGGACGTAGCTGCTCATCGCCGGGAGTTCGAGTTGTTCGCGCGTCTCGACGGTAAATTCGTTGTTCTTTTCGAGCGCCGCGAGCGCTCCCTCGGCGGCTCCCTCGGCGTCGAAGCCTACCTGCCAGCGCTCGCTGCCCGACTCGATCTGGAACGGACCGGTGATGTAGCCCTCGTGGTCTCGAATCACGCCCATCGCGTCCGTCGTCGGGATCGTCGAGCGGATGCGCGCGACGCCGTCGCGTTTGGCCACCAGTTCGTAATCGAGGATTTCGTCGCGGGCGCGCAGCGTCCGGAGTCCCGCATCGAGGCTCGTCCTGTCCGCGCCCTCGACGACCATCCGGGTTTCGAGTTCCGCCGCCGTGCGGTCGAACTCCCAGTTCAGCGTCGAGAAGGCCACCCTGTGGTCGTCGGTCGCCGCGATGTACGGGCAGTCGTACTGCTCGACGTCGAGCGTGAGTTCGAGCATGTGCTGTTCGACGGATGGTGCTTCGCTGACGGGCAAAACGCTTTCGCCGCCCATACCACATCAGACGAGCGGCGTGACCAACTCCCGACCGGCGTCGAGCAACTCCCCGACTCGCTCTTCGCTTTCGGCTTCGGCATACACCCGCAACACGGGTTCGGTGCCGCTGGGACGAACGAGTAGCCACGCGCCGCTGTCGAGCAGGATCTTGAACCCGTCTTTGGTGACCACCTCCGCCACCGCCTCGCCCGCGACGCGCTCGGGCAGTTCTCCCTCCAACTCGTCGAGTACCCGTGTTTTCTCGCTCTCAGGACACTCGACGCTGACCTTCGACTGGTGGATTTCTCCATACTCTTCGAGTAAGCGATCCACCCGGTTGTCGAGCGATTCTTCCTTTTCGGCGGCCGCCGCGAGCAGCGCTAGCAGTACCCCATCCTTCTCGCGGATGTGACCACGAACCGAGAACCCACCCGACTCCTCGCCGCCGACGAGCGCGTCGTGCTCGGCCATCGCCCGCGCGACCCACTTGAACCCGACCGCGGTCTCGACGACTTCCTCACCGTGGGCCTCGGCGACCCTGTCCACGAGAAACGTCGTCGAGACGGTCCGGACTGCGGGACCCGAATCCGATTCGAGGAGGTAGTCGTACAGCGCGGCGAAAAACAGGTTCTCGTCGAGATAGCCCCGTTCCGGGGTGACGACTGCGAGCCGGTCGGCGTCGCCGTCGTTGGCGATGCCGAGATTCGCCGCGCCATCCCGGACGCACGCTTCCAGTTCTGTGAGATGCTCGGAGTTTGGCTCGGGCGGCGTGCCGCCGAAATCCGGTGCGCGCTCGCAGCGCAGTCGCTTGACCGACGCCCCTGCCCGCGAGAGCAGTTCGTCGGTGACGCCGCGACCGCTGCCGTGCATGGCGTCGTAGGCGACGGTGAGACCGTCGAGTGCGCTTTTTCCATAGTCGCCGGCGAGGTCGCGGGCGTGCTCGGCGTGCGAGGCGACGAAATCAACCTCTCGAACGGTTCCCCACTCCCCTTCGGGCAGCGCCTCCGGCTCGGCGAGGTTCGCCTCGATTGTTTCGGTTGTCTCGGGCAGGGCGGGCGCGCCGTCGTCGGGGATGAACTTCACGCCGTTGTAGTCGGCGGGGTTGTGCGAGGCCGTGACCATCAGCCCGCCCGCCAGTTCGCGCTCGTCGATGGCCCACGCGAGCAGCGGCGTCGGGCGGTCGCGCTCGGGGAGCAGGACGTCGAATCCGTTGGCCGCGAGCACCCGTGAGAGGTCCTCGGCGAATCCCCTGGAGGTCTCGCGGGCGTCGTAGCAGACGCCCACTGGCGCGCTGTGACCTGCCTCGCGGAGGTGTGTAGCGACCGCCTGCCCGACCATCCGCACGCGCGGCGCGGTGAAGGTGTCGAGCGTCGCCCGCCAGCCGTCGGTGCCGAAGGAGATGGCGTCCATGCCTCGGGTGTCGCCGCCGTGAACAAAAGCTTCCCGTCACTCGCACAGCCGTTCCTTCTCCGCCCGCGACAGCCGCTTGATCTCGTGTTCGCGCGATAACGCGGTTCCTCTCGACTCGAACTCCTCGGTGTGGCGACACTCGACGGGCGTCCGTCCGCGGGTGTACTTCGCCCCCTCGCTGGCGTTGTGTTCGCCGACGCGGCGCTCGACGTCGGTCGTGTAGCCCGTGTAGAGGGTGCCGTCGCTACACTCGACGATGTAGACGTGGTGGCTCACGGGGACCGTTCAGGCGTTCTTCGCGCGCTCTTTGGCCGCCTCGGCGATGCCGGCGTTGGCCGCACAGCCGGGACAGGCGAACAGCCGACCGTGCTCGTCGGCGAACACCCGTTCGAAGCGCTCCGAGACGTGCTCTCCACAGTAATTGCATTCTGGCATATGAGGTGTGTTGGCAGTCCTCCTGCCGGTGGAAATACTAGGGTCTCACGCGGTAAATACCCTTTCCGCGGCGGTATCGCCGGCGCACGACCGTACTCCCGGCGGACGATTTCACTCATCACCGGGCCCCGTCGAGTACCCGCGCTATCAACCCCGCCTGTGCGCCCGCGACGAACCCCGCATCGATGTTCACCGTGGTCAACGCGGTACACGACTGGAGCGCCCCCGATAGAGCGGCCTCGCCCTCCCCTCCATAGCCGTAGCCCGAGGCGATTGGTAGGGCGATGACAGGTATATCGACGAGACCCGCCAGCACCGTGGGCAGCGCCCCCTCGCGTCCGGCGGCGACCACCAGGACGTCCGCCCCTCGAATCCCGTCGAGGTCGTCGAGCAGTCTGTGCAGGCCGGCGACACCCACGTCGTCGTAGCGCTCGACGGTCGCTCCCATCTCGCGGGCGATCACTGCTGCCTCGCCGGCCGGTCCCCCATCGACCGTGCCCGCCGTGACGACGCCGACGACGGCGTCGAGGCTGGGCGGCTCGTACTCCGGCGTGTGCGCCCGGAGCACGCCCGCTCGTTCGTCGTGTATGGTCTCCGCTTCGGGCCACTTTTCCGAGACCCCTGCTCGCACCACTGCGGCCGTCTCGTCGTCGATTCGCGTCGCCAGCCCGCGACCCGTGGTTTCGAGCGCGAGATCGAGCAGTTCGACCACTTCCTCGTCCTCTTTCCCTTCGGCGAACACCGCCTCCGGCAGCCCGCTTCGTGCCTCGCGGGCGGCGTCGAAGCGCCCGCTCTCGCCCGTCGCGTAGCCCGCGAGCCGCGCCTCGGCGGTCGCCACCGAGATGTCGCCCGCCGCGAGCGCCGCCAGCGTTTCGTGCATGACCCCGCTCGGGGTTCGACACACTACTTCCCATCGACTCCGCCACCGACCGTCCCGACTCAGCGAAAAACCGCCCGAGGGAAGCACGAACGGATCGTCTCGGCGAACGAGCGTTTTCGAACCGACGACATCGGTGCTCGCGTTCGACCACGCGCGAACCGCTTCGAGAGTGCCGATATCGAACGATTATGGGAATATTTATAAAGCGCCCTTCTGAAAACGACTTTGTATGGCAGACCTGATCGTCAAAGCCGCCGTCAAGGATGAGCTGAGCGACATGAACGTCTCGTCGGACTTCTACGACGCCCTCGACGAGGAGGTTTCGACGCTGCTCGAAAACGCCGCCCGTCGCGCCGACGAGAACGACCGAAAGACCGTCCAGCCGCGCGACCTGTAAGGTCGAACCCCCGATTTTTCGGTCATCTCGCCGCCAGCGACAGCGCTCGATTCATCGCGCGCCGTGACCGGCACGCGGCCGCATCGAGCGCTTGGACCGGCGGAGAAACCGGCAGACCGTGCACGAGCGTACCGTGGCCTATATATTGGATGCCACGAAATCACACTCCATGCCGGAATGCCAAAACTGTGGTGCGTTCGTGACGGCGGCCTACGCGCGAGTGTTCACCCCGAGCGGCATCGACGAACCACGCGTCTGTCCCCAGTGTGAGGACAAGATCCGCGACGGTGCGGAGGTCAGGCAGGCGCGCTCGACGCGACGAAGCTGAACCGGCCTACTTCTCTCGTGCGTCCTCGACGATAGCGCCCGCTCTCTCGAACAGTGCCTCGCAGCGCCCGTCGTCGCGCGCCTCGGCGGTGATCCGCACCAGCGGCTGGGTCCCGCTCGCGCGCACCAGCACCCAGCCGTCGTCGAAATCGACCCGAACCCCGTCGAGCGTTCGCACCGCCTCGTACTCCCCTGTCACTCGCTCCTCGACGCGCTCCATCACTCCACCCTTGTCCGTGACTTCGATGCTCTCGCGCCGGATCGGGTACGTCTCGATCTCGTCGACGCGCTCGGCGAGCGAGCGCTCGGCGGCGAGGGCCACCAACCGGCAGGCCGCGAGCGGGCCGTCCGGACACAGAGTCTGAGCGGGCCATATCCACGCGCCGCTCGGCTCGCCGCCGAATACCACGTCCGCGTCGGTGGCGCGCTCGGCGACGAAGACGTCGCCCACTCTCGTGTGGGTGACCGACGCCGCCGGCGCGAGCGCGTCGTCGACCGCGAGGCTCGTGTCCACGGGGACGGCGACCTGGGGATCGCCGACGTTGCTCTCGGCGACCGCCTCACGGGCGAACAGCGCGAGCAGGACGTCGCCGGAGATGAACTCCCCGTCGTCGGTTACGGCCCGCAAGCGGTCGGCGTCGCCGTCGTGGGCGAGTCCCACTGCAGCATTGCTCGCCTCGACGAGCGCACGTAGCGATTCGCAGTTCTCGGCGGTGGGTTCGGAGGGCCGTCCCGGAAAGGAGCCGTCGGGCTGGGCGTTGAGCGTCTCGACCTCGCAGCCGAGCCGCTGGAGGGCGTCGACCGTGACGCCGCCGGCACCGTTGCCGAGATCGACGATTACTGATGCGGGGTCGTCGATCTCGATCTCGCCGAGTACGTTCAGGTGGTACTCACCCGCGTCGATCTCGCGTCGCTCGCCGAGATCGTCCCACGGGACGAGGTTCGACTCGCCCTCGCGCACGCGCCGAGAAATTTCCTCGCGACGCTTCTCGTCGAAGGCCTGTCCGCTCGGCTGCCAGAGCTTGAGCCCGTTGTCCGGTGCCGGGTTGTGACTCGCCGTCACCGAGACGCCGGCCTCGGCGTCCTGCCAGCCGACCGCCCTGGCCACGGTCGGGGTCGCCGCGAGGCCCGCGTCCAGTACATCGGTACCCGATTCTCGCAGGCCGGCGGTCAGCGCGTCAGTGAGGAGACGACCGCTCTCGCGGGGGTCGCGCCCAACGACGACGCGCTCGCAGTCGACGCCGAGCGCGCGCCCCACGTCGAGGGCGAGCGCCGCGGTGACCTCCTCACCGACCGGTCCACGGATGCCGCTGGTGCCGAACATAGTAGTTCGAATGCCGAGCCGTACAAAACGCTGACTCACGCGAGCGGCGAGCCGATACGAACGCTCTTTCGGATGGCCGTCTCACACGACCCATGACCGTCGTACTCGTTCGCCACGGCGAGACCGACTGGAACGCCGAGCGACGCCTCCAGGGCTGGGCACCGACGCCGCTGTCCGAGCGCGGGCGCGAACAGGCCACCCGCGTCGGCGAACACCTCGCCGCGCGCTACGAATTCGATAGAACCGTGGCCTCGGACCTCCGGCGGACCCGCGAGACGGCCGAGCGCATCCACCGGGCGGGCGTGGACCCCGAGTCCACGTTCGAGAAACGCTGGCGCGAGCGCGATTTCGGCGTCTATCAGGGACTGACCTACGAGACGATGTTCGAGGAGTATCCCGAGTTCTCCGTGGGCCAGTCGGGCGAGGCGGCGCTCGCGGCGACGCCCGAGCGCGGCGAGAGTTTGCTCGACCTGCGCGAGCGCGTGCTGGCCGGCTTCGATGCGCTCGCTGTCGACGAAACGGTGCTGGTCGTCACCCACGGCGGGCCGCTGTACGCGGTCTGCAGCCACGTCATGGGACTCGACTACGCGACGATCATCGACGAGCACTCACAGGACAACTGCGCGGTGAACGAACTCCAACCAACTGCGGAGACGTTCGAGCTGGTGCGCCGAAACGACACGAGCTATCGGGAGTCGGTGTAGAGCCGGTCGATCGCCCTACCGCTGGGACTCCCGGAGGATGAGCGGCTCGATGGCGAGCGTCCGCTTGGCGAGCGTCACGATGCGTGAGACGTACGAGACGAGCAGGAAGAAAGGGAGTAGGGTTATCGTCAGCGTCACGCCGACCAGGAAGGCGATGTTCTCGACGCCGAGCGTGCTCCCCGTGAGCGTTCCCGCCTCGCCGATGACCGTCATGATGCCCGCGACGGCGAGTGCCGGCATCGCCGCGTAGAGTATCAACTGCGACAGCGACGTCAACGCCCACTCGAAGTACAGCGTCTTCACGTGTTCGCGTGCCGGCCCGAACATCGACAGCGCGGTCTTCAGTTCGTGAAGCAGTTCGTTTTCGGGCTGGCCGAGGTCCTCCTCGTGGTCGTGGAGCAGCCGTTCGACCTGGAATATCTTCCAGCCGTAGTTGAAGTTCAGTGCCGCGAAGGTCACGTCGAAATCGCCGAAGGTCCCCCCTTCGAGCTGCTCGCGGACCTCCTCGGAGTTGCCGATGACGCTCTGGGTGAACTGGTCGACCTCCCAGCGGAGTTGGTCGCTCTCGATGTCACCGAACTCCTCGCGGACCGCCTCGGCGCGCTCCTGACAGACGTCGATGAGGTTCCGGAGGAACGCGGATGGATCGGCGGGACTCGGCGAGCCGACGAGTTCCTCGGTGTAGTCCCGGAAGTCCATCGAGTCCTCCATGCGCTTTCGCTGGTCACCGAGCGGGCCGTTCTCCTGTGAGAGCACGAGCTGGGAGATGGTGACGACGAGCGTCACGCCGGTGATGACGGCGCTGATCATCGTCGAAAACAGCGTGTCGATCGTGTCGCTGTTGTTGAGTTGGGGGATCAACGGCGGTGGCAACACCGTGATGCCGATGACGAAGACGACGAAGAAGGCGACCGCGAGCCCGCCCGTGAGGACGAGTCGGTTCGCCTTCAGCAGTATCCAGAGTTTGACGCGGCTCTCGTCGGCTCGCGCCCGCATCGTGTTCGCCGTACTGACGTCGACGTCGGTATCGACGTTCGACTCGTCGACCTCGGCCGTCACGGGGCATCCTCTGACTGTTCGGCACACGGTCGCTCGAAGACCATGTACTTGGTACCGCCGCTCGAATAGTCGATGGTCTCGACGAGTCGCCAGCCGTCGGCCGCGAGGGCGTTGATCTCGGCTTTCGGGTTCGCGGCCTCCTTTTTCGTCTCGTCGCGCGGCGGTCTGATGATTTCGTACTCCCATCTCGGCGGGGAGTCCGGGTCGTCCATACGCCACCCAGAGCCGTCGGCGCTAAAAGTCCCTCCGTCCCGACTCAGGGGATCCGGTCGCCGCCCGTCGAGACGTTGAGCGAATCGAGCGTCGTCGAATTCACGCTATTGGAGGCGACGAGCGTCGTGTTCTTGTTGGTCGGGATCCAGAGCGCGACGACCGACTGGCCCGACGCGACGCTCACCGTGTCGTACTCTCGTCCGTCCGCGCCGATTATCGTTATCGTCGTGACGTCGCCCGCCGTCGGCGTCGAAGCCAGCGTGGCGTTGGCGCGAACGTGCTCGCTCGCCCACGGTTCGTCCACCGAGACGCTCTCGAAGACCGCCGACCCGCCCGTGTCGGCCGCGATCGTCGGGTCGAGCGTGAGACAGCCGCTCGAAACGACGACGAGGACGACGAGAACGGCGAGAGCGCGACGTGGAAGACCGGCCATACTCATCGTTCAGCGGTGGCGATGAAAACGATTCTGGTCGCTGTAGCCGCCGCAGCCGTCCCGCCCGCGGTCAGTTCCACTCGGCCATCGCCGCCAGCACGATCCCGTATCCCAACACGAGCGCGACCAGACCGGTCACCAGCGCGATCTCGACGGCACCGCTCGCGCCGGAACCGATGGCGACGACCGCGCCCGTCGCACCGGCGACCACCCCTGCCTCTGCCTGCCGCGTGTCGTCGAAGCTCTCCCGATCGAGACGAAGCGCCATGTGGAACACGTCTTCGCGAACTGTTGTAAAATTTCGGACGACTATCGGGTTCGACGTGGGTCAGTCCTCGGCGGTCGGGTACTCCGCACCGAGGTCGAGGTCAGTGTCGGTCTCGGCGGGGCTCACACTTCCAGTTCGATACCCCTCTAGGTCGAGCGTCACGTGCTCGAAACCGATGTCCGAGAGATGCTCGCGGGCCGCCCGGGCGAAGTCGGGGTCGAGCGCGCGCTCCAACTCCGCGGGCGCGACCTCGATGCGGGCCAGTCCGTCGTGGTCGCGCACACGAAACTGCTCGAACCCCCACGTTCGGAGCAGGGTTTCGGCCTTCTCGACGCGCGTCAGGCGCTCCTCGGTGACTTCCAACCCTGTGGGGATCCGCGAGGAGAGACACGCCATCGAGGGCTTTTCCGACACCGACAATCCATAGTCGCGGGCGATCTCCCTGACTTCCTCCTTCGTGATGTCGTGTTCGAGCAGCGGCGAGTACGCATCGAGTTCCTCGACCGCGCGCAGGCCGGGGCGGTGGCCCTCGCCGGGGTCCGAGGCGTTCGTGCCGTCACAGACAGTCGAAATTCCCAACTCGCGGGCGGCGTCGAACATGGCCGACAGCCGCATCGTCCGGCAGTGATAGCAGCGTTCGCCGTCGTTTCTGACGAATTCATCACTACTGAGTTCCGAGAACTCGACGATCTCGTGGCGGATCCCGATTTCGTCGACCACTCGTTTCGTATCCTCGAGTTCGGCGTCGGGCAGCGTCTCGCTCTTTGCGGTGCAGGCCACCGCGTCGTCGCCGAGCGCGTCGTGGGCCAGCGCCGCGACCACGCTCGAATCCACCCCGCCCGAGAAGGCGACGAGCACGCCGTCGCGGTCGGCGAGGTCCTCGCGAGCGGCGGTCGCCTTGTCTGCGACGCTCATGCCACCCGTCGGGGGCCATGCGTCAAAAGCACGGCGCTCGTGTGCTGCCCGGATGGTTTTTGCCCCCGGCACGATTCGACCGAAGCGATGGACCTCGAATCCGTTCCGGGGGTCGGCGCGAAGACCGCCGAGCGGCTCGATTCGCTGGAGAATCCCGAACGGGCGCTGCGGGAGGGCGACGTGGCGGCGCTCGCCCGCGCGCCCGGCATCTCGCCGGGGCGGGCGGCGGCCATCGCGCGCGGAGCCATCAGAGCCGAACACGACGATTCCGGGGAGTTCCTCGCCACCGAACGCTCGCGGGAGATATACCGCGACGTACTCGGTCTGCTTCAGGAGCGCGCGGTCACCGACGACGCCGCCCGGCGGCTGGAGACGCTCTTTCCCACCGGCAGTGCCTCGCGCATCGAGGAGGTCCGCGAGTGGGTCGAGCGGGCGATGGAGCGCGAAGCCGACCCCGACGTGCTCGAGGCACTCGCCGGCGTCGCGCCGCTCGAATCACCGTCCACGGGACGGATCCGTGAGCGCTGTCTCGCCACCACGGACGCCGAGCGCCACGCCGAGGCTCAAGACGCGTTCCCGGAGCTGTCGGTCGAGGCGGTCGAGAACACCCGAGAGCTGGCGGACCTCGCGCGCGGCTACGCGACGGTCATCGCGCTCGACGAAACCTTTGCCGGCGTCGATATCGACGGCGACGTGCGCGTCATGCCCGACGCGCTCGACAGTCCTGAAGAGGTGGTCCCCGAGCGCACGCTCGCCTTCTTCGCGCACAACCGCGAGCGCCTTCGAGCAGCCGCCGCCGTCCACCGCGCCGCGGATCTCGAATCCCCTCTCGACCTCGCGGCGCTCGAGACCCGCCTCTCGAACCTCGACGACGATGGCGGGGTGATCGGCGACGAGGAGCTCGACAGGCTCGAACGCGCCGTCGCGGACCTCGACGCGGCGGTCTCCACCGCCGAGAGCGTCGCCAACGACCGGCTCCGTGAGGCCATCGAGGAACGCGACGTCACTATCGAGGGCGCTGATCTGCTCTCGCTGGTCGAGCAGGGTGCGGGCGTCGACTCGTTGCTCTCGCGCGAACTCGAAGACGAACACGCCGCCGCCATCGACGCCGCGCGCGAGCAACTCGTCGACGCGCTGGCGCTCACCGACAGCGAGGCGGAGCTTGCGGTGCGGGCGTTCCCCGAGGAGCCGACGTTTCCGGTCGAACACGACGAGGGCGTCGTCAATCGGCTGCGCGAGGATCTGACGGTGGCGCGCGACCGCCGGGCGGCACAGTTGAAGCGCGGTCTCGCGGCCGACCTCGCCGGCATGCGCGAGGGCTGTGACGACCTCGTCCGGGCGGCGCTCGACCGCGACGTCGAACTCGCCGTTGCGCGCTTCGCCCGTGATTTCGACTGCGTCCTCCCCGCATTCGAGGGGACGGGCATCGCCGTCGAAGGTGGCTGCTCACCGCTGCTCGACTGCGCCTTCGCGGACGTCGAGCCGGTCGACTACGCGGTGTCGGGACCGACGCTGCTCTCGGGGGTGAACTCGGGGGGCAAGACATCGACGCTCGACCTGCTCGCGCTCGTGACGGTGCTTTCCCACATGGGCTTGCCCGTCCCCGCCGAATCGGTGCGCATCGAGCGCTACGAGGCGTTGCACTACCAAGCGAAAAGTCAGGGCACGCTCGATGCGGGTGCGTTCGAGGCCACGCTTCGGGAGTTCGCCGGGCTCGTCGCCGGCGAGACGCGACGGCTCGTGCTGGTCGACGAACTCGAAAGCATCACCGAACCCGGCGCGTCGGCGACCATCATCGCCGGCATCCTCGAAGCGCTCGCCGGCGAGACCACAGGGGTGTTCGTCTCGCATCTCGCCGGCGAGATCCGCGAGGCGGCCGATTTCGAGGTTTCGGTCGACGGTATCGAGGCCGTCGGACTCGAAGACGGCGAGTTGGTGGTCGAGCGCTCGCCGAAGAAGGGCGTTCTCGCGCGCTCGACGCCCGAACTCATCGTCGAGAAACTCGCTACCGAGGACGAAACGGGCGTGAACGGCGAGTTCTACGAGCGATTACTGGAGAAGTTCGAGTAGACCATCGTTTTTGGTCCCATTTTCGGTGGCTACATCGTTACCGCCAGTCCGATCGCGCTGTACGCCGCGATACCGAGCACGTACATGCCGAGTTGGAACTTGCCGGGTAACGAGAGCGAATCGGGCTGGTACTGCGATGGGTCCGTAACGTCTTGAAAGCCGACCGTACCACCCTCCTCGACGGTATCGAGATCGGCGTCCGACGCACCGAACAGCAACGGAAGAACGACGAGCGTGCCCAGTAACATGACCAGCGCGGCGAGACCGAACGCATACCCGACGACCTGACTCCCGACGAGTACGGCGAGAACGGTGCCACCGGCGTACAGAACGCCGTATTTGACCCCGAGACCGAGCACCACACGGCGGTCCATACGTTCGTTTTCCGTATTGTTACGGATATACTTTTGCCACGATTACACGTCTCGTCGAGCGACGCCACCCGTCTCGAATAACCATCGCTCATATCGCGCCGGCAATAATTACTGACAACTGATGAAGAGTTTTGGTAGGGGAGCCGGTAGCGCCGACATGGACGACGACCGGCGGTTCGACACGACGGCCATCGGCACGGGCGGGCGTTCCTCGGAGACCGGCGATGTGGTGCGGCCGATCCACCTCTCCTCGACGTTCGAGCTGGACGCGCTCGACCCGAGCATCGGTCTCGACGACGCCGATCCGGCGGCCGGCGAGTTCCTCTACTCGCGGCTCTCGAACCCGACGCGACACGCCCTCGAAGAACGCCTCGCGGCGCTCGAAGGCGGCGACCGCGCGTTCGCGTTCTCCTCGGGGACGGCGGCGATCGCGACCACAGTACTGTCCGTCGTCGAACCGGGCGACCACGTCGTCGCGTTCGACGGTCTCTACGCCGGGACGCAGCGACTCCTGGAGACCGTCTTCGAGAGCCGTCTCGACGTGGCCGTCGATTTCGTCGACGCGACCGACCCTGGGACCGTGGCGGCGGCCATCGAACCCGAGACGACGCTCGTGATGATGGAGACGCCGACCAACCCCCTGCTGAAACTCTGCGACATCGAGGCCATCGCGGCGGCGGTCGGCGACGCGACCTTCATCGTCGACAATACGTTCTTAAGTCCGTACTTCCAGCAGCCGCTCGATCTGGGTGCCGACGTCGTGGTCCACAGCACGACCAAGTACATTAACGGCCACTCCGACTCGGTCGGCGGCGCGGCGATCACGAGCGATGACGACCTCGCCGCGACGCTCGAATTCCACCAGCGGGTCGGGCTGGGCGACATGCTCGCGCCCTTCGATTCGTTCCTCGTCGCGCGCGGATTGAAGACGCTGCCCGTCCGGATGGAGCGCCACGAGGAGAACGCATCGATCCTCGCCACCCATCTCGACGAGCACGAGGCGGTTCGGGATGTGCACTATCCGGGCCTCGATAGCCATCCCCAGCACGAGCTCGCCCGCGCCCAACAATCGGGCTTCGGCGGCGTGCTCTCCTTCGAACTCGACGGCGACTTCGGCGATGCGCGGGCCTTCCTCGAAGCGCTCGACGTCTTCTCGCTCGCCGTGAGCCTCGGCGGCGTCGAGAGCCTCATCGAGCATCCCGCCGGGATGACCCACGAACCGATCCCGCGCGAGACGCGCCTCGCAAACGGCATCACCGACACCCTGATCCGGGTCTCGGTCGGCATCGAACACCCTGAGGACCTGCTCGCCGATCTCGAACGCGGCTTCGCGGCGGTCGAGCGGGCTGATGCCGCGGCGACCGACTGAGTCGGGGCAGATGGTCGGGGTGGGGAAGGGAGTGAGTTTTCAGAGTCCGCGCGTCGCCCCGCCGTTCCGGAAGTCCGCCGCGCCGGTGTACGCGCCGGTTTTCGGGTCTCGCTGAATCGTCATGACGTTGCCGAGCGTCGTGAACGGCGAGAGTTCGTAGCCCAGGTCGCGCAGCCCCTGCTGGACGTCCCCCGGAACGCTCGCCTCGGGGTAGACCGCGGGTTCGGAGTTGGCGTAGAGGCGCGGTTCGGCGACCGCTTCTGCCAAACTCATGTCGAACTCGACGATATTCAGTATCGTCTCGACGACCGTCGTGATGATGGTCGTGCCGCCGGGCGATCCCACCGTAAAGAACGGCTCGCCGTCGCGGAAGACGATGGTTGGACTCGTCGAGCTGAGCGGCCGCTTGAGGGGCTGGACCTCGTTCGGTCCGCCGGGTTCGGCGTCGAAGTCGGTGATCTCGTTGTTGAGCATAAATCCGTGGTCGGGAACCATGATGCCGCTCCCGAACAGCTGCTCGATGGTGCTCGTCCACGAGACCATGTTCCCCTCGCTGTCGGCGACCGTGAAGTGCGTCGTGCTGCCGCGCGGACTGGGGATGTACGGTCGCGGTGCGTCCTTGGCTTGGGAGGCGTCGTCGACAGTAAGCGGGTCGATGGCGTACGGCTCGCCGGGCTGGTAGCTCCACGGGTCGCCCGGCTGCTGGGTCTCGGTCGTCGCCTCCCCGAGTTCGATCATCCCGCGGCGCTCGTCGAGGTATTCGTCGTCGAGCAGCCCCTGCCACGGCGCGTCGACGAACTGCTTGTCGCCCATGTACTCGCCGCGGTCGGCGTAGGCGAGTTTGAACACCTCGGCCAGCAACTGCGAAACCTCGACCGACTGGCGGTCGTACTGAGAGAGGTCGAACGGTTCCAGTAGCGACAGAATGTTCGCGATCGTCAGCCCGCCGGAGCTCGGGAGCGGCTGGGTTCGGACGGTGACGTCGCCGTACTCGACGTATTCGGGCGTGTCGATGGTGACGTTGTACGCGCCCAGATCGGCGGGCGTCATGCTGCCGCCGTTCTCCTGGACGACGTTGGCGACCGCCTCGCCGATGCCACCTTTGTAGAGTGCGCCGACGCCCTCCTCGGCGATGGTCTCGAAGGTCGCCGCGAGGTCCGGTTGTTCGACCCGATCGCCGATACTGAGGGGTGTCCCACCGGGCGCGAACACCGATCGCGCGGCGTCGTTGAACTTCTCGTGCTCTTCCTCGATGGTTCGCCCGAGGTAGTAGTCGACACGTGCGCCACCCGCGAGGTCGATGGCCGGGTCGATAAGGTCGGCGATCTCCCGCGTGCCGAACCGCTTCAGCGCGATGTCGCAGGCTTTGAGCGTGCCGGGAACGCCGACCGCCTGCCCGAGCGTGATGCGCTCGTCGAACGGTATCGGTTCGCCGTCGTCGAGGAACATATCCGGTGTCGCGCCGAACGGCGCGCGCTCGCGGTTGTCCACCGAATAGAGTTCGTCCTCGCCCGCGTCGTAGACGAGCATGAACCCGCCGCCGCCGATTCCTGATGTGTGAGGCTGGACGACGTTGAGCGCGAACTGGACGGCGACCGCCGCATCGACCGCGTTGCCGCCTGCGTCGAGCACGTCGGCCCCGATGGTGCTCGCCCGCGGGTCCGACGAGGCGACCATCCCTTCGTCGCCCGTGGCCGTCTCGACCCGGTCGACGCGCTCGGTGTCATCCGGTCCGTCGTTGGCGGCCGCACGATTGGCCGCGACGGGGAACGCACCCGCGCTGAGCGCGACGGCCGACCCCTTCAGAAACGTCCGCCGCCGGGTTCGGCCCGCTTCCCCATCTACTGATTCGTATTCGATTTCTGTCCCTTCTTCGTCCGCTTTCCGCTGGCTGTCATCGTGTGCCATGCGTCCGGAACTCACATGACGACGTATTAACGCTACCTGATACATTATCCGCCAACCGATGGCGAAAACAACCGTCTCGACGCGGACCGGGCGGCACGCGAGGTGGCTGCTCGGGGTGTTGCGGATTCGGCTCGTCTCCAACAGTTACAAAACATCTACAAAAAACATACCTGGGTGGCTATCCGAGTGACGTCCATGTCCGGTTTACTGGAGGGTCGAACGGCCGTCATCACCGGGGCAGCGAGCGGGAACGGTCGAGGAATCGCCCGGCGGTTCGCCGAGGAGGGTGCGGACGTCGTCATCGCCGACATTCAGGAGGAAGACCGTCTCGGCGGGCAACCGACACACGAGTTGCTCGAAGCCGAAACCGACGTTCGCGCGGCGTTCGTCGAGTGTGATGTGACCGATCGCGAATCGGTCGAAGACGCCGTCGGGGCGGCTGAGGAGTTCGGCGGTATCGACGTGATGGTCAACAACGCGGGCATCATCGGTCCCCAGAAGCCGCTCACGGAGGTCGGTTACGAGGAGTATCGACAGCTCATGGACATCAACCTCGATGGTGTCTACTTCGGGACTCAAGCCGCAGCGGCGGCGATGATCGACGGGGACGACGGCGGCTCGATAGTCAACATGTCGAGCGCGGCCGGCTTCGAGGGCTACTCGAACCTCACCCCGTACTCGACCGCGAAAGGCGGCGTTCGACTGTTCTCGTACGCTGCAGCGGGCGACCTCGGTCAACACGACATTCGCGTCAACTCCATCCATCCGGGCCAGATCGACACTGCGATGACCTCCGAGGATATGGCTTCGGGCGAACCCGAGCAGAACGACCAAGCGACGCCTGGGATTCCGCTCGGCCGACCCGGCCTGCCGAAGGAGGTCGGCGATGTCGCCGTGTTCCTCGCGAGCGACCTCGCGAGTTACGTCACGGGTGAATCCATCCTCATCGACGGCGGACTGACGAACACCGGATAGGCCGCCGCCGAAGCCTTGAAGCCACCGGGGAGCGTGGTGAAAGTGATGGCCGAGGACGGCATGCTCTCGTGGGACGAGTCGCTCTTTCGGAACGAGCACGTCTTCGAGATCGACTACCTGCCCGAGACCTTCCAGCACCGCGACAAGCAGTTGGAGGGACTCCAGTACGCGCTCCGACCCGCCGTCCGTGGCTCGCGCCCACTCAACGCGATGGTGCGCGGCCCGCCCGGCACGGGGAAGACGACCGCCATCCAGAAACTGTTCGGTGAACTCGACGGCCGGCGCGGCGTGAGAACTGTGCGGGTGAACTGTCAGGTGGACTCGACGCGATACGCGGTCTTTTCACGCATCTTCGAACAGCTCTTCGAGTACGAACCACCGGCCAGCGGCGTCTCGTTCAAGAGCCTGTTCAAGCAGATCACCGACCACCTCACCGACGAGGAGGACGTTCTCACCGTGTGTCTCGACGACGTGAACTACCTCTTTTACGAAGGCGAGGCCTCCGACACGCTCTACTCGCTGCTCAGGGCACACGAGACCCACGCGGGCGCGAAGATCGGCGTCCTGCTGGTCTCTTCTGACCTCGACCTCGACGTGGTCGCCGAACTCGACGGCAGGGTCCAGAGTGTCTTTCGCCCGGAAGAAGTGTTCTTCCCGGCCTACGACGAGGAAGCCATCGTCGACATCCTCGGCGAGCGCGTCGCGCGCGGCTTCCGCGAGGGTGTGGTCGCCACCACGGTCCTCGACCGCGTCGCCGACCTCACCGCCGAGACGGGCGACCTCCGAGTCGGTATCGACCTGCTCAGGAGAGCGGGACTGAACGCCGAGCGGCGCGCGAGCGACACGGTCGAGCGCGAAGACGTCGAGACTGCCTACGAGACGGCCAGACACGTCCACCTCTCGCGGCGCGTGCGCGGGCTATCCGACCCCGAACGCGCTCTCTTGACGACCATCGCCGACCACGACGGCGAGCGCGCCGGTGAAGTCTACGAGGCCTTCCACGACGAGACGGACCTCGGCTACACGCGCTATTCGGAACTGGTCAACAAACTCGACCGCGTGGGACTGATCGAGACCGCCTACACCTCGGTCGACGGCCGCGGGCGCTCGCGCGAACTCTCGCTTTCCTACGACGCCGACGCCATCCGCGACCGGCTGTGACGCTACTCGTTGCCGGTCCAGCGAAGGAGTAATAACGTTCCCTCGAACAGGGTGATCATCGTCGCCGCCACCAAAATTGGGGCCATTCCCGTGGGGTCGGGGCTGAACAGGAAGGAGATCCCGAGGAAGGCACCCCAGAAGTAGAGGCGCTTGCTCGCGAGCCACGCCCGCGAGGTCACACCCATCATGATGGCGAGCATCACGAACAGCGGGATCTGGAAGACGAGCGCGAAAAAGCCCATCAGTAGCGTCATCAGCCCGAACGTCTCGGTCAGCCCGAACGCGATGTCCGTCACGCCCTGTGAGTACTGGAGGAAGTAGGTGAAGATCACCGGGAGGATGAGATAGAACGCGAAGGCGACGCCGGCGAGCGCGAGCACGAGGCTCGTCGGCACGGCCGCGAGGTAGTAGCGGCGCTCCGTGGGGTAGAGCCCCGGTCGCATGAAGCGGTAGGTCTGATAGACGAACAGGGGCAGGGCGATGACGAAGCCCGCGAGCGAGGACACCTTGAGGCGCGCGAGGATCAGCGCGAGCGGGTCGTACACACGGGGTTTGGCCGCTCCCGGCCCCATCGGTCCGGGCAACAGCTCGTACCAGATGAAGTTGATGAGGTCGTCGGCGACGGGGAAGACGACGCCGCTGACCAGCGCCATGACGACCAGCACGACCGCCAGCCGCTTGATCATCTCCTCGATGTGGTCGGCCAGCGGCATCTCGGTGTCTTCGAGCGGCGTGTTCTCGCCGTCGGCGACACCCGTCCCCGTCGATTCGGCCATCTAACGGGTGGTTTCGGCGTGGGTGTTGTAAGCCTTCTTCTCGCCGTCGGAACCGACAAGATTGATAACCGGGAGTCAGCAACCTTCTCGTAGGATGTCCGGAGCCGTCGACGACGACGTCCGCCGCTCGGTCGCGCGCGGGCGGGAGACGCTGGGTGCGCTGCTGTCGGCCGCCCAGACCCATCTCCAGAAGGTGGCCATCGTCTTCCTCGTCGCCTTCCTCGGCACGTTCTACGCGCTCTGGCTCTACGTCTGGGACCGCCTGAAGACCGATCTCTTCGCACGATTGCCGCCCGCCGTCGCCAAACAGACCTCGGTGGTCGCCACCACGCCGTTCGACGTGCCCCTTCTTCAAGTGAAGATCGCGCTGTTCGTCGGCGCGTTCGTTTCACTCCCTGTCCTGCTCTACTACTCGCGCGACGCGCTCAAGGCCCGTGGCTACTGGCCGCAGGTCGGCGCGCGCTGGAAACTCGCTCTCGTCGTGGTCTTCGCCGCGCTGTTGTTCCTCGTGGGCGCTTCCTACGGCTATTTCGTCTTCTTCCCGCTCATGTTCGAGTTCCTCGCGACGAACTCGGTGGCGGTCGGCTTCGAACCGACCTACTCGATCGTGCTCTGGGCACAGTTCATCCTCCTCCTGTCGCTGTCCTTCGGCGTCGCCGCCCAGCTCCCGCTCGTGATGACCGGTCTCTCGCTTTCGGGGGTCGTTCCCTACGAGACCTTCCGCGAGAAGTGGAAGTACGCCATCGTCGCCGCCTTCGGCTTCGGCGCGCTGTTCTCGCCCCCGGACCCCTTCACCCAGGTGCTCTGGGCGGTCCCCATCGTCTTTCTCTACGTGCTCAGTCTCGGCCTCACGCGCTTCGTCGTCACCCTCCAGCGCGGTGGCAGCGCGGTCAGCGTCCGCGGCGTCGTCCGCGACCGCTGGGCGCGGATTCTCGGCGTTCCCATACTGGTCGCCGGCGTCGTCGCAGGAGCCATCGTCGCGGGCTTCGGCGGCTACTTCAACCGGGTCATCGTCCCTCGGATACCCTTCTATACGCCCGCCGAACCCGTCTTCAAGTACATCGGGCCGATGCTCGGCCTGCCCAGGGACGCGGCCATCGCAGTGGTTGCGGCCGCCGTCCTGCTCGCGCTGGTCGTCGTCGCGCTCGTCTACTACGTCTATCGCGCCGTCGAGCACGCTGCCAGCCAGCCCGGTCGTCCCGACAGCCCCGCGAGCATCGACGTCGCCGACCTCGACGAGGCGGGCGTTCGGGCCGCGCCGGTCGAGGCGTTCACCGCGATGAGCGAACAGGAGGCGACCGCGCAGGCGAGCATGGCGATGAGCGACGGCGACCCGAACAAGGCACAGGCTATCCTCGACCGCTTCGACGAGGCTCAAAGCGCCGACGAAGCGGACGACGAGGTGCACGAGACCGAACCGGTAGCCGAGAGCACGGTCGACGAGGCCGAAATCGCGGAATCGGACGAAAGCAACGCCTTCACCCGAATGACTGCCGGGGTGGTCGATGGGTTCACTGCCGAGGAGACCACCGAAGACGACATCGGCGGTTACTACTACGACATCGCCTTCGTCCTCAACAGCCTGCGCTCGCGTGCGTTCCTCCTGTTCGGACTGTTCATGGCCGTGCTCGCCGGCACGTTCATCTGGCTCTCACAGGGCGGCATCGGCGGCATTCAGACGGACTTCCTCACTCGATTGCCTGCGGCTGTCCGCCCTGAACAGGTCGGCGTCGTCGAACTCCACCCCGTCGAGGCGCTCGTCTTCGAGATCAAGCTCAGTACGCTGCTGGCGGTGCTCGCCATCCTCCCGTTCTTCCTCTACTGGGCGTGGCCGGCACTGCGCGAGCGGGGACTGGCCGGCGGCGACAGACGAGTGCTGTTCGCCTGGGCCGGCGCGATGCTGGCGAGCCTGGCCGGCGGCGTCGCCGTCGGCTACACCACCGTGGCCCCCACGGTCATCTCGTGGCTCGCCGCTGACGTCGTCGGCTCGAACATGGTGGTCGCCTACCGCATCAGCGCCGCGGGCTGGCTCGTCTTCTTCACGACCGCCGGCATCGGCTTGCTCGCGATGATCCCCGTGACGATGGTGCTCTTTCACCGTGGGGGGTTGGTCCCCTACGGCGCGATGCGCAACCGCTGGCGCGAGGTGACCGTCGGCGTCTTCGCGTTCACCGCCTACGCCTCGCCACGCGGCGTGTTCATGATGTTCATCATCGGGATTCCGATCATGCTCTGCTACGGATTGGGACTCGGCTTGCTCTGGATATATACCCTCGGCGGGCGGCGCACCACCCGTGGCCAGCGCGAGAGCGCCGACTGACCGAACGGCCTATCTATCCGTGGCGTTCGCCTCCGATATGACACGCTTCTCGACGGATATCGCCTGGAGGCCACGATGAGCGATCGTGGGGCCTCCGGCATTCAGGTCGCGCTGATCGCCCTCTTTACCACGGCGCTCGTGACCGCCCAGCTCACCGCGACCAAGGTGCTCGCGTTCTCGATCCCGTTCTCGCTGCCGGTCGTCGGCGCGGAGCTGATCCTGCCGGGGGCGTCGCTGGCCTACGCGCTGACCTTCCTCGCCTCCGATTGCTATGCGGAGCTGTACGGCCGGCGGGCGGCCCACGTCCTCGTCAACCTCGGCTTCGCGATGAACCTCGTTCTCTTGGGGCTAGTCTGGGCGACGATCGCCGCCCCCGCCGCGGCCAGCAGCGCGGTCGATCCTGGAACGTTCGCCGCGGTGCTCGGCGCGAGCACCAACGTCGTCCTGGGAAGCCTGCTCGCCTATCTCGTCAGCCAGAACTGGGACGTGTTCGTCTTCCACCGGCTCAAGGAGTACACCGACGGGCGCGCGCTCTGGCTGCGCAACGTCGGCTCGACGGCGACGAGTCAGGCGATCGACACAGTCATTTTCGTCGGCGTCGCGTTCTACCTCGCGCCCGAACTGCTCGGCGTCGGCAGCGCGCTCCCGCCGTCCATCCTGCTCGGGCTCGGTATCGGCCAGTACCTGCTCAAACTCCTCATCGCACTCCTCGATACGCCCGTGGTCTACGCTATTGTCGGCTACGCGCGCTCACGGACGACGGCCGGATCGGCCGCCGGCGCTGACTGACTTTCTCCCCGCTCTCACTCGTCGTCGGCCGATTCCAGCTCCGCCCGGCCGCTGGTCGCGCTCAGTAGTCGTTCGCGCAATTCCTCGGCGTCGGCGCTCGGTACGCGCACCGCGAAGGCCGCCCGCTCTTCGTACTCGGCCTCGAAGTCCACTGCACTGCTTTCGAGGATGCCCCGCACAGTCCCCGAATCGTCGTAATCGACGGCGAGGCGGAGCCGCTCGTGCGGGCGCTGTGCGACGGTTCCGGCCTCGTCGAGCGCGAGCTTCACCGCCCGGCCGTAGGCGCGTGCGAGTCCGCCGACGCCGAGGTTCGTCCCGCCGTAGTAGCGCGTGACGACCGCCGCGACGTTCTCCAGTTCCTCGCGTTCCAGAACCGTGAGTGCGGGCTTGCCAGCCGACCCGCCGGGCTCGCCGTCGTCGCTCGCGTATTCCCTGAGTGGATCGGCGCGCACCCGGTAGGCGGGCACGTTGTGCGACGCGTCCGGATGTTCGTTTTCGATAGCGGCGACGAACGCCTCGGCGTCGCCGACCGTTTCGGCGGGTGCGATGTAACCGATGAACCGCGAGCCGCGCTCCTCGAAGGCCGCCTCGCCGCGGCCTTCGACCGTGCGGTAGGTCTCGCTCATTCGAGTTCGAGCTTGCGGACGAATTCCAACTCTCGAATCTCGGTCAGTACCTCACCCGGCAGCGGTTCGTCGGTGATGATCGACAGCCGCGGCTCGTCGGTGAACTCGGGATCCTCGCTGATCGTCTGGCGGATCGAGACGTCGTGATCGGCGATCACGGTCGTGACGCGAGCGACGATGCCGACCCCCTCGGCGTCGCCGACCGCGACGGTGAGCACCGAGAGATCGAGCACCGGCGCGAGGTCCTTCAAACTGGGGACCGCCGAGATGTTTCGAAAGATCGGCCGCAATTCGTCGTCGTCGAGCAGCGCGTCGGTCGTCGAGTCCACGACTCTCCGATCGACGCCGACCTCGGTCGCGACCTGCGTGTTCGGGATCTCGATGTCGCCCGAGACGACCCGGCCCTCTTCGCTGACCGAGAAGCCACGTTCGAGCAGCAGCCTGACGACGGCCTGCTGGCCCGGACTGCCAGCGAACTTCGCCATGATCTCGTCGAACACTACAGGGAACCCTTCGTGCTCGGCGTTCCCTCGCGGCGCTCGTCGGGCCGGGTGGCGTCGTCGAGCGCCCGCGCGACGGCCTTGAACAGCGCCTCGATCTCGTGGTGGGCGTTCTCGCCCGTCACTTCAGTGTGCAAGGTCAGCCCGGCGTTCATGGCGAGCGATCGGAAGAAGTGGGGTGCCATCACGCTCGTGAACTCCCCGACCGTGGCCTGCGAGAGTTCGCCATCGAACCGAAAGAGCGGTCGGCCCGACACGTCGACGACAGCGCCCGCGACGGCCTCGTCGAGCGGGACTTTCCGATCGGCGAAGCGCCGAATCCCGGCGCGGTCGCCGAGCGCCTCGTCGAAGGCCGTCCCGAGCGCGATGGCGACGTCCTCGACGGTGTGGTGGTCGTCGATAGCGAGGTCGCCGTCGCAGGTGATTTCGAGGTCGAACAGGCCGTGTTTGGCGAACGAATCGAGCATGTGATCGAAGAAACCGATTCCCGTCTCGGTGGTCGAGTCGCCGTCGCCATCGACGACGAGCGACACCTCGATGTCCGTCTCGGCCGTTGCGCGCGTCACGGTCCCAGTCCGGGGCATACGGGTGCTCTCCCGGGCAGACGTAAGGCCGTTGTGCTCCGTGAGATGGCCCTCACTCGTCCGCGACGCTCTCGACGGCCTCCTCCAGTGTGAACCGTCCCTCGTAGAGCGCGCTGCCGACGACGACCGCGCTCGCGCCCGCCTCCCGAAGCGTCCGGATGTCGTCGATGGTGCCGACGCCGCCGCTGGCGACGACCGGGATCGAGACCGCCTCGGCGACGCGACGCACGCGCTCGGCGTCGACACCCTCCAGCCGACCCTCGACGTCGACGTCGGTGAACAGGATCCCGCCCGCACCGCGCTTTTCGTACTCGGCGGCCGCCGCGGCGGGATTCAAACCTGTGCCCTCGGTCCAGCCCGCGACGACGACTTCGCCGCCTTTGGCGTCGAGGCTCACGAGCACCCGTCCGGGATGGGTCTCACCGATTTCGGTGACGAGAGCCGGGTTCTCGACGGCTGCGGTCCCCAGAATGACGCGCTCGACGCCGCTATCGAGCAGCGTCCGAGCGTCGTCGGCGGTACGGATCCCGCCGCCCAGTTGCACGGGAACGTCGACCGCCTCGACGATGCGTTCGATCGCCGGCGCGTTCTCGCGCTCGCCGTCGAAGGCCCCATCGAGGTCGACGAGATGGAGCGTGCGCGCGCCCGCCGCGACCCAACGCTCGGCCGCCTCGACCGGGTCGCCGTACTCCGTTCCACTGCCGCGCTCGCCGCCGACGAGCTGGACGACCGCCCCCGCCTGCACGTCGACGGCGGGGATCACCTCGTATCCCTCGAACATGGGGCCACTCCGTGAGCGCCGGCCTAAACCCGTCGGAATCGCCGCCGATAACTTACGAACTGGTTTCTGATGAGAGAGCAAGAACTATCCGTTCGGCATCGTATGAGGGATCATGGCTCTCTCGGCTCTCTTCGTCGTCGGTCTCGCGGTCGCGGTGTTCGTCGGCTTCAACGTCGGCGGATCGAACATCGGCGTCGCCTTCGGGCCGGCCGCCGGCGCGAGCGCGGTCTCGAAGACCGGCGCGGCGGCGCTCATGACGATCTCGTTTTTCCTCGGCGGCTGGACGGTCGGGCGTGGCGTTGTCAAGACGATGGGCGGGCGGATCGTCCCGTCGAGTTACTTCACGCCCGAGACGAGCGTCGTCGTGCTCTTTTTCATCGGATTCGCGCTCTTCCTCGCCAACGTCGTGGGGGTCCCGGCCTCGACATCGATGACCGGCGTCGGCTCGATCGCGGGGCTGGGGCTGGCGAGCGAGGCGCTCGACTGGGCGACGATGACCGAGATCCTCACGTGGTGGCTCGTCTCGCCAGTCATCGCCTTCTGGGTCAGCGGCGTCATCGGGCGGTACTACTACCCCCGACTCGCCCGCTTGCTCGCCGTCAACCAATCCGACGGATCGCTGCTCGCACTCGACCGCACGGGAACGGTTCCGCGGCCGAAACTCGGCACGAACACCACGCGGCGCGAGGCCGTCGGCACGGTCGCGGTGGTCGCCGTGGCCTGCTATACCGCGTTCAGCGCCGGCACGTCGAACGCGGCCAACGCCATCGCGCCGCTCGTGGGGGCTGGTACGCTCGGGATGGAACCGGGACTGCTACTCGTGGGGGTGGCGGTCGGGCTTGGCGCGTTCACCATCGGCCGGCGGACCATCGCCACGATGGGCGATGACCTCACCGAGATGCCGCTGCTCGCGGCGCTCGTGGTCGCGGTCGTGAGTTCGACGCTCGTCACTGTTCTGTCGTGGTTCGATATTCCAGTAAGTGTGGTTATCATCGCCACGATGTCCATCGTCGGACTCGGCTGGGGACGAGCGACCCGGACGACGACCGTCGCCGAGGCCGTCGAGGAACCACCCGACGTGTCGATAGACGCGCTGGCCGGCGACGACGTTCCGACCGTCGGCGAGGGTGGCACGCCAGACGCGCACGAGCCGCCGGCGATCGGCGAAGAGGACGTGCCGGCGGCCGCGGATCTCTTCGAACCGACCACGACCGCGAAGGTCATCGCCCTCCAGAACCTCGTGCCCGCCATCTCGACGGTTGCGGCCTACCTCGTCTTTCGATTTCTCCCGGTCTTTTGAGCGATTCGGTGGTGCAAACAGCAACATCTAACAGTCCGGGGCGAGAACAGCGGGTGATGCCCACAGTAGAATACGTCAACTACGAAGTGTTCGACGACCAGGGATGGGAGATCGACGACGACGACCTCTTCGAGAAGGCCGAAGACGCCGGTCTCGGCGAGGAGGACTACGGCTCGCTCGACGTCAACGAATCGGAATACATTCTCGAAGCCGCCGAAGCACAGGGCTACGACTGGCCCTTCTCGTGCCGCGCTGGCGCGTGCGCCAACTGCGCGGCCATCGTCAAGGAGGGCGAGATCGACATGGACATGCAGCAGATCCTCTCCGACGAGGAAGTCGAGGACCGCAACGTGCGTCTGACCTGCATCGGCAGCCCCGCCGCCGACACCGTGAAGATCGTCTACAACGCCAAACACCTCGACTACCTCCAGAACCGCGTTATCTAAACCCACTTTTTCAGACGGGGTCCTCGCTCGCGCCTTCGGCGCTCACTCGAACCCCGACCAAAAACCTGGACTAAAAACACCCGCTCACTCGCCGACGGCTCGTTCGCGGCGAATCGTGCTCGTTTCACTCGCACGGATGCTACACTTTCCGCACAGCACCGCCTCCGCCGAAGCCCTCGCTCCTTTCAGTCGCTCGCCCTTCATCCACCAAGGACCGCGACCGCACCGCGGCCGCAACGCCGCCGGCCACCGAACGGTTTTGGCGCTGGATGGCGAGAGGAGAGTATGACACGAACGGCCGTCATCGCGGGCGTCGGTCCCGGTCTGGGCGCGTCGATAGCGCGAAAGTTCGTCGCCGAGGGTTGTGCGGTCGGCCTGTTCGCGCGCTCGGCGGAGTTCATCGAAGACCTCGCCGACGAACTGAACGAGGACGGTGACGCGCTTGCGGTCCAGACCGATATCACCGACGCCGAAGCGGTCAAAGCGGGCTTCGATGAAGTCCGCGAAGCGTTCGGTCCCGTCGACGTGCTCGTCAATCACGCGAGCGGCGGCGCGTGGAAGCGACTGATGGATCTCTCTGGTGAGGAGTTCGAGCACGCGCTCGCGGTCGGCACTCAGGGCGGGTTTCACTGCTCACAGGAGGCCGTCGCGGACATGCTCGAAGAGGGCAGCGGCACGGTGATCTTCACGGGGGCGACCTCCTCAGTACGAGGAAACAAGGGCGCGCTCGCCTTTTCGACGGCGAAGTTCGCCGTCCGTGGCATGGCCGAGTCGATGGCCCGCGACCTCGGTCCTCGAGGTATTCACGTCGCCCACGTCGTCATCGACGGCGGCATCCGCCCGCCCGACAGCGAGGTCCACAATCCAGAGGAGTATCTCGACCCCGACGCCATCGCCGCAAGCTACTGGCACTTAGTCGGACAGGACCCGAGTGCGTGGACGCTCGAACTCGACCTCCGACCACACACGGAAGAGTTCTGATTACTGATTACGCCTCGAAGCCGTCCTCGAACCGGAAGGTCCCAGTCGCACCTTTTTGCTTCGTCCCTCGCTTCGCTCGGCACTCACAAAAATCTGCGCTAAAAACGACCGCTACGCCTCGAAACCGTCCTCGAATCGGAAGGTGCCGTCGCGTTGGACGACTTCGCCATCGACCTCGATACGCGAGTCGTCGCCCATATCGACGATCATATCGACGTGCTGGGCGCTCTGGTTCTGCTCGTTGCCATCACCGATATTGTCGTCGTAGGCTCTGCCGACGGCCATGTGCACTGTGTCGCCCATCTTCTCGTCGAACAGCATGTTGTAGCTGAAGTGGTCGATGTCGCGGTTCATCCCGATGCCCAACTCGCCGAGACGGCGCGCACCAGCATCGGTGTCGAGGATCGTCGTCAGGAGGTCCTCGTTCTTCTCGGCTTCGTGGGACACGACCTCGCCGTCCTCGAAGGTGAGTCGCACGTCGGTGATCTCGCGCCCGCGGCGATAGACGGGTTTGTCGAAGTGGACCTCGCCCTCCACGCTTTCGGGGACAGGTGCCGTGAACACCTCGCCGCCGGGCAGGTTGTGGCTATCGGTGTCGTTGATGGTGTGGTTGCCCGCGATGGACATCGTAATATCGGTACTCTCGCCCGAGACGATGCGGACCTCCTCGGCCGGGTCGAGGATCTCGACTAACTGGGCTTGGAACTCGGCCTGTTCGTCCCAGTCCTTCAGGATGGCGTCGTAGACGAAGTTCTCGTAGGCTTCGGTGCTCATCTCGGCGAGCTGGGCGTTTGCAGGGGTGGGATATTGGGTCAGCGTCCAGCGGTCGCCGAGGCGCTCTTCGAGGATGGGTCCGTGAGCCTTCTCGTAGGCCGAGTTCACGTCCGGGTCGACGTCGCCGAGTTCGGTGACGTTCTCGTGGGCGCGGATGATGGCGTGGCAGTCGGCGGCCTCGACGAGCGCGCGCTGGTGGGCGGGCGTCTCGAACTCCACTTCGCTCTCGTCGGCGGCGTTGAGATAGGCTCGAATCGCCCGCCCGCTTCGGTTCGTTCGGATGGCGAGCGGATGCGCACCGCGCTCGCCGGCGACCTCGTAGAGAGCGGTCACGAGGTCGTCGGCCGGTGGCTCGGATTTGATGAGAAAGTCGTCGCCAGCCCCGAGGTCGACGGCGTCGGCGATCAACTGTGCGTGCTCGCGCACTCGTGGGTCCATGTCCCATCGATTCTCGGACTGTGCAAACCAGTTTCGAAACCCGAACGTCTACTGTCGGTCGGAATTCGGAAGGAGCTGCATCAAAAACGTTCGCTACCCCTCGAAACCGTCTTCGAACCTGAACGTTCCGTCGCGCTGGACGACCTCGCCGTCGACTTCGATTTTCGAATTCTCGCTCATATCGACGATCATGTCGACGTGCTGGGCGCTCTCGTTCGCCTCCATTTCCTCCGGGACACACTCGTCGATGGCGTCGCCGAGCGCCAGATGAATCGTATCGCCCATCTTCTCGTCGAACAGCATGTTGTAGCTGAAGCGGTCGATGTCGCGGTTCATCCCGATGCCCAACTCGCCGAGTCGGCGTGCGCCGTCGTCGGTATCGAGTACCGACGTCAACAGGTCCTCGTTCTTCGCGGCCTCGTGGGTGATCACCTTGCCCTTCTCGAAAGTGAGTCGCACGTCCTGGATCTCCCGTCCGTAACGGACGAGTGGCTTGTCGAAGTGAACCTCACCTTCCACCGAATCGGGCACCGGCGCGGTGAACACCTCCCCGCCCGGCAAGTTGAGTTTACCGTTGTCGTTCACGGCGTGCATCCCCTCGACCGATATCGTGAGGTCGGTCGAATCGCCCGAGACGATGTGTACCTCGTTCGCGGGGTCGAGAACCTCGACCAGTTGCGCTTGGAACTCGCGCTGTTCGTCCCAGTCCTTGTTCACGGCCCGGTAGACGAAGTCCTCGTAGGCTTCGGTGCTCATCCCGGCTTTCTGGGCGTTGCCGGTCGTGGGATGCTGGGTGAGGACCCACTGCTTTTCGAGGCGCTCTTGGAGGATTGGTTCGTGGGCACGACTCCTCGCCGGTCCCATTTCGGCGCTCACGTCGCTCTGTTCGGCGGTGTTGTGCGACCCGCCGATCATGATGACGACGTCCGTCTCTTCCATTTCCGCGAGTCGATGTTCGGCAGTGCGGTAGTCGTCGGGATTCATCGCACGGGCGTAGGCGCGACCGGCCCGCGCGCTCGACCAGTGAAGCGCCGGTCGGGCACCGCGCTCACCTAGCCTCTCGTAGAGTGCAACGACGAGGTTTTCCGCGGTCGACGGTGCCCCGATGACGACGTTGTCCTCCGCGGAGACGTCACAGCAGTGCTCGACGATGACTGCCGCGTGCTCGCGGACGCGAGGGTCCATGCCCATCGTTCACGGATGTGTCGCAAATCAGTTTCGAACATCCCAGCCTCTCGTCCGCCTACCCTCTCGCTTTAGTCCCTGCCGCGCGTTCTCGACCCATGACCGAGTTCAGTCCCGAACAATTCGAGGACAAGTACGCGAACTACTTCCCCGAACTCCAGACCGCCTACCGCAACGCTTTCGAATCGATGGGCGAGCGCTACGACTCCGAACTCGTCCACGCCATCGACCAGCAGGTGTTGAACGAGAGCGAGCCGTTCTACGACGAGGAGGACGGTTTTCGGATCGAACTCCCCGAGAACCCCTACGAGCGCCTTTCGGGGACGGTGGTCGGCCAGGAGAAATTCGAGGGCGTGCTCGCCGACTACGTTGCGACGCTCGAAGCCGAACTGGCGAACGTGTTCGACCTCAATGTAGGGAGTCCAAAGGTCTAAGAAGCGTGCAGCCCTACCCGTAGCCATGAGCACGGAGACCCAAAGCAACGACGACGACCTGCGCGAGGAGATCTCGAACTTCCTGCGCCGGAACTTCCCGCAGATCCAGATGCACGGCGGCAGCGCCGCGATTCAGGACCTCGACCGCGAGTCCGGTGAAGTGACCGTCGCGCTCGGCGGGGCCTGTTCGGGCTGTGGCATCTCGCCGATGACCATCCAGGCGATCAAGAGCCGGATGGTCAAGGAGATCCCCGAGATCAACCAGGTCCACGCAAACACCGGGATGGGTGGCGGCGGTGCGGGCGACGCCGGCTTCGGTGGCGGCGGGATGAGTCCCTCCTTCCCCGGCGAGACGACCGACGACGACGAAGGCCCGCAGGCCCCGTTCTGAAACCGGTCACGGCCGATTCACGGGCCGTACCGCGGCTGAAACGATACCACTGGGCGCTTCTGTTCGTGTCTCGATTTTCCGGATAGCGCGCTCGCCATCGGACGACTGTTCGCTTCCGACGACTGCTCAGTCGTCCGCGCCCTCGCCTTTCGGTTCGATGTCGAGACCGAACTCGGCGGCCTGCGTGCGCCAGAACTCCTCGTAGCCCTCCTCGCGTTCGTCGACGGTGCTCTGGCCGTCGTTGATGCGGTCGAGTTTCAGGTCCACCTCTTCGAGCAGGCGATCGCCGATGTCGCCGCCGATGACGCCGTTGCGCACCGCCTCGCGGATGGCGTTTTTCTCGCGCTGGAGCAGCCTGCGCTCGCCGATGAGCAGCTCCTCGCGCCGGAGGTCCGGGTGTTCTTGCATCAGTTGTGAAATCGCGTGTCGGAGGTCTTCCTGCTCGCGCTCGTACTCGGCGGTGAAGTCCTCGTAGACGTCGCCCGGAATGTCACCACGCTGGCGGAGGCTCTCGGCGGCGTCGAGTGCGGCGTCGGTCGCCCGTGCCCGCCCGTTGAGCAGTTCGTAGAGCTGCTGGTCGGACGAGCGGGTGGCGATGCCCAGCCCGTTGAGCAGGCGCGGCATCGTCAATCCCTGCACCACGAGACTGAACGCGACGACGCCGAAGACCATCGCCCGGAGCTTGCCGCCCGGCTCGAACCCGGGCGGGAGTCCGAGCACGAGCGCGACCGGAATCGAGCCGTGTAGCCCGCCCCAGACCATCACGTGCTGGTAGTCGAGGGGCACCTTGCTGGTCGCAACGCGGTTCGTGAGCGCGGTGAGCGGATAGACCACTACGGCGCGCGCGAGCAACACGAGGACGATGGCGATCGCGATGGGAACGGCGAAATCACCCAGTTGACGGATGGGCGTCGTCGCGCCGATGGCGACGAAGATGAACGTGTTGACGATGAACGCCGCAGTCTCCAGGGTGTTGAAGATCGACAGTTTCGTCTGTGGACTCATCGCGTACTCGACGCCGCGGTTGCCGATGAACAGTCCCGCGACGACGGTGGCGATAACCCCCGAGACGTGGAGGTAGTGTTCGGCGAGCAGGAAGCTCCCGTAGGTGAGGATCAGCGTGAGGACGATCTCGGTCATGTGTTCGTCGAGGTTGACCATCACGCGGTAGATGGCGTAGCCCGCGAGGAGCCCGACGACCATTCCGCCGACACTCGTCACGAGGATGTCGAGGGTGGTCGTCCCGATCTCGCGCAGCGTGAGCAGTTCGGACGCCGACAGGCCGGTCCGTCTGGCCTCCTCGGCGAGCGCCAACAGTGCCGTGAAGACGACGACGCCGACGCCGTCGTTGAGGAGGCTCTCACCCTCGACGAGCGTCGAGAGCCGCTCCGGCGCGCCGAGTTCGTCGAACAGCGCGAGCACGCTCACCGGGTCGGTGGGCAGGATCATCGCGGCGAACAACAGCGAAATCAGGAGGGGAAAGCCAAAGGCGAACTGGCCGAGATAGCCGAGCACGAGCACCGAGAGCAACACGCCGGGCACCGCGAGCGTGATGATCGGCACGAAGTTTTCACGGAAGGATTCGAGGTCGGTCGTCGCCGCACCCTCGAACAACAGCGGCGGCAGGAGCACGAGGAGGATGAGGTCGTGTGAGAGCTGGACGTCGAACAGTTGGATCCCGAATATCGCTTGGATGCCGGAGATGCCGAACCCGGCGAGCAGGAGCGCGATGGTGTAGGGAAAGCGACCGACCTTGGCGACGAAGATGCCGACGCCCGCGGCGATCATGAAGACGACGAGCAGGTTGATTTCGGTCGCCGCGACCGTCTGTGCCAGCATGCCCACGAATACTCAATAGGGCCGGTTAAACGCCTCGCCTCGCACCAGCGCCCGGTCGACGAGGACGAACGGCGTGTATTTATGCGGCGCGAGAGCGACGGGTAGGTATGAGCGATACGCCCGCACGGAACGTCCTGTTCGTCGTGATGGACACGGTCCGCAAGGACCACCTCTCGGTCTACGACGACGACCGCGAGACGACGCCCGGACTCGAAGCGTTCGCCGAGGAAGCCGCCGTCTTCGAGCAGGCGGTCGCCCCCGCGCCGTGGACGCTCCCCTCCCACGCCTCGATGTTCACCGGGCGCTACCCGGGCGAGCACAACGCGACCCAGGAAAACCCGTATCTCGAAGGCCATCCCACCCTCGCCCAGTCGCTCGAAGACCATCGAAGCTCCTGCTACTCGTCGAACGCGTGGATAACGC
This sequence comes from Halococcus sediminicola, assembly GCF_000755245.1. Classification (NCBI taxonomy): domain Archaea; kingdom Methanobacteriati; phylum Methanobacteriota; class Halobacteria; order Halobacteriales; family Halococcaceae; genus Halococcus; species Halococcus sediminicola. Next base: position 404,946 of record NZ_BBMP01000022.1, on the reverse strand, counting down.
CCTACACGCATCTCACCGACGGGTTCGACAGTCAGGACAACTTCTTCGAGGTGATGCCCGGCGACCTGCTCTCGGGACCGCTCGCGCGGGCGTGGAAGACGATGAACGACAACGAGCGCCTCCGGCAGGCCGCCGACTGGCTCGTCAACGCCGGCAACGAGATCCACGAGTTCCTCGCCAGCGGCGAGGGAGCGGACTCGAAGACACCGGCAGTCATCGACCGCACGATCGAGTTCATCGACGGGACCGACGACCCCTACTTCTCCTTCATCAACCTGATGGACGCCCACCTGCCCTACCACCCGCCCGACGAGCACAAGGAACTGTTCGCCCCCGGTGTGGACTCCACGCAGGTCTGTCAGAACTCAAAGGAGTACAACAGCGGCGCGCGCGACATCAGCGAAGCCGAATGGAACTCGATCCGCGGGCTGTACGATGCCGAGATCCACCACGTCGACGCCCAACTCCACCGGCTCTTCGAGTGGATGCGCGCCAACGACGAGTGGGACGACACCCTCGTGATCGTCTGTGCCGACCACGGCGAACTCCACGGCGAGCACGGACTCTATGGTCACGAATTCGCGGTCTACGACCCCATCGTCAACGTCCCGCTCATGGTCAAACATCCCGATCTCGACCCGGGCCGGCGCGACGAACAGGTCGAACTCATCGACCTCTATCACACGGTGCTCGACCACGCCGACGCGCGCGGCAAGGGCGTCCCGCTCGACCCCGAGCGCTCGCTGCTCTCGGGGTCCTATCGGGAGTTCGACGGCGGCGAGAACGCCTTCGTCGAGTACCACCGGCCGGTGGTCGAACTCAATCAGTTGGAGAACAAGGCCAGCGCCGCCGGCATCGATATTCCCGAAGATTCGCGCTTTTACTCGCGGATGCGCGCCGCGCGCCGGCCCGATGGGAAATACATCCACAACGAGCGCATCGCCGACGAGGCCTACCGGCTCGATACGGACCCCGAGGAACTCGAAGACACCCACGGGAGCGAGGATTCGGTCGTCGACGACATCGAGAGCGCCCTCCGCGAATTCGAGCGCAACCGCGACGACTGGGGAACGGTCGAGGGTGACGAAGTGCTCTCGGGGATGGGCGACGACGCCAAACAGCGCCTTGAAGACCTCGGCTATATCGACTGACCCTTCGATTCAGCCGGCGTGCTCTCGCGCCCGAACGAGCGCGGCGAGCGTGCGATTCACCGGTACGGAACTCTCCGCGCGCTCGACGACGGCTCCGTTGATGGCGTCGATTTCGGTTCGCCGTCCGTTCTGGATGTCTTCGGCCATCGAGGAGGTGTTGTCGGCGGTCGCCGCGATCACCGAATCGAGCGCCGCGACCGCTTCGCGCTCGGCGAGGTCGACGTCCTGCTCGCGGGCGACGCGGGCGGTCTCGCGGGCGGCCTCGCTGGCGATCTCGTAGAGCGGGCCGTCGGCGAGCACACCGTTGGAAACGCCGGCGAGCGCGGTCGTGGGGTTGATGCCGGCGTTGACGGCGAGCTTTCGCCAGAGCCGTTCGGGCATCTCTCTCGTGACGCTCGTCTCGATGCCCGCCGCCCGGAGCGCCGCTGCTGCGCGCTCGGCCGCTGCCAAGTGGCCGCCGTCGGGCGCGCCGAGCGCGACCTCACCCAGTCCCATGCACGCGACCCGTCCGGGTTCGAGCAGTCGTGCGCCGTAGGTGCAGGTGCCGGCGAGCACGGGGTCGAGGTGAGTATCGAGAGTGTCCTCGTTGCCGAGACCGTTCTGGAGCGAGCAGGTGATCGAAGGTTTGCAGTCGGCGAGCGTGCGTCCGGCCTCGGGCGTGTCGAACGATTTCACTGTGACGAGCGCGAGATCCGCGCGATCGGGGACTGTCGTCCGGGCATCGGGATGGGCCGTGAACTCGACGGTACCTTCGACGGCGAGGCCCGATTCGCGGACCGCGGCGACGTGCGGGTCGCGCCCGACCAGCGTCACGCGGTGCTCGCGCGCACAGAGACCGCCGACGAGGCTTCCCAGACTTCCCGCGCCGAAGACGACAATATCCACGTCAGTCTTCGGTCCAGTAGTACAGTTCCTCTTTCGGCGCATCACACGAGGGGCAGGTGTCGGGAATGCCACCTTTGAGGTCGCCCATCTCGCCGCAGTCGCCACAGCGCCACATCAGTTCGGCCTCGCCGAGCGCGTGGCCCGCGCGCTCGTGTTCGACCGAGAGCGATGCCACCCCCTCGCGGGTCGTGACGAAAAACCCGTCCGTGTCGAAGCCGCGAACGGTGCCGAGCTTTGCGCCATCTTCGGTGTAGACGGTCGTACCGACCCCAATCGTGGGATTCTCCTGGCCCATATCGATGATTCGCCGTCGACGGATATAAAACTCACCGCCCGGCCCACACCGTTTGCTCGGCTACGCGGAGCGCTCGCTCTCGCCGAACAGTTCCACGAGCGCGGCCGCGTGCTCGTCGCTCGGCTGCCGGTCGCCGCGTTCCCACGCCGCAACCACGACCGCCGTGACGCCGAGATGGGCCGCCAGTTCCGTCTTGTTGAGACCACGGGCCTCGCGGCGGTCGCGCAGTTCCGCGCCGAGCGGCGGGTCAGTCGTCATTGGCGAACATCCGTCTGCCGACGGCCATCAATCGTTCGCGCTCCTCGGTGGTGAACTCGTATCGCTCCGGTTTGGCAACCCCGATGGTTCCTTTGAGAGTTTCATCCACGCCGATGACCGGAGCGGCGAGCGACCCCTCCATCCCCGTCGCGCGCGCACCGTCCTCGGCGACCCCGGAATCGTCCGTCTGGAGGTTACAGACGTCGACCGGTTCCATCCGTTCGGCCGCCAGCCCGGCCATTCCCTTGCCGATGGGAATCCGCTCGATTCGGGTGCGAACGGACTCCGGAATGTCGACGGACGCGACGAGCACCAGTTCGTCCCCGTCCCACCGATGGAGCGTTCCCGACGTACAGTCGAACGCCGCGATGGTCTCGTGGAGCGCCTCCGTCGGTCCTTCGTCGGAACCCGGCTCGACCGCCGTGGATGTGTGTTCGTCGCTCATCGTTTCGGCAGTGCTACGGTCGCCGGTCGGTTAACGCTGCGGAACTCGCGGCATACGTCCGTCCGACCCCGATAGCGTTCACATGAAGTCCGCAATCCCGCTCTGTTTGTTCTTGTCATTCTCGAAGACGCTTTCGAGCGTGCGCTCGAGCACTTCGAGGCGCTGTTTGGTGTAATCACGGGTACCGTACTCCTCGGCGACGCGCGTCGCGGTGCCGATGTACTTCTTCACCGACCCTTCATGTACTGTGAGATTCACGTCGCCGCCACACTCCCGACAGTTGCCCGTGAGCGGCATCCGTCGGTATTTGGTCCCACAGTCGAGACAGCGCGTCTCCTGGCGGGAGAAGGCTCTGAGGTTGCCGATGAGGTCCGGCAGAAAATGGTACTCGATGATGCGTTCGGCGACGTCGGTCTCGTCGACCGCCCGAAGCTTTCTGGCGAGTTCGAGCTGGGCGTCCATCTTTTCGGTCATCGAACCCAACGTCTTGTACGCCGACAGCGACGGTCCGAGCGCGAGGTTCGAGGTGTCGTGGGTGTGGCGAAAGCCCGAATACTCGCTTTCGGTGCCGACGCTTGCCTCGGCGATCTCGATGTCAACGCTCCCGGGGTCGGCCATTTCGAGGGTGGCCTCGTAGAACTTCCTCGGGTAGGAATCCACGACGTCCATGTTGTGGGCTTCGTCGTCGATCTCGGCCGGGTCGATGCGCGAGGACATCACCAACGGTGCGTCCATCCGCCCGCCGCGCTTGTCGGGCAGGTAGGCCTTCGAGAAGTTGAGGAGGCCGTCCATCAGCAACATGACGCAGTCCTCGTCGCCGTCGCAATTCCGGCGCTTCGAGGCGTGAAAGTAGGGGTGTGCGTAGCCGACGGCGGCGCTCGTAAAGCCGATCACGCGACCGACGACCGCCGCCGAGGTGTGCGGGGCCATCCCGAAGACGAGCTCCCCCACGAGATCGTCGCGGTCGTCGAAGTCGTAGAACGAATCGAGTCCGTAGTAGCTTTCGAGCAGGTCGTCGACGAAGGCGGCGGTTTTGAGCATATGCTCGGCCGCGCCGTTCGAGAGCACGACGTCTTGGACTTTGAGTTCGACCAGTTGGTCGTCGTGGCGCAGCGGGTCGCCGTTCATGTCCTCGTGATAGCCGAGTTCGCGGAACTGGTCGACCGAGACGTCGAGTTCGACTGGCCTCACGCTCGTGACGGGCAGGTCGGTCATGTCGTAGCGCACAGTTCCATCCTTGAACGTCGAGACGCCGTGTTTCGCCCGCAGAACGCCTTTCTCCATCGGTTCAGGGGTCTTGCGCTCCGAGGTCAACCCTTTCACACCCTTCAGAATCTCGAAGGCGCTCTCGCGCTCGCCCACCTCACGGAGGGCGCTCTGGTACTCCTCGCGGAGGTCCACGGCCCGCCACTCGGTCGGGCGGGCCTCGTTGCCACAGCGGGGACACTTCGCACGGCCGGACTCGTCGGGTTCGACCCCGATCTCGCAGTCGGGACACTCGTAGCGCGGTTCGGTGAGCGCGCCACAGTCCGGACAGCGCGTCTCGTAACTTCGTTCGCCACAGTCGACGCACTCGCGGCGGCCGATATCGACGGGGACGACGCCGCGCTCGCCACCGTCGTCGTGGACGTACTCGGTGGCTTTCGCCACGTCGCGCTGGTTGCCGCCCGCCTCGCCGATGGGAAACAGGGTATGGACCGCCGGCGAGAGTTCGCGCGTCTCGGATTTCTCGGGCCGTCCCATCCGCCCGCCGATGCGCGTCGGCGCGCGCTCGCGGACGGCGAAGGGTGCGACCTCCTCGACGGCCTTCATCGCGTTCGGCCACTCGCGCGCCTCCTCAGAGAGGGCCTCCCACGTGCGGTCGAGCGACCCGTCGAACCCGAGCGAGCGCACGAACGCCGCGTGGTCGGGGATCCTGAGCGCGTCGGCGGCCTGCGAGTGGGGCACCAAGAGTGCTTCGAGCGCGTCACGATTCCCGGGGTCGGGGTCGAGCGCCAACACGCCATCGACGAACTCGCCGGCCGCGACCGCCTCACAGAGCGCCTCGAACTCTGCTACTGTGATGTCGTGCCAGCAGTAGGTGTAGTCGGGGTGTAGCGGCGCGTCGTACTCGATGGCCCACTCGATCGCCTCTTCCGAACGGGGATGTTCGAGGTCGATGCGCGTCGAGTCCGCGAGCGCGCGCACGTTCGCGTCGGTGGCCTCGAACTCCTGAATCCACCAGTCGTAGGTGTACGAGGCCGGTGCCAAGGGATGGTTGTTCTCGACGAATTCCCCATAATTGACGAGGTACTCGCCCAGATCGAGGATGGCTTCGACCCCGTTGCGGAGTTCGAGCGCTTCGGCCGGGTCGTCGATGCGCCGCACGTCGCCGTTGGCCAATCTCACGGTGGGGCCCTCGATGGAATCGACGGGCACGACGCCGGCGGCCTTGCCGGGGCGCTCGGTCTTCAGTTGGGTGCCGGTCGCGAGGAAGTCGTCGACGAGATGCATCGTCGCCGGATGCACCCCGGCGGTGGCGAAGCCGTGATTGCGTGCGCGGCCGTAGCGAAGCCGAAAGCCACCCGCCTCGCTCGGATGACCGAAGACCGGCCGACCCGCGATGAGGTCACGAAGGAATTTCTCGGAGGGGTCAGGCCGAAGTGGTCCTGCGGGAGTGTCCGTCTCCGGGTCCGCATCTGCACCGTCCTCCTCGGCGGGTTCCTCGTTCGCCTCATCCTCGTCTGCACCGTCGCCGACGGTCCCCGCGATGAGGTCGTCGAGCCACGGCCAGTCCACCTCGTCCAATTTCGTCGTGTAGCGCTTGATCTTCGGCGCTTTCTGGGCGATACCCTCCGCGAGCACGAGGCACATTCCTCCTCGGGGGTTGTTCGTCCCGACCCGTTCGAGATCGCGAAAGCCCGAGACCTCCTCCTGTCCCGTGGCCTCGCCGTCGAGCATCACCGGCGAGTGGCGGGCGATGAACTTCGTTTCCGCATCTTTCGGCGAATACTGGAGTCCGGTCTCGGAGTCGTAGAGATCGACTTCCTCGGCGTAGCGCTCGACCTCCTCGTCACGGGGCTGATAGCCACCGAGACCGAGCAGCGCGCGCGTGTAGTCGGCGACGAGCACCGAGAGGGCCTGTGCGGTGCCGCCCGCCGAGCGGATCGGCCCGGCGTAGAACACCCTGACGAACTGGGTTCCATCGGGGTTGTCCGCGAGTTCGACCCGGTCGATGCCCTCGATGGGCGCGGCGACCACGCCCTCGGTGAGGAGCGCGACCGCGGTCCGGACCGCGCCCTCGATGGTTCCCGCTTGTGTTTCGTAATCGCCGACACGGCCCTCGGCGAAATCGGCGGCGAGTTCGAGGGCGGCTTCTTCCCGACTCATCTCGCCTTCGAGTTCGCGCACGCGCTCGGCGACACCCTCGATACCGAGGATGTTCTCCACGCGGTCGGCCATGTCCTTGGCGACCGGTATCTCGATCTCGGGGGACGGGTCACCACCCCGCTCGCGCGCGTCCCCGGCGACCGCGATGGCCTCGTCCAGCGCGGATTCGATGCGCTCGAAGTAGCGCTCGTCGTTCGACTCCATCAGAGCGGCCAGAGGTCGAGGTCAGTAGTGCTATCGTGCTCGCGTTCGAGGTGGGTATCGAGTTCGCGGAGATAGACCTCGCCGGCGAACACGGTACCAGAATTCAGGTGGCCCGCGACGGTCGAACCGTCCGCGCGCGAGCAGACCGCGTGGGTGTGAGCGAAGCGCTCGCCCTCCAACCACGAAACGTTGCCCACGCAGGCGGCGACTTCGAGCGGTTCGTCGAACGCCACCGCATCGTACTCCTGCCGACGCTGATCGTAGAAGAACAGCTCGACGTCCTGCACCGCGCCGAGCGCGACGAAAAAGCCCGCGTCCACGCCGGCATCGGTCGCGAGCGCTTCGAGTTCCTCGCGCCAGTCCGCGCCGTGATCCAGCCCGGCGACGAACTCGCGGCCCCCATCGAGTTCCCGGTAGTCCATACCCACTCGCTCGCGCGGCGGCGGCAAAAACCTTCAGTTCGTCGCAGTACGAACCGCGGTAAACTCCACCGCGACGAGTGATCGAACCGGTGAACGAAGTGGGGCCTCAGTCGTCGTGGTCGGCCCCAACTCCGTTCAGTTCGGGGTCGAAGAGATCCTCGATGCGGCAGTCGAAGTGGGCGGCCAGTTTGAACGCCAGCTCGACGGACGGGTCGTAGCGCTCGCGCTCGACCGCATTGATCGTCTGGCGAGTGACGTCGACTGCTGCCGCGAGATCGGCCTGACTTAGGTCCGCACTGTCTCGATGCCGTCGAATCGTGTTTTTCATCCGCGATACCGGTACCATGCGCCGATGAACAACGCCACTAGGAACAGTACGACGTAGCCGTATAGTGCACCCGCGAGTACCGGCGGAACGGTGTAGATTCCGGTCCACGCCAGCACTCTAGCGGCTGACGCGCCGGTGACCACCACCACCGCGAAAACACTCAGCGTGGTCATCGCCGTGCGTCGTTCGAGTTCTTGATCGCGCTCGTCGAACAGTGTCAGGGACGTGCTGCGCCAGATCGCGAGAGTGCTGATGATCCCAAGCCAGTACACTGCCTCCCCCACGAACGGATAACCGATCGATCTGAGGACGAGGCCGACGGCGACGCCGGCGAGGAGTGTCCCGATCATCACACGGCGGTAACGGCGTCTCTTCGTGAAGCGCTTCCGTCCGGTTGTTTCGGTTTGTGTCATGGTTCGTGTGTAAAGCGAACGTTCCGTAAAGCACGCTTTACAGTAAAACATGCTTTACACATCATGATAAATCTGTCGCTGCTAGACCCCCGGCTCGGGATGGTCGATCGTGCTCGAAAGCAGGCGCGAACGCTCTTCGACCGTTCAGGGCGTCGGTGGGTCGCCGTCGTAGGCGTCGTGATCGGAATAAAAGTTGAGCATGGCGAACTTGAGTTTCTCCGGCGCGATGTCGAGCAGTTCGGCGCGCTCCTCGTCGGGGAACGTCTCACGAACGCCGTACTTGCCCATCTCTCGTCGACCGCGTTCGGTATAGCGCGCGTCGAGCAGCGCACGCACGCCGATCTCCTCGGGCGAGCGCAGCACCCGCCCGAGTGCTTGGCGGGTTTTGCGAATGGTGGGTATCTCGACGGCGTACTCCCAGCCTGATCCATACGCAGCGTCGTAGGCGTCTTCGACGGCTTCGAGCCGGTCGTCGAGATGTGGGTAGGGGACACCGACCACGACCACCGTATGGGCGTCGTCACCGTCGAAACTCACGCCCTCGGCGAGCGTGCCCCACAGCGAGGTGAAGAGTGCACCGTGCTCGCCGGCGGCAAATCGTTCGCGCAGCGACTCGACGGGTTCGCCCGGTTCGTCGAGGTAAGTCGTGGCGTCCGTCGCGGCGGCGATGCGGTCGTGATAGCGCTCGGCCTCGCTATAACTCGGGAAGAAGAGGAGCGTGTTGCCCGGCGTGAACCGGATCGCGTCGTCGAGCGTGTCGGTGATCGTTCGCTGAACATCCATGTTGTCGCGCTCGCTGGCGAACAGCGCTGGCGTATCCACGGCGAAGGTTCGACGGCGCTCTTCGGGGAAGGTCAGCCCGTAGGCCATCGTCTCGGGGTCTTCCAATCCGAGCACGTCGGCGAGCACGTCGAACGGTCGCAGCGTCGCGCTCATCAGCACGCTCGCGTGCAGGTTCGAAAAGAGCGGTTCGGTCACGTCGCGCGGGATGGAGGCAAAGGACTCCGCACGGCCGTAGACGCCGTCGGGACCCTCGCGCACCGAAACGACGGGATGGCGGCCGCCGGAACCTCCATCTGCGAGCCACGATTCGACGAACTGGATTGTTTGAAGCGTCTGGCACTCCTTGCGGACCTGCGTCTCGCCGTTGCGGTACTGTCTATCGTATTCCCTGTCGAGGGCCGCCCCGAGCGCGAGCGCCGCCTCGACATCGGTGTCGATTCCCTGCCCGGTGTACGCATCGAGGAAGGCCAGCGTGAGGTCGTCGCGGCCCTCGCTGTTGGCGATTGCCAGGTCCTCCCAGTCGTCGCCGATCTGCTCGCGCTCGCCGAACCCCAACTTCTCGTCGTAGGTCGAGACCAGCGCTTTCCGGAAGGCGCTCACGACGTTTCTCGCCTGTGCGGCCCGCGAATCGCCGGTATCTTCCAGTTCGGCGAGCGACGAGTCGAGGGTCGTCTCGGTCAGGGTGCGGGTGGCGTGTTCGCGCGCGGCGCTCTCGATGTTGTGGGCCTCGTCGAACACGGTGATTACGTCTTCGGGGTCGCGCCCGAGCCAGCGGAAGAACTGTTCGCGGATCATTGGATCGAGCAGGTGGTGGTAGTTGCACACCACGAGGTCCATGCTCTCCATCCCGTCCTTGAGGAGTTCGTAGCCACAGAGGTTCTCCCTCTCGGCGTACTCGTAGATCTCTTCGGGCGTGCGCACGTCGCTTGCGAGCCACGCGTAGAACCCCTCGGTGTCGGCGGTGAGGTTGTTGTAGTAGTGCTCGCAGACCGATTCCTCGCGCAACTCTTCGACCTCGCTCTCGACGTTTTCCAGTTCGTCCATCACGGCGCTGCGCGCTTCGGCCGCGTCGCTATCGCCTTCTTGACTCGCGTCGAGCAGGCTCTCCTCGCGCGCTTCGAGGTCCGCGAGGTCCTCCTCGGCGTCGACGAGGTCCTTCGTGCTGTCCCGAAGCACCTGACACTCCTCGTAGTCGACGTCGATGTGACACATCGCGGATTTGCCCTTGAACACGGTCGCCTTGAGCGGTTCGCGGTCGTTGATCGCGCGGGCGTCGGCGACGAACTGACGCATCTGCTGGTGGACGTTCGTCGTGATGACCACGGTTTTGTCCGCCTCGCGGGCGAAATCCAGGGCCGGAACGAGCGCCGAGAGCGTCTTGCCCGTGCCGCAGGCTCCCTCGAAGAGGACGTCGCGTTCGTCTTCGAGCGCCCCGTGGATGCGTTCGATCGCCGCGCGCTGGTTCTCGTAGGGCGACTCGTAGGGGAAGAATCGGAGCGGTGACGAGTCGGCGGCCACAGTACCCAACATTGGTGTGCGTTCTCCCAAAAGGGTTCGCGTGGCGCGGCGAAAGTGGACGGGTCAGGCTTCGGGTTCGATATAGACCTTCCTGACCTGTGGGTTGGTGTCCACGAGCGCGTCCTCGATGGCGGTGATGCGTTCGTCGATGGTTTCGGTGTCGAGATCCGGGTCGAACTCCACATCACCAGTAACGATCACTTCTTCGGGGCCGAAGTACACAGTTCTGAAGTCGACGATCTCGTCGACGCCGTCCCAGTCGGCGACCACCTTTCGGAGGTCGCGCTCCTCGGTGGCGGGCAAGCTCTCGCCGAGCAGGAGCCGTTTGTTCTCCCACGCGAGCGCGACGGCAAAGCCCATGAGCATGAGCCCGATGAGCAGGGCGGCGACCGCGTCGTACAGGGGATTGCCCGTGACTCGGCTGAGGAACACCCCGAACAGCGCCAGCCCCGCGCCACTTATCGCGATGGTGTCCTCGGTCAGCGCCGTCAGCGTGGTCACGTCGCTCGTCTTCCGGAACGCCTCGCGGTACCCACTCCACCCGTGCTCGTCGATCTGGCGGGTCATCTCGTCGTTGGCCTTCTTGAGCGCGTAGCTCTCGAAGGCGATCGCACCGACGAGCACCCCATAGTTGACCCAGACACCGGGAAAGCTCGTCCCCAGCAGGCTGACCGCGCCCGTCCCCGGCGGGTGTGGGTGCACGATGGCGTCGTAGCCGTGTTTCGCGCTCTCCCAGCCCGCGATGCCGAACAGGAGTACCGAGACGAGGAAGCTATAGAAGAACTGAGCCTTTCCGTACCCGAAGGGATGTTCGCGGTTGGGTTCCTTCTCCCCGTACCGTATCCCGATCAGGAGGAAGATCTGGTTGCCCGTATCGGAAATCGAGTGATAGGTCTCCGAGAGCATCGCGGCGCTGCCGGTGAGGAGAAAACCGACGAACTTCAACACGGCGATGGCTCCGTTGGCGACGAGGGCGGCGATGACGACGGACCTGCTTTCTGCCATTGTCAGCCCTGCTCGCGCCGTTCGCAAAGGACTTTCTACGTGCGGGCGACGAGTGGACTAGTCGGTACAGATGGCGACGAAGTTGCGCAGAATCCGTAACCCGGTCTCGCCGCTCTTCTCCGGGTGGAACTGGGTCCCAAAGACGGTGCCCGATTCGTCGGCGACGACGCTCGGAAAGCGCGCCCCGTACTCGGTGCTTGCGACGGTCGCACTCTCGCTCTCGGGCGCTGCGTAGTACGAATGAACGAAGTAGGCGTAGTCTCCATCGACGCCCTCGACGAGCGGGTGGTCGCGCTCGACGGCGAGTTCGTTCCAGCCCATGTGGGGCACTTTCAGGTCGCCCTCGAAGCGTCGATTCCGACCGGGAATCAGATCGAGACCTTCGACCTCGCCCTCGCCGGCGCGGTCGGCTTCCTCGCTGGTGGTCAAAAGCATCTGCATGCCGAGACAGATGCCGAACACCGGCGTGCCGCTTTCCGCCGCCTCCAGGAGCGCCTCGCGGTACGGACCGGCGTTCTCGACGCCCTCGCGGAACGCGCCCACACCCGGAAGGACGATGCCGTCCGCGCTCGCGAACGTGCTCTGGTCCTCGGAAATATCTACACTGGCCCCGGCGCGTTCGAGCCCTCGCGTCACGCTTCTGAGATTGCCGAGCCCGTAATCGACGACGACCACCGACGCCATCGCCTGCTGGGCGTGTCCCGTGCTCATACGAGCCGCACGTGATACGCGGGCAAAGCAGTTCGGGTATCGGGAGTAACGCGGCTCTCTGTCGGTTGCTTCTCGACTCGTCCCTGTTCTACGGTCCTCCCCGTAACCGGCGACGGTCCGCGGTACCCGCTCAGAACCCGTCGAGGCGCGACTGGCCGTCGCCGTCACCCGCGCCGACGACGCCGGCAGCCGTGGCGATAGTTTCGACGAAAGTCTCCTTCTGTGAAGCGTCGTACAGCGTTGCCGCCGGGTGCACACAGATGAGCACTCGCTGCGGCGTTCCGTCGATGCGGATCTCCTCGATGCTGCCCGATTCCTCCGTCACGCGCGCGTCGCGCCCGAGGAGGTGTTCGGTGGGAACCTTCCCGAGCGTGACGACGAGTTCCGGGTCGACGGTCGCGATCTCCTGTTCCAGAAACTCCCGGCAGTTCGCGAGTTCGTCGGTGTGTGGATCGCGGTTGTCGGGCGGGTGACAGCGCACGCAGTTGGTGATGCGGATGTCCTCGCGCCCGAGTCCCGCATCACGGAGTGCGTCGTCGAGGACGGTCCCGCTCCGCCCGACGAACGGTTCGCCGGATTCGTCCTCGCGCTCGCCCGGTCCCTCGCCGACGAACAGCAGTTCGGCATCGTCGGGGCCGCCCCCGTTGACGATGCGGCTCCGCGACTCGCAGAGTGCGGGACAGCGCTCGCAGGAATCGACCTCAAGCCCGTCCATGTGGCCCGTTTCGCTCACACACGGGGTGAGTCGGGACGGGTCTTAACCGTCCGCCTTTGGTGTGCTTTGGCCGGTTTGCGGTGCGCGGTAGCGGTCTCTCATTTGAGCCGGTACTCGTGGCAGTCGTGCGGTTTCGAGATGGGTAACAAATACTGCTCGAATCAACCGTCGCTACCGGCTTGCGGCTCACCAGCCATCCACGAATCGGCGGCACGGGCGGTCAGTCGCGCGATGCGAAGCGGTTCGGGCCGGCCGCCTTCGGGCGTGAACCCGCGGACGACCGCTTCGGCATCGTCGCCGTCGATACCGACGCCTCTGACGAACAGCGTCTCGTCGTCGACCGAACATCGGCGACGCGGCGGTTGCGCGCGGTAGATGTCGAGCCGGGCCGCGAGCGCGTCGCCGGAAAATTCCTCGCGGAGCGCCGGCTCCAGACCGGAACTCTCCCCGAAGGAGATCGAGAGCACGGGTATGTCGGTCGCGTCGTGGAGGCGCTGGAGGTCGAGGAGGTTGTACCACGCGGGTGCGATGCCCGCGACGAGAAGGTAGTTTACATCGGCGCGGTCGAGGCGGGCGTGGAGGTCGACGATGGTTCCGGTGGCGTCGGTGCCGCCGACGGTACAGGAGCCGAAGACGAACCCGTCGACGACGCGGCTGGCCCTGACGACCGCGCCGGCGAGCGTGCTCCGGCCGCGCTCGCCACGGTATGATTCGGCGACCCCGAGCGCGCGCGTCCCGGCTTTCACTCCTCTTTGATGTCCTCGAGTCTGTCGAGCAGCTCGTCGTTCGAGGCACCGAACTCGAAACTCACCTCGCCCGCGTGTGCCTCCTCTTCGGTTTTGAGGTCGTCTTCGCCCTCCTCGAAGTCGGTGTTGTACTCTTGGTTCCCCTGCTCTGATTCGTCGTAGCTCCCGAAGCCCATACGTAGTCTATGGATGGGTAACGGAAAAAACGTTTGTCAGGTTTCATTCATTCCGGCAGCCTCAAAACGTTCGCCACCCGACGACAGGATATGGACGTCCACACCGTCACGGAGGGTGCGGAGACCTTTACCGCGAACGTCTATCTCGTCACGGGCGAGCGCACAGTGCTGGTCGACGCCGGGACGATGGCCGGCGTCGAGGACGTCGTCGCCGAGCACACCGACGACCTCGATGCCGTCGTCCTGACCCACCAGCACGGCGACCACGTCGGCGAACTCGACGCCGTACTCGACCGCTTCGACGCCGACCTGCTCGCCTACGACGATCATCCACGTCGCACCGAGGAGATCGACGACGGCGACACGATCGAGATCGGCGACGAGCGATTCGACGTGATCCACACGCCGGGTCACGCCGACGACCACGTCTCGCTGGTCTCGGAGAGTACAATTTTCTCCGGCGACGTCGTGGTCCACGACGACGGCGCGTTCGACGACGGCAGTTTCGGCCGCACGGACATGGCCGGCCAGTCCCGCGAGGTGCTCATCGAGAGCATCGAACGGCTTCTCGAACGCCTGCCCGCGAGTGTCGAGCACATGTACGCCGGCCACGGCGAGGAGTTCCACGGCGACGTGCGCGCGGTCGTCGAGCGGGCGCTCGAACGTGCCGAGCGCCGCGAGCCGAAGTATCCCGAGTAATCAGTTCTCTTCGGGGCCGCGTGCGAGGAAGAAGAGCGCACCGCCGAGCATCGCGGTGTTCTTCAGAAAATGGATCAGCTGGCCCTCGCGCTGGTCGTCCTCCATGTTCCAGAAGTCGTGCATCGTCGGCGTGACGCCGACGAGAAACGCCGCGATCGCGCCGCCGGCCAGCCGCGGGGCGCGCCCGAACATGGTGGCGACGCCGCCGAACAGGAGCATCGCGCTCGACAGCGGCACGAGGCGGTCGGCTTTCGGGACGCCCTTCGAATCGGCGTAGGCGGCCATCCCCTCGATGTCGCGGAGGTTGTCGATGGCCGTGAAGGCGAGCACGCCGCCGAACAGTACGCGCCCGAGCGTTTCGAGCCGTCCCATCAGCGGCTCGCCTCCCGCGACTGGCCGACACATTGGTCTTTTGAATCGGTGGTCGATAGCACGACTACGGCTCCGAGCGGCGTTCACATAGCCTTTGGCAAACGCGATAGAATCGGGAAACGAGTTCAGGCGAACAGTTCTCGTGCGTCGTCGATGGCATCGATCAGTTCGTCGACTTCCGACTTCGTGTTGTAGAGATAGAACGAGGCACGCGCCGAGGCCGCCGTCCCCAGGACGTCGTGGAGCGGTTGGGTGCAGTGGTCGCCCGGTCGGATGGCCACGGCGTGGTCGTTCATGATGGACGCGAGGTCGTGGGCGTGCACGCCATCGAGATTGAACGAGACGAGTCCCGCGCGCTCGTCGGCCGGCGGGCCGTACATCTCGATGTCGTCGAACTCGTCTAACCTACTCATCGCGTATTCGACGAGGTCGCGCTCGTGGCGGTCGATGCGGGAAAGACCCACCTCGTCGAGGTAGTCGGCGGCTTCGGCGAGTCCGATGGCCTCCGCGATAGGTGGCGTGCCCGCCTCGAACTTCTCGGGCACGTCGGCCCACGTCGTCCGGTCGAATTCGACTTTCCTAACCATCCCGCCGCCGTACATGAACGGCTCCATCGCTTCGAGGAGATGCCCCTTCCCGTAGAGTCCGCCGATCCCTGTGGGTCCGCACATCTTGTGGCCCGAGAAGGCGTAGAAATCCACGTCGAGATCCTCGACGTCCACCCGCTGGTGCGGGACGGCTTGTGCGCCGTCGGCGAACACATAACTACCGTGCTCGTGGGCGAGGTCGGCGAGGTCGCCGATCGGATTCACGGTCCCAAGAGTGTTCGAGACGTGCGTCACGGAGACCATCTCGGTGTCGTCGGTGATGCATTCGCGGGCGTGGTCCATGTCGAGGCGACCCTCCTCGTCGACCGCGACGAACTTCACGTCGGCCCCGGTGCGTTCGGCGATCTGCTGCCACGTGACCAGCGAGGAGTGGTGTTCCATCTCCGTGAGCACCACCTCGTCGCCCGGCCCGAGCTCGTTCAGTCCCCACGCATGGGCGACCAGATTGAGTCCTTCGGTGGTGTTCTTCGTGAAGACCATCTCCTCCCGTCCTCCAGAAGCGCCGACGAACTCGGCGAGGCGGTCGTGGGCCTCCTCGTAGGCCAGCGAGGCCTCCTGACTCAGGTGGTGGATGCCCCGGTGGACGTTCGCGTTCGTCCCCCGGTAGTAGTCGCCCATCGCGTCGACCACACGGTCTGGCGTCTGGCTCGTGGCGGCGTTGTCGAGATAGACGACGCGCTGACCATCACCAACGTCGCGTTCGAGGATCGGGAAGTCGGCCCTGATGCGTTCGACGTCGAGCGGTTCCTCGGATTGGGTGCTCATCGCCGTCGCTACGGTCCGGACGGCAAACACTTCTTCGGTCGTGTCGCCGAGGAACGGAAAGAGTGTAGTAGTCGTGACTCCTCCCCACGACCGTATGGTGCGTGATGCCAGGGAGCCATACGGGGCTGGGGAGCTTCGCTTCGAGCAGACGCCGTCGCTCGACCCGCTCGTACGGCAGTGTCCGGAGGCCGGTGATGGAGAGCGCCACGACCTCTCGGCGGCGACCGACACGGACCGCGTGGACGGTCGCCGCGTGCTCGTCGCCAGAACCAGATGTAGCTGCGGCTGGGAGGACAGTCGCGTCGTCTGAACCGCCCCGTCGGTCGTTTCGGGCCCGAAGGCTGCTCAGAGAACTCGCCGTGACATGATCAGCAGCCCCACCACGAGCAGCCCGATCCCCCAGTACAGCGAGTCGTAGGGGGCGACTTTCAACAGCAGCGTGACCACGCCAGATGTGAACAGCGACCAGCCGATGGTCGTCGAGTAGCCCATACGGCGTCGAACGGCGTGGCGTGGATACGGCTGTGGCCGGCATCGGCAAGCAGATCGACGTGACCCGTTTCGGTGGCCGGAATCCCTTTAGGGTGTGCCTGCGGAGCACGCCCCATGCAGACGTGGCTATCGCTCGTCGAAGCCGACGGTACCGAGTTTCAGGACCTTCAGGAACTCGCCTCGCTGTGGGGAGACATCAGCCTCGAACTGGAGGAGATCGACGCCGAGATCAAGGATACATACGCGCTGCTCGGCCGCTACGACTTCCTGCTCGTCTTCGAGGCCCCCGACCGCGATTCGGTCTTCGAACTCTCGCTGGCCGCCGAGCGCCACGGTCTCGACATGTCCACGATGGAGGGCGTCCCCATCGAGCACTTCGGCAGCCTCGTCAAGGAGTAGCTCAGCCGAGTCGCACCAGTTGGGCGTGGCTCGTCCCGCCCACGTCGAGCACGTTCGCTTCCTCGACGAAGCCGTGTTCGACCGCGAGACCCACGGAGTGAGCGCCGACGATGTTCGCTACACGGGCGCGCGCGAGGCTCGCCACCACTCGGTCCTCACCGGCGTGCTCGCCGCCGTAGAACTCCTCGGTTACCTCGAAGGGCACCCCATCGTTGTCGAAGGTCTCGCCGAGTAGTTCGTCGTCACAGACCGCGACGAGGCGTCCCTCAGGCGTTTCGCGTTCGTTGACGATCACGGACGAGTTCCTCCTCGGCCTGCTCGCGCAGTTCTCTGGCTTCTTCGGCGACCTCCTCGGCCTGCTCGTCCTCGCCGACTTCTTCGAGCGCGCGGGCCTTCTCTTCGAGGACCTCGGCGTTCCTGAAGCCCAGTCGGAGCGCGTTGTCGAAGTTGTCGACGGCTTCCTCGGCGAGGCCGCGTTCGAGCAGGAAGAAGCCACGATTGTACCAGCCCTGCCCGAAGCGGTGGTCGCGCTCGACGGCGCGTTCGGCGTGGTCGAGGGCCTGTTCGGTCTGGCCGCTCTCCCAGAGCGCGTAGGCGAGGTTCGTCTCGGCGCTCGCGGCGTGCTCTGAGTCGGCATCGATCGAGAGCGCTTCCCGATACGCGCCGATGGCGGCGTCGTACTCTTCGAGTTCGGCGTGGGCGGCGCCCTTGTTCACCCATGCCTCCTGTTCGAGGCGGTCGTCCGCGGCGAACCGCGCGGCGCGCTCGAACGTCTCGGTCGCCTGTTCGTATCTGTTGATCTCGATGTAGCTCAACCCCACGTCGATGAGTTCCTCGACGTCGACGTCCTCGCTGCCGAGTTGGCGCTCGTCGAGCAGGTCGGTGAGTACCCGAGAATCGACCGGGTCGACCTCGCTCGGATCCACCGACAGTTCCGGCGGGTCGAGGTCGAACCCCTCCGGGTCGGCGAACCCCTCGCCCTCCGAGAAGGGATGGTCCGCCCCACGCTCCGGTTCGCCGTCGGGATCGCTGTCGTCGGTCATGGCCGGGCTACGGGACGACCGTGATTAAGGCCTGTGGCCTCGTGGTTTTCTCCATGCGCCTGTTCGTCAGCGCCGCGCTCACGGGTCTCGACGACGAAATAGCCAGCGTTCAGGAGCGATTCGCCGGCGCGAGCGGGGTCAGACTTACCCAACCCGCAAACGTCCACGTCACGCTGAAGTTCCTCGGCGACGTGAGCGAGGAGCGCGTCCCGGACCTCGTCGACGCACTCGAAACGGCCATCGAGGAGTCGGATGTCGACCCCTTCACCGCCGAGTTCGGCGGTCTCGGTGCGTTTCCGAGCGAGGAATACATTCGTGTGCTCTGGGTCGGCGTCCGCGAGGGCGGCACTGAACTCGCCCGATTGCACGATGCCATCGAAGCGCGGACCGTCGAGATGGGCTTCGACCCCGAAGATCACGCGTTCACCCCACACGCGACGATAGCGCGGATGGACCACGCCGGTGGCAAAGAACAGGTCCAGCGGGCGCTCGACGCGGACCCGACACTCGGAACCGTCCGTATCGAGAGCGTCGAAATCACCGAGAGCGTGCTCGACGAGGCCGGCCCCGAATACTCGACCGTCGAGCGGTTCGCACTCTGAGATTTTGAATACCCAAAGAAAGATTGAGGCGAGCCTAAAAATTATTGGAAATTGATAAATAGCCGGCGACGCTACACGAGGTATGGCGGAGCTACTGGCGAGCCTCGTGTTGGTCTTCCTCGCGGGTCTCGTGACGGCGCTCGCAACGGGTATCGGGGCGCTACCGTTCTTCCTCGTCGACGACGTGAGCGACCGTACGAGTGTTATCCTCTGGGGGCTCGCCTCGGGCATCATGCTCTCGGCCTCGCTGTTCGGGCTGGTCACGGAGGGACTCGCCGAGGGCACTCCTCGTGATCTCGTGGTCGGGCTTCTCGCCGGAGTGGTATTGGTCGTCGTGAGCCATCGCATCATCTCGGGGGCCGAAGTCAACCCACGAAAGTACGAGGAGGCCGACTATCGGAAGCTACTGCTCATCCTCGGCGTGCTCACGGTCCACAGTTTCCCGGAGGGCGTCGCGGTCGGGGTCTCGTTCGCCGAACTCGACCTCGCTGGCGGGCTGCAAATTCTGGGGTTTTCGATCCCACTGCTCGCGGTGTTCATGACGCTCGCCATCTCGATTCACAACGTCCCGGAGGGAGTGGCCATCGCGATCCCGCTCCAGTCGATGGGCGTCTCGAAGCTTCGCATGGTGTGGTGGGCGGTGTTTTCGAGCCTGCCCCAACCGGTGGGTGCGGTCGTCGCCTTCTACTTCGTCCGCATCGCCCGCGAGTTCATGGCCGTCGGGTTCGGCTTTGCCGCCGGCGCGATGATCTATCTGGTGCTCACGGAGTTCATCCCCGAAGCCCGGGAGATCGGCGCGGGCTTGCCGAACGACGGTCGGCGCGAACTCCTCGCCGGCATCGCCGTCGGCGTGGCGCTGATGGTTCCTCTGGGGTTCGTCTGAACGCCCGTGAACGAGAAGGACAAGGATTTAAGCGCCGCGGCGGAAAGGAATCCATCATGAGCAAGAACACGAAGGCGAAGAAGAAACGCCTCGGGAAACTCGAACGCCAGAACTCCCGCGTGCCGGCGTGGGTCATCATGAAGACCGACCGCGACACGATGCGCAACCCGAAACGGCGCAACTGGCGGCGGTCGGACACGGACGAATGAGCGCCGACGACTTCGAGGAGCGCGTCGTCACGGTCCCGCTCCGCAAGGTGAAGGCGGGCGCGAACCACGAGGGTGCCGACAGAGCGATGACGATCATCCGGGATCATCTCGCCCAGCACTTCAAGGCCGATCCCGAGACTGTCCGCCTCGACCCCTCGATCAACGAGGCGGTCTGGGCGCGCGGCCGCTCGAACCCGCCGAGCAAGCTTCGCGTACGCGCGGCCCGCTTCGAGGAGGAGGGCGAGCGCGTCGTCGAAGCCGAGTACGCCGAATAACGTGCTCCGCGCGGCCTTTTCCGGTTCCTCGTACGTCGGCGTCTTCGCCCGTGCGACCGACCACTGCTTGCTCGTCAGACCCGACATCGACGACGGGTTCCTCGACGACCTCACCGACGAACTCGACGTTCCCGCCGTCCAGACGACCATCGCCGGTTCCGGAACTGTGGGTGCGCTCGTCGCCGGCAACTCCAATGGGCTGCTCACGAGCGACCGCGTCACGGACGTCGAGCGCGAGCGCATCGCCGACGTCGTCGACGTACCCATAGAAACGCTGCCCGGTCGCATCAACGCCGCCGGCAACGTCGTCCTCGCAAACGACGAGGGTGCGTACGTCCACCCGGACCTTCCCGACGAGGCCGTTGAGACGGTCGGCGAACACCTCGACGTACCGGTCGAGCGGGGCGCGCTCGCCGGCGTTCGAACTGTTGGGACCGCAGCGGTCGCCACCGACCGTGGCGTGCTCTGTCACCCGCAGGCGACCGACGAGGAACTCGACTTTCTGGAAGAACTACTGGGCGTGCCGGCGGACATCGGGACCGTGAACTACGGCGCGCCGCTCGTCGGGTCGGGACTGCTCGCAAACACACACGGATACATCGCCGGTGAGGAGTGTACCGGACCGGAACTCGGCCGCATCGAGGACGCGCTCGGCTACATCGACGGGTCATAGACCCGGACCGTTCGGCTCCCGCCGCGCCGGCAGAGGACAACATACTTCCGGCGCGCTCACCCAGCGGGGATATGGATACGTTCGTCACCGACAGCGAGACGCATGGTCGAGAGTGCATCACGGGGGCAGGTCGATGAGCATGGGTGGCGGCGGTGGCGGCCAGCTCGAACAGCTCTCACAGGAACTCGAAGTCCTCGAACAACAGAAGGAAGCGATGGAGGGTGAAATCGAGGGATTCCGCGACGAGCAGCGCGAAATCGACGAGGCGACCGAGGCGCTCGAAAACCTCGAAAGCGGCTCCACAGTCCAAGTACCGCTGGGCGGTGATGCCTACGTCCGCGCCGAGGTTCAGAATGTCGACGAAACAGTTGTCAGCCTCGGCGGTGGCTACGCGGCCGAGCGCGACGAGGCGGGCGCAATCGAGACCCTCGAACGCAAGCACGACGCGCTCGACGACCGCGTCGAGGAAGTCCGCGAGGAGATCACCGAGATCGAAAGCGAGCGCGACCAGCTCGAACAGCAGGCCCAGCAGCTCCAACAGCAGCAGATGCAGCAGCTTCAGGGCCAGATGGGCGGACTGGGACAGGAGCCGGAATCGGACGACGAGTAGGCGATGTTCGACGGACTCAAAGACCGGCTCAGCGACTTCCGGCGCGACGCCGAGGAGGAGATCGACGAGGCGACCGCCGAGGTCGAAGAGAACGAGCCAGCGGACGAACCCGAACCGGCGGTCGAGGCTGATCCCTCCACTGAACCCGAGGAAACAGTCCCGACAGCGACCGAACCCGACGCGGACTCCGGCCCTGCATTGACCGACCCCGACGCGGCGACCGACGACTCCCCTTCGACGGCCGAATCGGATGCGGAAGCCGACGCTGCGCCGGTAGCATCCGATATGTCCGACACCGAAACGACGGAGACCGAGACTGCGGTCGAACCGGAAGCGGCCGAACCGGCTGGAGAGGAGACCGTTGCGGACGAGTCGGACGAACGCGCGGCAGGCGACGCGGAAGCGGATTCCAAGGACGAGGAAGCCACCCGCACGCGATTGCGGCGGCCATCGCCGGCGGAGGAGACCGAGGACGGCGGCGAGGAGGACGGCGAAAAACTCGGGTTCGGGACGCGGGCGAAGCTGTTCGCCACCGGCCAATCGCTCATTGAGGCCGCCGAACTGGAAGGGCCGCTGTTCGAGTTGGAGATGGCGCTGCTCGAAAGCGACGTCGAGATGAGTGTAACTGAAGCAATCCTCGACCGCCTGCGCGAGGAACTCACCGGTGCGACGCGTGCGCAGGTCAAGGGCACGGGTCTGGTCGTCGAGGAAGCGCTCGCCGAGGCGCTCCGGGAGGTCATCTCGGTGGGACAGTTCGATTTCGAAGAGCGCGTGGCGGAGGCCGAAAAGCCCGTGACCATCGTCTTCACCGGGGTGAACGGCGTCGGCAAGACCACGACCATCGCCAAGCTCGCGCGCTACTTCGAGGAGCGCGGGCTTTCGACGGTGCTCGCAAACGGCGACACCTATCGGGCCGGTGCGAACCAGCAGTTGGGCGAGCACGCCGAAAATCTGGACAAGGAATACATCGCCCACGAGCAGGGCTCGGACCCCGCGGCCGTGCTCTACGACGCCGTCGAGTACGCCGAGGCTCACGACATCGACGTGGTGCTCGGCGACACGGCGGGGCGACTCCACACCTCGAACGATCTGATGGCCCAGTTGGAGAAGATCGACCGAGTTGTCGACCCCGACATGACGCTGTTCGTCGACGAGGCGGTCGCCGGCCAGGACGCGACCAATCGCGCCCGTGAGTTCGACGACGCCGCGACCATCGACGGCGCGATTTTGGCCAAGGCCGACGCCGATTCCCAAGGTGGGGCGGCTATCTCCATCGCCCACGTCACCGGCAAACCCATTCTGTTTTTGGGCACTGGACAGGGCTACGACGATATCGAGCGGTTCGACCCCGACGCGCTCGTCGACCGGTTGCTCGGTGCGGACGAGGAGTAGGAAATCTTTTCGAGTTGTGCGGCGCACGGGAGCAGTAGGTGCGACTCGTGCGAGGGATGACGGGGCGAGTGAAACGAACGAGCGAATCGGTTGGGAGGGTGTGACCGTCGCGGCACGGTAGCTGAGGGGTTAGCTATCGAACCGCGAGCGAACCGTCGGCGAGCGAGCGGACCTTTTTAGTCCAGGTTTTTCAAGGAGTGATCGGTAAGCGGAGCGAACCGACCCGACGCAAAAAAAGTGGGACGGACAAGCCTTTACCAGCTACACGGCATAGCGTCGGCAAATGGTACTCGACGACCTCGGGAGTTCCCTCCGCGGAACGCTCGACCGATTGCAGGGCAAGACGCGCCTCGACGAGGAGGACGTCGAGGAGGTAGTCCGGGAGATCCAGCGCTCGCTGATCCAGGCCGACGTCGAAATCTCACTCGTGATGGACCTCTCGGACAGCATCGAGCGGCGCGCGCTCGAAGAGGAACCCCCGGGCGGCACGACGGCGCGCGATTTCGTCCTCCGCATCGTCTACGAGGAGATGGTCGAGTTGGTGGGCGATTCGACCGACCTGCCCTTGGAGTCCCAGACCATCCTGCTGGCGGGGCTACAGGGATCCGGGAAGACGACCACGGCGGCGAAGATGGCGTGGTGGTTCTCGAAGAAGGGCCTCCGGCCGGCCATCATCCAGACCGACACGTTCCGTCCGGGTGCGTACGACCAGTCCAAGGAGATGGCCGAGCGCGCCGAAGTCACCTTCTACGGCGATCCCGACAGCGAGGACCCGGTCGAGATCGCCCGCGAGGGATTCGCCGCCACCGAGGAGGCCGACGTTCACATCGTCGATACGGCCGGTCGCCACGCGCTCGAAGAGGGCCTCATCGACGAGATTGAAGCTATCGACGATACTGTAGACCCCGACCGGAGCCTGCTCGTGATGGACGCGGCCATCGGGCAAGGGGCCAAAGACCAGGCCAAGCGCTTCGAGGAGGCCATCGGCGTCGACGGCGTCGTGATAACGAAACTCGACGGGACGGCCAAGGGTGGCGGTGCGCTGACTGCCGTGAACGAAACCGACTCGTCGATCGCCTTTCTGGGGACCGGCGAGACGGTCCAGGACGTCGAGCGCTTCGAGCCGAACGGCTTCATCTCCCGACTGTTGGGGATGGGCGATCTCAAACAACTCGCCGAACGGGTCGAGCGCGCGATGGAAACCGGCGACGAGGAAGACGACTGGGACCCCGAGGACATCATGTCCGGGCAGTTCACCCTCAACGACATGCGCCACCAGATGAACGCGATGAACAAGATGGGGCCGCTCGACCAAGTGCTCGACATGATTCCCGGACTGGGTGGCGGTCTCAAGGACCAACTACCCGACGACGCGATGGACGTCACGCAGGACCGAATGCGAAGCTTCGACGTCATCATGGACTCGATGACCGAGAAGGAACTCGAAAATCCCCGCTCGGTGGGGGCCAATCAGGTTCGCCGCGTCGCGCGCGGCTCCGGCCAGCCCGAAGAGCGCGTCCAGGAACTCTTAGAACAGCATCGGATGATGGAGCGCACCCTCAAGCAGTTCCAGGGGATGGGCGACGCGGACATGCAGCGGATGATGAAGCGCATGGAGCAAGGCGACGGCGGCGGTGGCGGGATGGGCGGCATGGGTGGAATGGGCGGCGGTGGCGGCCCGTTCGGATAACGCCAACCGGACGGACTTTTATCGCTGGCGGTGGTTCGGTCGGCAATGACCGTCGCCGAGGTCGCACGCGAGGCCTACCGCGAGGCGCTGCCGGCGCTGTCTGCGAGCCTCGTCGCCGGGCTTCTCGCTGGGGTGGTCCTCGGCGGGATGCGGAGCGAACTCCGGGCGGTGTCGGGACTGCTGGTGCTCGTACCCGCACTGCTCGCCACCCGCGGGAACGTCTATAGCTCGCTCGGCGCACGCATCGCCACCGCACTCCATCAGGGACTCATCGAACCGCGGGTCCGCGGTGGCGACAGTCGCCTGCGCGCGGCGGTTACGGCCGCAATCGCAAACGGGCTGCTCGCCAGTGCGTTCGCTGCATTGGCGGCGTATTTCGTCCTCTGGGTGTCGTCGGCCGCGCCCGCGCCGGCGGTCACGCTCGTCGCCATCTCGGTGCTCGCGGGGTTGTTTTCGGGCGTCACGCTTGTGACGGTCGTCGTCGTCGCGGTGTTTGCGGGCTATCGCCGCGGTTACGACCCCGATACGCTCGTCGGCCCGCTCGTGACGACGACGGGCGACGTTTTCGGACTCGTCTATCTGCTGGTGGCCGTCCGCATCGTGCTCGGACTCGGCTTCGGCGGGGGTGGGTGAGTGCCGACCGAGTGGACCGTTCGAGCGATAACTCGGGCCACGCTCCCCGTGCTGCTCGCGCTCACGCTGGTCGAACTCGGCAGCGGTCTCGTTCTCGGTTCGTTCCAGACGACGCTCTTTCGATACCCGTCGCTGCTCGTGCTCGTGCCGGTGACCATCGGCACGGCGGGCAACCTCGGCAGCGTGCTCGCCGCACGGCTCTCGACGGCCTTTCATCTGGGACGGCTCGATTTCTCCCCGTCCGACGACATGCTCGCCGGCAACGCCGTCGCCACCGTTGCCCTCTCGCTGACCGTCTTTCCGGTGGTGGGGGCCGGCGCGTGGGCGCTGTCGGCGCTGCTCGGCGGGACACGACTCGCGCTGGCGACCGTCCTGCTGGTTGCGACCACCAGCGGCGCGATTCTCGCCGTGCTCGCCGTGCTCGTTACCGTGATCGCGACCTACGCCGCCTACCGCTTCGGTCTCGATCCCGACGACGTGGTGATTCCCGTCGTGACGAACGTCTCGGATGTATTGGGTGTGCTCGTGCTCTTCGCCGTCGTGCGGGTCGTGGTCTGAGCGCTCGAACCGTCGGGATTTAGAACGACGGGCGTGCTCGTGGGTGTATGGCCCGACTCGCGTGGCTGCTCGTCGGTTGCCTCGTGCTCGCCGGCTGCACGGCCGCCGACCCGGCAACCACCGCAACGGTCGGCGAGTCGGTCGAAAACACTCCGATCAACGACTCTCCTGTTACCGCCGATGCGGGACTCTCCGCGCCGACCCCGGCGCGTTCGGGTGTTCGAGTGACCGTCACGCGCGTCGTCGACGGCGACACGCTCGAAATCAAGTATCGAAACGGCTCGACCGATACGGTTCGACTGCTCGGCGTCGACACGCCCGAAGTCCACGTCGCCGAGAACCCGAGCGAGTACGAGGGCGTTCCGGATACGGACGTCGGCGAGACCTGCCTCGGCGAGGCGGGCGATGCAGCGAGCGCGTTCGTGAGCCGAACGGTCGGCGGCGAGACGGTGCGACTCGCGGGCGATGGCCGTGGCCGCTACGACCGCCTGCTGGCGTTCGTCGTCCACGACGGCTCGAACCTCAACTTCCGACTCGTGAAGGAGGGGTACGCACGGGTCTACGACAGCCAGTTTCGGGATCAGGAACGGTTCTATCGAGCCGAAGCACGCGCCCAGCGAACACATACCGGTCTCTGGGAGTGTGCGGGCGACTCGCAACGAACTGCGACGACCGGTTCCGACGGCGGACCACTCGCGGTCGCCACAATCGCTGCCGACGCGCCGGGCAACGACAACGCGAACCTCGACGAGGAGACGGTGACGTTCGAGAACCGTGGAACGAACGTGCTCGCCCTCTCGGACTGGACGGTCCGCGACGAGGCAGGCCACACCTACTCGTTTCCGGACGGGAGCGCCCTCGCACCCGGCGAGCGCCTCACGCTGCACACGGGCCGCGGAACCGACACGAAAACCGACCGCTACTGGGGGCTGACGAGCGCGGTCTGGAACAACGACGGCGACACCGTCATCGTCGAGGATGCCACCGGAGCGGTCGTCGCGCGGCGCTCGTACGGCTGAGCGCAGCACTCAACCGGCTGGATGTCCTAAGAGCGGTGTGGTATCGCGTCTCGAACTCCCGCCACGGCTGGTCGACTTGTCGATACTCGTCACTGTGAGTTTCGCGGTCGCCACCGGCCTGCTGAGCCTCGTCTCGGGGCGGCCCGGCGACGCGGTCGTGTTCGTCCTCCACGGGATGGGTGGGCTGGCGCTCGTTCTCCTCCTCGTCTGGAAACTCCGGCGCGTACGCCCGCGGGTGACCAACCGGGCGGCGTGGACCCGCGAAACGCCGTTGTCCATCCTGCTGACGATCCTCGCGCTCGCGGCGCTCGCTACCGGTCTCGTCTGGACGTCGGGCGCGACGCCGATGCTCGGCCCGTGGCTGCTCCTGTTCGTCCACATGGCCCTCGGCGTGCTCGTGGTTCCCGTGCTCCTCGTCCATCTCCGTGGCCGCGTTCGCCTCCCCTCCACGAGTGATTTCGAGGGCCGGCGCACGGCCATCGCGTCGCTCGCGGTCGTCGGCTTCGGCGCGCTCGCGTGGCGCGTCCAGCGCGGGGCCAATCGACTGTTCGGCCTCGCCACCAACCAGCGATTCACCGGCTCCGAAGAGCAGGGCACGGGCGCGGGCAACGCCTTCCCGGTGACGAGTTGGGTCGCCGACGACCCGGACCCCATCGACCCCGATGACTGGGAACTTCGGGTCGGCGGCGCGGTCAAATGCGAACTGGCGCTCACCGCGGCGGACCTCGAACCCGATGGCGAGCACCGGACGACGCTCGACTGCACCAGTGGCTGGTACTCGACCCACGACTGGCGCGGCCTGCGGGTCGGCGACCTCCTCGACGCGGTCGAACCCTCCGCTGATGCCCAGTGGGTCTCCTTCCGCTCGGTGACGGGCTATCGCTGGAGTCTCCCCATCGAGGAAGCTCGCGACGCACTGCTGGCGACCCACACCGATGGCGAACGCCTTTCACATGGGCACGGCTTCCCGCTCAGACTGGTCGCGCCCGGCCGGCGCGGCTTCCAGTGGGTGAAGTGGGTCGAGGGAATCGAGGTCAGCCAGCACCGTGACACGAGCGAGTGGCTGGCGATCTTCGTGAGCGGTTTCGACGAGCGGGCTACTGACGGTCGCTGATGGGCCGTCCGTCCTCGGTCGGCGGCGCGACGTGATTGACGTACTCCTCGACGCTCGGCTCGTGGACCCGTACTCGAAGGTGGATGTCCCCGAGTTCGTCCGGCTCGCCGACCGCGAAGTTGACGACACCCTCGAAGGCGGCCTGTTTCTTCAGCGCGACGCTCACCGTGTCGCCCCGACGACCGTCGAAGAACTCGCCGCGGGCGCTGTCGAGGATCTCCTGCTCGTGGAGCAGTTCGGAGAAGTGGTCGAGACTGTGGGTTTCGGCGCGCACCTCGCCGGGCGCGCGCTCGATATCCGCACCCGGAACGAGGTTCTCGACGGCGGTCACGACCCGCTCGGTGACCTCGGTGTCGTTGACCGGTGCGACGACCTCGACGTCGATACGGTACATCATCTCCCTTCCTCCGCGAGCAGCGTTCGGATACGGTCCTGAAACGCTTCGAGCGAGTCGGTGTTTGCGATCCGTCTGTCGGCGTGCTCGATGGCCACATCCATCCCGAAGCCCAGCTCGCGCTCGTCGCGGGCTTGGAGACTCTCGCCGCCGTCGGCGCTCGCGGCGTCCCGACCCCGCGCGTCGACGCGCTCGGCGCGGGTCTCGAAGGGGGCTTCGATGGCGACGAGCGAGAACCCTTCGCCGAAGCGCTCCTCGAAGCGCTCGACCTCGACGCCCGAACGGATGCCGTCGACGAGCACCGTCGAAGAGCTGTCGAGTTCGCGCTCGATGACCGGTAGCGACCGCTCGGCGATGGCTCCTTGGCCACTCTCCTCGCGGAGCGCCTGCGCCACGCGGCCGTGGTGTTCGGCGGGGTCGAGACCACGCTCGCGGCAAGCCTCCCTGATGACGTCGCCCATCGTCACGACCGGAATTCCCATCTCGCGGGCGACGGCGGCGGCCTCGCTCTTGCCGCTGCCGGGCAAGCCGACGATACCGATGACGCTCATTGCAGGATGAAGGATGGAATCGCTGTTAAACGCTCCGCACCGGACCCAATTGCTTTTGAACCACTCGCTCTCAGACACCCCAGAGGGCACGTAGCTCAGCCCGGATAGAGCGTCGGACTTCTAATCCGACGGCCGTGGGTTCGAATCCCACCGTGCCCGTGGTACCTTTTTACTTCTTCGGGTTCGCGCTTCGCGCGAACCACTCCTCGCAAAAAGCTACGCTAAAAACGTCCCGCTCACTCGCGCTCCGCGCTCGCTCCACTCGCGCGGATGCTGACGCTCCCGCACTGCCTCCGCAACCGCCGACCGCACAGCACCGCTGAAGCCCTCGGCGCACTCCCTTCGGTCGCGGCACTCACTCCGCTCACGGGTCGCTCCGCTCCCCGTTCGCTTGGCGGCGCAAGCGTAGCGAGCGCCGCCCACTGCTCGTGCCACGCCCCTCGCCCTTCATCCGCCAGGCACCCCACTGCTCCCACTACCGCCCGGCGGCCACCGCCCACGGCGCGGACGGACCACGCGCTTTTTGCTCGCGGGGGGTGAAAGAGGGGCGATGAGGGTCGGTATCGTCGCCCGGCGAGGCAACGAGCGGGCGGCCACGCTCGCCGCCGAGGTCCGCGAACACCTCCGCGAGTCGGATGCCGAGGTGTGGCTCGACGAGGCGACCGCCGACGTGCTCGCGGTCGATGGCTACCCCGTCGCAGAGATGGGCGACTGCACGCTCGTGCTCTCCATCGGCGGCGACGGCACCTTCTTGTTCACCGCCCGCGAGGTCGGCACGACGCCGATCATGGGGGTCAACCTCGGTGAGGTCGGCTTCCTCAACGCGACCTCGCCGGCCGACGCGCTCGCCGAACTCACGCGCGAACTCGACCACATCGAGCGCGCGGGCGAGCCACGGACCCGGACCGTACCCCGACTGCGCGTCGCTGGCGAGGACGTCTCGCTGCCGCTCGCGCTCAACGAAATCGTCGTGATGGGGCAGCGCGGTCCCGGTCCCGGTCGCGGCGCGGCGTTCACCGTCGAGATCGACGGCAGCGAGTATCTCGATAGCCATGCCGACGGCGTGCTCGTCGCCACACAAACCGGAAGCACGGCCTACAACTTGAGCGAGGGCGGCCCGCTGGTCCATCCCGACGTGCCGGCGCTCGTCGTCACGGACATGGCTGCGACCGATCCAATGCCACCGCTGGTCGTCGCCCGCGACAGCGAGATCGTCATCTCTGCCGCCGACGGCGACACGGTGGTCGTCGCCGACGGCCGCACCCGCGCCCCGCTCGACGCACCCGCGACGGTCACGGTGAGTGCCGCCGACGAACCGACCCGTATTGCTGGCCCGCCGCTGGAGTTCTTCAGCGCGCTCGACAAACTCGACTGACGCGCGTTACTGGGAGACTTTCGCAAGGTGTAACGGGGAGGAGCACCAACGAACAGCCGAATGAGCCAGCAGCTGCCGGACGTACAGGCCGCCAAGCCCGATGTCACTGTGGGACTCAACCACGTCGGCGTCACCGACGTCGAGAAACTCGTCAAACTCGGTCGGGAGGAAAAGCGCCCCATCGTCCTGATGGCGACCTTCGAGGTGTTCGTCGACCTACCCTCGTGGCGCAAGGGCGCGGACATGAGCCGGAACATGGAGGTCATCGACGAGACCCTAGAGGCGGCCGTCGCCGAACCGGCCTATCGCGTGGAGGACGTCTGTGGCGACGCCGCCGAGCGCCTGCTCGACAAACACGAGTACACGACCGAGGCGACGGTCGAGATGGAAGCCGAGTACGTCACGCGCGAACGGACGCCCGCGAGCGACAAGGAGACCCAAGGAACGGCGACCATCATCGCCAGCGCCTGCGCGACCGAGGAAGGAACGACCGAGGAGATCGGTACCAGAGTCACGGGCATGACGGTCTGTCCGTGCTCGCAGGGCATGTCGGCCTCGCGCGCCCGCGATACTCTTTCGGAGTTGGGCGTCGACGACGAGACCACCGAGCAGTTCTTGGAGGAGGTGCCACAGGCCGGCCACTCCCAGCGCGGGCACGCGACCCTCCGGATACGGAGCGACGGCGCGCCCGAAGTCGACTTTCACGACCTCCTCGACGTGGCACGCGATTCGATGAGCGCCCGTATTTACAACCTCGCCAAGCGCCCCGACGAGGACCACATGACCGAGGCCGCCCACGAAAACGCGAAGTTCGTCGAGGACTGCGTGCGCGACATGGCCGAGGGCGTCGTGGGCGAGTTCCCCGACCTCGCGGACGAGGCGGTGGTGACGATGAAACAGTCGAACGACGAATCGATCCACCAGCACAACGCCCACGCCGAGCGCGTTGCGACCGTCGGCCAACTCCGCTCCGAACTCGACGATACGGTTCCGGCCGACGACTAGCCCAGTTCGAGCGGTTCGGCCTGCTCCCAGCGCGGTTCGAACTCGCGGGTGATGTCGGCGGCGAACGACCGGTCTTTGATGTCGATCATCGCGAACAACTGCGTGCTGTCGAGCGGGTGTGGCACCTCGATACAAGTCTCGACACCGTCGATCATCGTGAACGTGCGCTCGACAGTCTCGCTCGTGCGCGTGCTGAACCGTTCGTGTGGCGAGAGCGCGTTCACGTAGCGCTCGCCGACCGTTTCGGGCAGTGCCGCGACGAGTTCGGGGCGCATCAGCAGTGAGACGTCGACGCCGCGCTCGATGGCCGCGTTCAGCCGCTCGGCGACGCGGTTGCCGACCGCGTCCGTGTCGAACTGTGCCGACAGCGCCGCCGCGACCATTACCACGCTGTCGTCGGCGGCCGCGATGCGCTCTTCAAGCAGGTCGATGGTCTCGGCGGGCCCGACCGCAGCCGTCCAGAACCGCTCGTCGGTCCGCTGGGTGGCGTCGAGTTCGCTCACGAGTTCCTCGACGACTTGTTCGTACTGGTCGGCTCTGGCGTCGAGTTCGCGCCGGCGATCCTCGAGCAGCCGCGAGAGGGCCGTCTCCGGCTCGACCGCGACATACTTCTTGGGCCGGGAGGCGTCCTGTGACCGTATCAGGCTGTGGGTCTCGATGCTCGCGAGCACGTCGTAGATGCGACCCATCGGCACGCCGCTGGCGCGGGACAGCTCCTTTGCGGTCGTTGGACCGGTGTCGAGCAGCGCCCGATAGACGCGTGCCTCGTACTCGGAGAGACCGAGGTCGCTGAGGTCCGCCATTGTCTCCCTGTCCCATCCCACCACAATAAACTCATCGGGAGTTCATCACGTGAGGCCACGGAACGATTCGATCACGCCCGTCAGGAAAGGGTTTTGCGTGCGCGACCAGTAGGTGAGCCATGCTGCTCCGGATACTCGGATTGCTCCTTTTGATCCCGCTGTTCGACATGGTGGTGCTCGTCGCGGTGGCGACGCAGACGCCGCTCGGTTGGGTCGGGGCGGTGGCGCTGGTCGTGCTCACGGCGCTCATCGGAATGTTACTCGTCCGCGCCGAGGGCCGCCACACGGCTCAGAAGATCCAGAGCCAGATCCAGCGTGGCTCGCTGCCGGGCGACGAACTGCTCGACGGCGGGTTGCTCATCGCCGCGGGCGCGTTCTTGCTCACGCCGGGGCTGGTGACCGACCTCGTCGGGTTGGTGCTGGTCGTGCCGGTGACGCGCTGGCCCGTCCGTAAGGCGATCAAGCGATGGCTCGTGATCCCGTACCTCGACCGGAAGATGGGCGGGATCGCCAGCGGCGTCGCC
This sequence comes from Halococcus sediminicola, assembly GCF_000755245.1. Taxonomy (NCBI): domain Archaea; kingdom Methanobacteriati; phylum Methanobacteriota; class Halobacteria; order Halobacteriales; family Halococcaceae; genus Halococcus; species Halococcus sediminicola. The sequence continues at coordinate 372,834 of NZ_BBMP01000022.1, read as the reverse complement.
TACGGTGGCGGCTTCCCCGACGAGGAGGACACCTACGACGTCGATGCCGAGAGCTACGAGGTCCACGACCCGGACGGCGACCCGAGCCGGGAGTGAGAGCTCGAAAAGAAACGCTTACAAGCGGATGGGAGCAACGGCGAGTGTCGGGCCAATAGCTCAGTTAGGTTGAGCGCTCGGCTGATAACCGGGAGGTCCGCGGTTCAAATCCGCGTTGGCCCACGTTTCTGCGACGGTTTCACGAACAAAGCGAGTGAAACGTCGTGAGGAGCGAAGCGAAGTCATGGAAAACGGACGTGAGGAGCGAAACGTGAACGCAACCGGATTTGAGCCCTGCAAGTCGCAGCGCGTGAGCGAAGCGAACGCGACCGTCTTGCTCTGGTTCAAATCCGCGTCGGCCCATTTTTGGTGCGCATCGAGAACGTAGAGAGTCGGGCCGTCTTCGCGTGGTTTACATCCCGTTGACCGATTCGTCTACAACTGTTTTCGTGTCGACTGTCGTGTCGCTCGTCGCTGATTCGTCGAAAAAGACAGCAGGGGAAAGTTACAGGTGATGCCACGCAACGGAACCCCGCTGTCCGGGGAGCGCGCCGCGCTCCAACCAGTAGTTGGCGCTCTGAGAGCATAAGCTTTGTGTGGATTATCGAGTGATGCGGGCGGGTCGGACCGCGACGCCGTCAGGAGTGACGACAGCGGACCGCTGCGGCGGGCGCGAACTCCCGTCCGTGGTCCAGCCGCTCGTTTCGACGGGCCGTCGTCTCGGTTCCGTGATGTTCGGCCAGCGCCGGCTCCACTCGCAGCGAGCTGTCGTTCCACCGCCCGAACATCGCGTGCGGGACGAACTGCTCGCTCCCGTTCCGGCGGAGGGTCACGCCGACCGGGTCGGTGGCGACGACGACGGCGTAGCGCTCGTGACTGCGGGTCTCGTAGAGAACGTCCCCGACGGCGGGGGCGGTGCGGTCGGGCGTCAAGTCGGTGGCTGTCATGGTGGGGCTGTCGGCGGGCGGTGCGGGCATCCCCGCCGTCACGGGTGGACCGAGACACGACTGGGCCTTGAATCACGAGCACCGTTGCCCGCCGTTTCCCACCGTTTCGGCGCGAACCGACCGAAACCGAACCGTTCGCCCGGCGGCCTCGAACCGAGAAATTGAGGCGCTTCGAGACCCTTCCGTAGGCATGAACCGTTCACGACGTCGCAGCCGTCGGGTGGGTCGCCCGTGACCATCGACGAGCGCCTGCTGTTCGGTCTCGTGGTCGCCACCGGTGTCGTCGTTCCCGGTATGGCCGACTACGCGCTCTCGTCGCTCGGCTTCGACACCATCGGAATGCTCGTCTGGGGCGTCGGCTATCTGGCGATGGCGCTGTTCGTCTGGTATCGTTGGATCCGACCCATCGACCTCGGCGCGCGCAGCGACGGGTCGTAACCTTGAAATCGGCGACCGACCCATCCCCTGACGAGGATGTTCACGCTACCGCTGCAGGTGCTCGACAAATTCCTGCTCCAGTACAACTTCGGGCAGGTGCTGTTGGTCGTGTTCGTGCTGGCGACGCTCGCCGCGCTCACCCAGCGGTCCGGAAAGGTGCTCGCTCTCCAGACGATGACGTTCGGCCTGCTGTTCGCGGTCGTCCCGAGCATTGACGGTCCCGGCCACTACCTCTATCTCGGGCTCGGTCTCCTGCTGGTCGCACCGCTGCTGTTCACGACCGCCGACCGCTGACCGTCTCGACCACCGTCCACGCGAAAGCGATGCTACCGGATCGTGTACGCACCGCTCGGGAACCGTCGTCTCTCCCCTACTTTTTTCGACTGCGACCGAAAAACAACCGGTGAACCGTTTCGCAGTCTGCTATCCGTCTCGAATCGTGTGGCTAGCTATCTCTCTTCGTCGGTCGCGTTCTGCGGCAGATCGACGCGGAGCGTGTGCGTGCCCGATTCGAACGTTCGGGTTTCGCCGTCGACGTACTCCTGGAGGTGCTCGGTCGCGGGCGACCACACCGGGCCGGGTTTCGTGTAGCTCACCAGCGAGAGCGTCACCGACTCGCCCTCGGCGACGGTGAACGTCGTGCTCGCCGTGCCGTTTTCGACGGTGATGTTCCGACTCTCGATGCGCTCGGCGAGCGCCGCGTCGGTGGTGAACTCGCCCACGGAGCGCCGCGTGATCGGCTCCTCGCTGCTGCCGTGGGCGAACCGGACCAACTGGTCGTTCGTGTAGGTACCGTTCGGCCCGCGCAACTGCTCGATCGGCTCGCCGCGCACGAGGTCGATCTGGTAGTAGGTCGCCCCGTCGCTGCCGAGGAAGCCGAGCGCGTCGCGTTCGGCGGTCGTGAGGCTGCCGTCTGCGAGCGCCTCGCTCAGCGCCACGAACTGTTGATCCGAGAGATCGCCGTCCGCGATGGTATCGGCGATTGCGCCGCGTTGCTCGTCGCTCAGTCCGTCGCCGGCGAGCGCGTCGGTGATGGCCGTCGTCCGGTCGTCGGTGAGACCGCTCGCCGAGAGCGCTGCGCTCACTCCCTCGACCTGCCCGTCCGAGAGACTGCTTCCGGCCAGCGATTCGGCGACCGCGCGTTCGTCGAGCGATCCATCCGTTGCATCGTCATCCGCTGCACCGTCGCTCGTTTCCGCGCCGCCGCTGCCGCCCTCGCTGGTCGTCTCCGTTCCGCTCTCGTCCGTTTTCGCCTCGGTCTCCGCTGCGGTCGTCTCACCGGCCGTGTCGGTCGGCTCCGTCGTGGCCGTCCGTGCGCTCGTATCGGTCCCCGTTGGGGTCTCGGTTTCAGTTGCGGTCTCCGTTTCGGCAGTCGTCGACTCCGCCGTGCTTGTCGGCGTCGTCGTATCGGTCGGCGTCGCCGTTGGACCCGCGGTCTCGGTGCCGGTCGGCTGCTCGGTGTCGGTCGGCGTGGTCGTTTCGGTCGCCGTCTCCGTCGCGGTCGCCGTTTCGGTTGTCGTACTCGTGGTGGCTGTATCGGTCGTCGCGGTCGTTTCTGTGCTGGTCGGTGTATCGGTCGCCGTTGGCGTGGCCGTTTCGGTCGCGGTACGCGTCTCGGTTGCCGTGGCCGTCCCGGTCGGCGTGTCGGTTCCCGCACCGGCGACCGTCAGCGTTCCGGGTGTAGTCCCGGGGTTGGCGGCATTGCCGTCGTCGTCATCGAGGTTGACCTCCTCGACAACGACTTGCGTCGTTCCCGCGCTCTCACCGGTCAGCTCGACGGTTCCCAGTTGGACGTCCGTCGCGCCCGGCTGGACGTTCTCGTCGTTGTCGACACCCGCGAGCATCACCGTCGTACCGTCGTCGCTGACCGATACCCTGTCGAGACCGAACTCGCTGGCGACCGACGCGCTCGTGATGGTTCCCACGCTTGGGTCGGCCAGCCGCACCACGAGGTCGTAGCCCGACACCCCCTCCGGGGCGGTCGAGAGCGTCAGGTCGACGCTCGCGCTCGCCCCCGGCGACGTGCTCGTACTCCCGGCGGCGATGGTCGCCGGTTCCTGTGTCTGTGCCACGCTCTGGCCGACCAAGGGACCGCTGACGGCCACGCCCGCGACCGCCAGCGACGCCACGACGAGACCAATCATCACTACTGTTGCCGCTCGATTCCAGCCGCCGAACCGTCTGTCTTCGCTCATTTGGTATCTGCTGTCGTCGCCCATCGATTCACTCGGCCATGTTGTCGAGCGTCACGATGTCGTCGTAGTCGATGCGACCGTTGCCGTTGAAATCGAACGCTGCGGCGTTGTTCGTCACCGCTGGGTCATCGAGATTGTCGAACAGCGCCTCCGCGTCGGCCTTCGTCAGTTCGCCGTCGCCGTCGACGTCCTCGTATTTCCCGTCGCCATCGAGGTCCTGTGGAGGATTCTCGAAGTCACCGATCGGCTCGGGCGCGGCGGTGTACTCGCCGCGTTCGATGATGGTTCCACTGGAACCGACGGCGACGTCCGGGTACGATCCCGTGGTGTCGAACGTGACGCCCTGCAGGGTGTTGCTCACGGGCGTTTCGTCGGGCTGCCAGCCCGTTCCGGTGCGCTCGAAGACCGTGCCACCCCCGCCGGCCGCGAGGCCCTTCTCTCCCTCGCGGGTGATGGCGTTGAGCGCGTTCCCGCCGGCGTAGAGTTTCGTCCAGACCGCTCCATTATAGTGGAAGATGGAGCCGTCGCCGGCCGCGACGTCGATCTCCTCGGGACTCACGGCAGCGACGTCGTACAGCCCGACGCTTCCACCCTGGATACCGATCTCTGCCCAGCTATCCCCACCGTCGGTCGTCTCGTAGACCTTCGCGTTCGTATCGCAGACGTAGCCCGTACTCCGGTCGATGAAGTCGATGCCCTTCGCGCTGGAGCCGCCGCCGGGTTTGATGATGTCGCCCCAGTTCATCCCGCCCGATGCAGTCTTGGTTCCGGAGAAGAACTCGCCGGAGCCGTTGATCAAGAAGACCGTCTCGCTGCCGGCGCTGCCGACCACCGCGATGTCCTCCCACGTGCTCGTCTCCCCTTCGGGCTTCGAGTAGTCGGTTTTCGTCCCGCTCTTGACGTCGTACTCGCCGATGACGCCGCTGCCGCCGGCGAACCAGACGTGCTTGCCGTCGTCGGTCACGGCCGCGCCGGTGAGGGTGTTGCCCTGGCCCGTGGGCCCCTTCTCGACGACGGTCGTCCAGCCCGTCGAACCCCGCGCGAGGACGCGCCCGCCACCGCCGACGGCGTACGGTCCCTGACTCGATTGGACGGTATCATTGAGCGTCTTGCCCGTCGACGAACTCGCCTCGGTCCACTCGGCCGGGTCGGGCCGTGGCTCTTTCTCGGCTGGTGGGTCGGCGGTGTACTCGCCGCGTTCGATGATGGTTCCACCGGAGCCGACGGCGACGTCCGGGTAGCCTCCGGCGGTGTCGAGCGCCGCTCCCCGGAGCTTCTTGCTCGTTGGCGTCTCGGCCTTGGTCCACGTGCCGGGGCTGGCCCGGTCGTAGACGCGCCCGCCCGATCCAACGGCCAGTCCCGCACTCCCGTCGCGGTCGATGCCGTAGATGGTGCTCTGCCCGGCCTCCATCGGCGTCCACGTCGATCCGTCGTAGCGATATATGGTGCCGCTGCCGCCGACCACGTTGACGTCCGATTCGCTCACGCTCGCCACGCCGTACAGCCCGACGCTGCCGCCGTCGATGCCGATCTCCCGATAGCTCCCTCCCGAATCAGTCGTCTCGTAGACCTTCGTGCTCGTGTTCGAGACGTGCCCGACCGAGGCGCTGGCGAAGTCGATGCCCTTCATGCTCGACCCGTCGGCGCTCTCTCCTGCCGGCGGTTTCTGCACCTCGCCCCAGTCCATTCCCCCTGAATCGGTCTTGGTTCCGTTCAAGACCTCGCCGGAGCCGTTGACGAGGTGGACGGTCTCGGCTCCCGCTTTTCCTGTGACGGCGACGTCCTCCCACGTGCTCGTCTTCCCCATCGGCGCGGAGTAGTCGGTGAGCTGCTCTTCGACCACGTCGTACTGGGCGACGACGCCCGACCCGCCGGCGAACCACACGGTCTTCCCGTCGTCGGTGACGCCGGCTCCCCGCAGCGTGTTCGATTCGACCGTGGGTCCCTTCTGGACGACGACCTCCCAGCCGTCGGCCCGGCGCGCGAGCACTTTCCCGCCGCTACCGACGGCGTACGGCCCTTCGCTTGACTGCACCACGTCATGGAGCGTCTTGTCCGTCGGCGAGTCGGCGATGGTCCACGCCGACGCCTGCGCGCCGGCGGACCCCGAGACCGCCGCTCCGACGCCGGCTGCGAGGGCCGTCGCGCCGGTGAGTTGCAGGAATCGTCGCCGATTCCGATTGATATCAGTCATGTCTTATCCATGACTCAAGGCTGTGTGGGTTATATTTGTTGCTTGCAGAACCGACGAGAACTATTCTCGCACACCCGCTTTCGATCCGCCGTCGTACCTGCGGTGCTCGATCACCGTGATCACCCCGTACAGCGCCGTGAAGCCTCACGTCTCACCGCTTTTTCGGCTCGGATTCGCTCCGCGAACCACTCCACGAAATCCGGACGAAAAGCAACAGCCACCAAACGGGGCGAACGACCGATTCAGTTCCCGAGCAACTCTTCGTACTGTGCGCCGGTCTGTTTCAGCGTTTCCGTCGAGTAGAGCCGTTCGTGGGCGTAAGGGAGGTGTTCGCCGGCGAGGTCGTCGATCTTCTCGTCGACCGTGTCGGCGTCGCGGCCGTGAATCATCGTGAACAGGTTGTACGGCCACCCCTGCTCGGGTCTGCGCGGGCGGTGATAGCAGAGCGTCACGTAGGACAGCGCGCCGACCTCGGTCCCGCGGCTATCGAGATCGTCGTCGGGCACGTCCCAGACGACCATGCAGTTGGCGTCGAAGCCCGTAACGACGTGGTTGACGACGCAGCCGATGCGCTTGATACAGCCCGTCTCGCGCAACCGGTGGATGGCGTCGAGCACCGCGTCGGTCGAAGCATCGAGTTCTGCGGCGATGTCGCAGTAGGGCGTCGCCGTCAGCGGGAACCCACCTTGGATGGCCAGCAGGAGTCGCGCGTCGAGTGCCGAGAGGTCACCCGTCGCGGACTCGCTGATGGCGGTCGCGCGCACGTCCTCGCCCCCGCCGCTCGACTCGCGGGCGAAGCGGTCGGCGTTCACGACCGGGAACTCGAGGTTGATGTAGAAATCAGTCAGCATCGGAAGGTTCAAGACCGGACATCCAGTCCGCTCCTCGATGTCGGCGAGGATCGCGTCGCGCGTCTCGCGCGAACCGGCGGTGACGACGAACCACATGTTCCAGTCGTGGTCGCGCCGGTAGTTGTGGTTCACTTGGCGGTGGTCGTTGACGATCTCGGCGATCTCCGCAAAGCGCTCCTCGGGGGCCTGCACCGCCGCGAGCGTCGAGGAGCCGATGACGGGCGGGTTGAGCACCGCGCCGAACCGGCGGAAGATGCCTCGTTCGCGGAGCGCCACGACGCGGGCGAGCGCCTCGTCCTCGTCGATGCCGAGCGCCGCGCCGACCGCGCGGAACGGCCGCTCCTCGACCGGAAACCCGCTCTGGTAGTCGTCTATCAGGCGGCCGTCGACCGCATCGAGGTCGGCCCGCCAGTCCTCGGCCAGCGAACTCATTGGCCAGCCTTCGGTGTGCGCGAACTACGGTCTGTCGGTTCCGTCGCCGTTATGCCCGCTGCGCGCGCTCGATCGGTATGAACGATTCCGAGGCGATGGATGGTCAGGTCGCGCTCGTCACCGGCGCGACGGGTGGCATCGGGCGCGAAGTGGCTCGCCGACTCGGCGCTCGTGGAGCGCACGTCGTCGTGACCGGGCGCTCGCGCGAGCGCGGGGAGGAAACCGTCGCCGAAATCGAGCGGGCCGGCGGCAGTGCGCAACTCTTCCGTGCGGATTTCGCGTCGATGGCGACCGTACGCGCGCTCGCCGACGAGTTCCGGAACCGGTACGACCGCCTCGACGTACTCGTGAACAACGCCGCCTGCTCGCAGGACGCCCGTCGGCTCACGACCGACGGCCACGAACTGACCCTCGCGGTCAACCACCTCGCGCCGTACCTGCTCACCCACGACCTGCTCGGTCTCCTCGCCGACACTCCCGGCGCCCGCATCGTGAACACCTCCTCGACCGTGCACCGCCGCGGCGAGGTCGACTTCGCGGACCTGCGGCTCGAAGCGGACTACGAGGCGTTCGCGGCCTACGCGCGCTCGAAACTGGCGAACCTGCTCTTCACCACCGAACTCGCCGCGCGAGTCGACCTCCCCGTCAACGCCGTCCATCCGGGGTTCGTGCCCGGCAGCGGCCTCTACCGACACGCCGCGCTGCCCGTCCGGACGTTCATGGCCCTCGCCGCACGCCTTCCCATCGCCGGCACCACGGTTCCGGCGGCCGCCGCCCCGCTCGTCGATCTCGCCGTCGACCCCGACACCACCCACACGTACTTCGAGGGCCGCGATCCGGCCGACCCCGACCCGCGTGTCGGCGACGACCGACTGCGCGAACAGCTCTGGAACGTGAGCGCCGCGCTCGTCGACGTCGGCCCCGATTGGCCGTAACTCACGACTCTCCCCTCGAACAGCCCTGCGACTGACCGCGGCGGTGGTGCGGGTCGTACTCCGGCGGTGACTCAGAAATCCGCGAGTGCCGACTGATCGGCGGCTTCGAGGATGTCCCGACTCGTCTGCCACGACACGCGCGCGAACGGCGGAAGGTCGCCGTGTTCGCGGACGTACTCCCGGAGGAATGCGCGGGTGGTCCCGTCGCTCGGGTAGCCGCTGCCCACCGGCCCGTGCTCGGCAGCGAATCCGGCGACGTGTTCGTCGCGGGCGACCTTCGCCACGATGCTCGCCGCGCCGACGATCTCGTGTGTCTCGTCGGCTCCGTGTTCGGCCACGATTTCGACTTCGGAGGCGGTTTCCGACGCGACTCGCCGGCCGAATCGCCCCGCGTCGGTGTCGCAGGCGTCCACGACGCCCGCACAGTCGGGGGCCACGCGGTCGATGGCGTCGGCCATCGCCGTGACCGTGAGCGCGTTCAGGCTCCCGTCGTCGATCGCCTCGGACGTGACTTCGACGATGGCGACCGACACGCGCTCGTCGGCGCGCAGTTCGGCGGCCAGCGCCTCGCGGCGAGTCGACGTGAGTCGCTTCGAATCGTCGATACCCGCGGGGAGAGTAGTTGGATCGGCGCTGACGCATGCGACGAACAGCGACCCCAGCACGGGGCCGCGACCCGCCTCGTCGACGCCGAACCGTTTCGTGGCCGTCTCGCCATCGGGAGTCGAGCGGTCCTCGGTCACGCTCGCTGGAGCAGTTCGATGCGGTTGTCAAACGGGTCACGGAAGGAAAACCGCTCGCGGCCGGGGATCTTCGGCTCCTCGACCGTCTCGATGTCGTGGGCTTCGAGGTGGGCGCGTGCCGCGGCGACGTCCGTGACCTCGAAGGCGGGATGTCGCCGCGAGCGCTCTCTCGATGGCTCGACGGCGAGGTGAATCTCGACGTCGTCGGCGCGAAACCAGGCGGTGTCACCCTCGCCGAACGAGTCGGGTTGGTCGCGTTCTGTGAGACCGAGCACGTCGCCGTAGAACTCGCGGGCCGCGTCCATCGCGTTCGATGGAATCGTCACCTGCACGTGGTCGATCCGTCGCCAGTCGATCATGCCCACGGGACAGCGAGGAGCGCCATAACTCCCGTGGTCGGGCGAGCGCGGCGCGAGGGAACTCGAAGCGGGCTATTCGTCCGCTTCGCTTTCGACGAGATAGTCCGGGTGGTCGAACCGCTCGTCCTCGCCCGCGACGGCGAGCACATCGAGGGCCGTCACCTCGCAGTCGACGCCCACCAAGCCCGCGAGACTCGGCTCCGTCCGCCCTTCGTCGCCGCTCATCAGCTCCTTGACGTAGAGACCGCCGGCACCGCGGAGTTCGACGGTAGCGTGGCGCGCGTCGTCGAGTTCGCCTTCGATCTCGTAGACGTCGCGCTCGCGGGTGCGACTCGCCCGCCGGTGGTCCACCCGCTGTGGGGTGTGCTGTTCGATGCGCGCGCCGTCGAGGGCGTCGAGTGCCTCGTCGAACACTTCCTCCTCGACCGGTGTGGCGAACTCCACGCTCATCGAGTAGGTCTTGTGCGCGTCGAGTTCCTTCACGCGCTCGACCATCTCGTGGGTGGCGCGCCGCAACCCCTCGATTTCAACTGTTCCCTCGGCGAACTCGTTGACGTCGGCTTCGAGTTTCGTGGTGTCGACCGCCCGTTGTTGGGGGTGTTTGACTTCGATCACAAAGGGGCGGCCGGTACCCATCATTCTGGCGTCGACGTCCTCGCGCCCTGCGCCGTGAAACACTGCTTCGGCACCGTCCATCGCCTCCTTCACGACCGGCGCGGTCAGTTCCTCGACGCTCTCGGCGTAGAGGTAGCCGCTGCCGCCGCAGTAGTCACAGGACTCCTCGCCGCCGTCCGCAGCCAATTGTTTGCCGCTGCCGCCACACTCTCGGCAGGGCCACTCTGTCTGTGGAATCCCGCGGTCGAGTTTTCGATACCGACCGTAGACGAACGCCGGGTTCACCTGCACGTCGACGTCGCCGCGGTCGAGGTTGACGAGCGCGAGCACGTCCGGGCGCTCGAAGTCGACTTCCGTCCCCGTGCGCTCGCCGACGCGCTTGCCGACCTCGCGGTTCAGTTCCGATTTGAACGACTCGCCGGCGTCGGTGGGCAAGCCGCTGTCCTCGCGGAGCAGGCGGTCGTTCTCCTCGATCAGCGGCGGGACGCGCGTGCCGACCTGATAGGTCTCGAACTCGACGCCCTCGAGCGCGTCGACCGCGCGCTCGGCCCATGCGTCGAAGCGGTTGCACTCGCCCTCACAGACCCAGCACTCGTCGGATTCCTCGAACGGTTCGTCCGCGTCGAGCGCGACCGTGGTTCGGAGCGCACGGCCGCGCGCGTCGTTCGTGAGACCGAAGCTCCGGTCGGCGAAGACGCGCCCGAGGCAGCAATCACAGACGGGGCCGCTGTCGATGACGGCCCGCGCGTCGTCGAGGATGGACATGAACTCGAAACGTGCGCTGGACACTCACGTGTTGTGATTCGCGGGTCCTAAACCACCGTGCATAGCCGTGAGAACTGTTATGCTGGAACGGGACCGGTTGACGGGCACGACAGTCAGCCACACCATGCAAGAGGAATACACCGACGACGGTCGAGTGAGTGAGGAAATCGTCGAGAAGCATCGCAACACGGCAGAAAGCGCGATTTCCGAGGACGAATACGGCCACCTCATCGACGGCGAGTGGGTCGAATCGGAGAGTACCGAAACGATGACCGCGACCGACGCCACCACGGGCGAAGCGCTTGCCGACTTCCAGCGCGGTACACCCGCGGACGTCGACCGGGCGGTGGCGAGCGCGCGTGAGGCCTTCGAGGGCACGTGGAGTCAGAAATCGCCGCGTCAGCGCTCGGATCTTTTGTTGGAGGTGGCCGACGAACTGGAGGACGAAAAGCTCCGCATCGCCCGCATCGACAGTCTGGAGATGGGCAAGGCCAACCAGCACTCGGCGTTCGTGGACGCGACCATCATGGTTGAGCAGTTCCGGTTCTTTGCGAGTCTCGCGCGCACCGAATCGGAGGGCCGACTCCCGCCGATGGGATCGGACAAACTCGCCTACACCAAACAGGAGCCACACGGGGTGGTGGGCCAGATCAGCGCGTGGAACTTCCCCGCGATGTTCGTCGGCTGGAAGATGGCCCCCGCGCTCGCCGCCGGCAACACTGTGGTGTTCAAACCCTCCTCGCGCGCGGCGCTCTCGACGCTCGAAATCGCCAAAATCGTCGACGGGGTACTGCCCTCAGGCACCGTGAACGTCGTGACGGGTGCCGGCAGCGAGGTCGGTGACGCCATCACTTCCCACCACGACATCGACAAACTCTCGCTCACCGGTTCGACGCGGGCCGGCGAACACGTCATGAAAAACGCCGCCGAGACCATCACGCCCGTGTCGCTCGAACTCGGTGGGAAGAGTCCGAACATCGTCTATCCCGACGCCGATCTGGAGAAAGCGGTCGAGGGAGCGGTCATCAGCATCTGGTTCAATCAGGGCGAGCAGTGTACCGCGGGCTCGAGAATGTTCCTCCACGAGGACGTTTACGAGGAGTTCATGGAACTGTTCGAGGAGCGCACCGCCGGTCTCACCGTGGGCGACCCGCTCGAAGGCCGGACCGACATGGGACCGCTCGTGGACGCCGACCACCGCGAGGAGGTGCTCTCGTACGTCGAGACCGCGAAGGCCGAGGGCGCGACGGTCAGGTACGGCGGTGGCGCACCCGACGACGCCGATCTGGAGGGCGCGCCCTTCGTCGAGCCGACCATCATCGAGGATGTCACAAACGACCACACCGTGGCCTGCGAGGAGGTCTTCGGGCCAGTGCTGTCGGTGCTTCGCTGGGAGGACGAAGACGAGATGCTCGCACGGGCGAACGAGACCCAGTACGGGCTGGCATCGGGGGTCTGGACCGAGAACCTCGAAACCGCCCACGGGGTCGCCGAGGAACTCGACGCCGGCACGGTGTGGGTGAACACCTACAACGACCTCTTCGAACCCGTTCCCCACGGTGGCTACAAGCGGTCGGGGCTCGGGCGCGAACTCTCGGAGGAAACCTACGAGGAGTACACCCAGACGAAGTCGGTAATGCTGAACTTCGGCGGGCTGCCGCGGATGGGCTGAGTCACGAGAGGACGGTCGTGGCCAGCCGCCGGCAGAGCGCCACGCTGTCGTAGTTCGAAAAACGTTCGAGCGCGAGCGTGAGCGCGGCGTAGACGGCGACGCCGACGAGCACTAACAGAACGAACTCGACGACGCCCGTGGCGACGCCCGCGCGGTGGACGCCGACGACGGCCAGCCCCATCGGGGCGCTGGCGAGGGCCGGGTAGGCGACGAGGCGAAGGAGTCGCGCATACGAGCCGTCGACCGCTCGCGTCGCCAGATACGTCGCGACCGGCTCGGAGAACACGAGCGAGTTGCCAACGATGACCAGTCCCGTGCCGACCGCGCCGTAGCGCGCCGTCGCGGGGTAGATGAATGCCGCGATAATCAGTAACTTTCCGAACTGGATCTTGGTGGGGACGTCGGGTTTGCCGATGGCCTGAAAGAGCGGGCCGGTGGTCGCACCCAGCGAGCGCAGCAGCCCCCACGCGGCGAGCAGCTGGATCATGGGGACCATCGCGTCCCACTGCTCGGTGAGGAACGTATCGACGAACGTCGGCGCGACGGCGGCGATGCCGACCGCGATCGGGAAGGAGACGAACGTCGTGAGCTGAACGGTCTTGAAGAAGCCATCCCTGAGTTGGCGGTCGTCACTCTGCATCTTCGCATACGTCGGAAAGACCACGCTGGAGATGGTCTGAGTGACCTCGGTCGCGGGCGCGTTCGAGACGCGGTAGGCCAGTTGATAGAGACCGACGACGGCGGTCCCGAGATACCAGCCGACGAAGGCGTCGTCGCCCTCCATGATGAGAAAGAGGACGACGCCGGAAGCGAAGATCCACTTGCCGTAGCCGAACAGTTCGCGCGCGTGGTCGACGTCGAAGCGGGGTCGCGGCCGGTAGTCGACGATGAGATAGGAGACCACGAGTCGAGCGAAATCGCTGGCGACCAGTCCGAAGACGAGCGCCCACACGGACCTGGTGACGAGCGCGACGGCCAGCGCGACCGCGACGTACAGAACGGTGCCCGCGATGGTGTAGACGAACTGCTTGTCGAAGCGGAGGTCCTTCTTGAGATAGAGCAGTCCGGGATTTTGGAGACCGGACAGCAGCGGCGAGAGCGCGAGCACGCGCAGGACGGGCGTGAGTTGGGACTCGTCGAAGAAGCCGGCCAGCACCGGCGCGCTGGCGAACAGTACCGCCGCGACAACCAGCCCGCGCGCGTTCTGCATCATCCACGCCGTGTCGAGATAGGCATCCACATCGCTCTCCTCGCGCTGGATGAGCGCGGCGTCGATGCCCAACCGGGAGAGCTGGGTCAGCGCACTCATCACCACCAGTGCGAGCGCCATCACCCCATAGGAGCCGGGACCGATGAGGCGCGCGACCAACAGCACCATCGCGAGCTGGAGCACGCGGTCGACGACGTTCGTGAGCGCGACCCAGACGCCGCTGGTGACCGCGCGTTCGGTGAGGTCCCCGCCCGGCGCGAGCAGACGCCGGACGGCGGCGACGACGCTGCCGATGGACACGGCGGCGATTCCGGGGCGGTCCTCAAAGCGTCGTCGGAGTCGTTTCGTGCCAGCCCGAGCGGCCAGCCAGAACGTTGAAATCGCTCGCCGTGGACAGATACTCAATGAGCGTTCGCACCGCCGTCGTCCTCGCGGCCGGGGAGGGAAACCGCCTCCGCCCGCTGACGCACAACCGTCCCAAACCGATGTTGCCCGCGGCGAACCGGCCGATCCTCGGCTACGTCTTCGACGCCCTCATCGACGCCGGCATCGAGGAGATCACCGTGGTCATCGGCTACAAGCGCGACCGCGTCCAGGAACACTTCGGACCGACCTACCGCGACACGCCCCTCGACTACGTGATCCAGGACAAACAGCTCGGCAGCGGCCACGCCCTCCTGCAGGCGCGCTCGGTCATCGACGAGCCGTTCTTGCTCGTCAACGGCGACCGGGTCCTCGACGCCGGGCTGGTCACCGACGTCGTCGCCGAGTTCGAGAACCACCCCGCATCCGCCGCCACGCTCGGCGTGCTCGAACACCGCGACGTGAGTAGGTATGGAGCGGTCGACCTCCGCGAGGGCCGCATCGACGAGATCGTCGAGAAACCCGATTCCGACGAGTATCGCCTCATCAACGCCGGCGTCTACGCCTTTCGAACCACGATCTTCGACGCCATCGAGGAGACCGACCGCCGCGACGGCGAACTCCAACTGCCCGACACGCTCGCCCAGCTCATCGACGCGGGCGAGGACATCCGTGGGGTGCGCGTCGAGGGTCTCTCGCCACACGCCACCTACCCGTGGGACCTCCTGACCGTGACTCAAGAAATCCTCGCACGGGGTCGTGTGGACGAACCGGCGCGCGAACAGGGCGTCTGGGTCGACGACTCGTCGCTCGTCCACGAGGCGGCGACACTACAGGCTCCCGTGGTCGTCGGTCCGGACTGCGAAGTGGGTCCCGGTGCGGTGGTGGGTCCGGACGTCGCGCTCGGACGCAACGTCACAGTCGAGGCGAACGCGACCGTCGCGCGCACGGTACTCGATAGCGACACGCGCGTCGGACCGGGCAGTACGATACTCGACTGCATTGCCGGCCAGGACGTGACCCTCGGGGCGGACACGCTCGTGCCCGGCGGCCAGACCGACGTCCGGGTGGGAACGCGCATCCACGAGGACCGCTCGCTCGGGGCGGTCGTCGCCGACCGGGTCGACACCGGAGGTGGGGTCACGCTCGAACCCGGCACGCTGGTCGGTCCGGGCGCACGACTGCACGCGGGCGTGCGAGCGCGCGGCGAGATACCCGCCGACGCGGAGGTGATGGGCTGATGTGTGGCATCGTGGGCTGCGTCGGCCGGCCCGACGAGACGCTGGACGTGCTGATGCACGGTCTCTCGAAGCTCGAATACCGCGGGTACGACTCGGCGGGCGTCGCGCTCGCCAACGGCACCGTCGAAATCGAAAAGCGTGAGGGCGAACTCAAAAACCTCGAAGCGGCGCTCGAAGACACGACGCTCTCCGGTCACGTCGGCATCGGCCACACCCGCTGGAGCACGCACGGCCCGCCGAGCGACCGCAACTCCCACCCACACGCCGACTGCGAGGGCGAGGTCGCGGTCATCCACAACGGTATCATCGAGAACTTCCAGGAGATCAGGGACGAACTCACGGCGGCGGGCCACGAGTTCCTGAGCGACACCGACACCGAAGTGGTGCCCCACCTCATCGAGTCGGCGCTCGCCGACGGCGCGAGTCACGAAGAAGCCTTCCGCGCGGCGACCGAGCGCATCGAGGGCAGCTACGCCATCGCGGCCGTCTTTGCGGGGAGCGACGCGGTGTTCTGTGCCAGACAGGACTCACCATTAGTGCTCGGCATCGACGACGGCGCGACCTATCTCGCGAGCGACGTGCCCGCCTTCCGCCACTTCACCGACCGCGTGGTCTATCTGGAGGACGGCGAGGTCGCACGCATCGACGGCGAGGGCTGGGCGGTCTCGACGGTCGACGGCGAGCCGGTCACAAAGACCGTCAACACGGTCGAGTGGGACGCCGAGGAGACGGGCAAGAGTGGGTACGACCACTTCATGCTGAAGGAGATCCACGAGCAACCGCGCGCGCTCCGGCAGTGTCTGCGCGGGCGCGTCGACGAACTCGGCGGGCAGGTCGAACTGGAGGAACTCGCTGGCGTCAGCCCGCAGAGCGTGCAGTTCGTCGCCTGTGGCACCTCCTATCACGCGGCGCTGTACGGTGCGGAGCTGTTCCGCGAGGCGGGCATCCCTGCTCAGGCGTTTCTGGGAAGCGAGTACGTCACCTCGCCGCCGCCGTTGGGCGATTCGCTCGTCGTTGGCGTCACTCAAAGTGGCGAGACCGCCGACACGTTGAGCGCACTCCGGGAGGCACAGCGACGCGGCGCGCGCACGCTCGCGCTCACGAATGTGGTGGGGTCGACGGTTGCCCGCGAGTGCGACCACACCCTCTACATACGCGCGGGGCCCGAGATCGGCGTCGCGGCCTCGAAGACCTTCGCCTCCCAACTGGCGGCGCTCAACCTCTTCGCGCTCGCGGCCACCGACGACCACGACCGCGAGACGCTCGGCGCGCTGCGTGACCTTCCGAGCACAGTCCAAGAGGTCATCGACGACTCGACCGCCGAGGCGGTCGCGGAGGCGTATCTCGACGCGAATGCGTACTTCTTCATCGGGCGCGGGCTGAACTATCCGGTGGCGCTCGAAGGCGCGCTCAAACTCAAGGAGATCACCTACCGCCACGCCGAGGGCTTTGCGGCGGGCGAACTCAAACACGGCCCGCTCGCGCTCGTGACCGACAACACGCCCGTGGTCGCCATCACCACCGGCGACGGCGAACTCGCGCGCAAGACGGTGGGCAACGTCAAGGAAGTCGAGGCACGCGACGCGCCCGTCATCGCCGTCACCGATGGGCAGTCGGACGTCGAGCGCTACGCCGACCACGTACTCGAGATCCCCGAAACCCATCCCCGGACCGCCGCCGTCCTCGCCAACGTCCAGCTCCAACTGCTGGCCTACCACACCGCCGACCAGCTCGGCCGCTCCATCGACAAACCCCGCAATCTCGCTAAAAGTGTGACCGTCGAATAGCGTTCGCCCAGTCACCCTTTTCGCTCGTTCAGCCGCCCGTGACAGTCGTTTCTCTCGCCTCCGGGAGCCGAACTATCGAGCGTCGGTGGCAAGCGAGAGAACGGCAAACGTTTTTGCCGACCCGCTCGGTTACTCGGACAGCGAGTAACTCATGACCATCATCGTCACCGGGGCCGACGGCTACGTCGGCTGGCCGACCGCGCTCAGAATCGCCGACCGAACCGACGAGCGGGTGCTCTGTGTCGACAACTTCGCCCGCCGCGAGTGGGTCGCCTCCGTCGGCGCGACGAGTGCCACGGCGGTCGCCTCGATGGACGACCGGCTGGCGGCCGCCGAGGAGCAGGGCTACACGAATCTCTCCTTTGTCGAGGGCGACCTCACGGACCGAGCGTTCGTGGACCGGCTGCTCGCGGTCCACGAGCCGCGAGCAATCGTCCACACCGCCGCCCAGCCTTCCGCACCCTACTCACAGATCAACGGCGAGCGCGCCAACGAGACCCAGCACAACAACCTGCAGGCGACGCGAAATCTGGTGTGGGGTCTGCACGAAGCCGGCTTCACAGATACCCATTTCATCGAGACCACCACCACCGGCGTGTACGGCGCGCCCGGATTTCCGATTCCGGAGGGCGGTGCGACGATGGAACACGAGGGCGAGCACGATGCGGTCCCCTTCCCCGCGATGGCCGGTTCGTGGTATCACCTCACGAAAAGCCACGACGCGGCCAACCTCCGACTGGCCCACAGCCAGTTCGACATCCCCATCAGCGACGTGCGGACGGCCATCGTCTATGGAGCCGGCACCGACGAGACGCGTGCCGACGACCGACTGCATACGAGATTGGACTTCGACTACTACTTCGGCGTGGTCGCCCACCGGTTCGCGGCGCAAGCGGTCGCGGGCTATCCCCTGACTGTGTATGGCAAGGGCGAGCAGCGAAAGCCGTTCGTCAGTTTGGAAGACGCCGTCGAGGGCCTCGCCCGCCTCGCACTCGGCGACCCCGACGACCGGCCCGATTCCCACACCGTCTACAATCAGGTCACCCGAGCCATCAGCATCGTCGAGATCGCCGAGACCATCGCGGCGGTCGGCGACGAGCACGGTCTCGACGTCGCTGTCGAGCACATCGAGAACCCGCGCGACGAGGACGAGACCCACCGGATGGAGATCGACCATGAGCGATACGACGCGCTCATCGGCGGCGGGTCGGTCGATTTCGAAGCGGGGATCGGTGAGGTGCTCGACGCGATGACCGATCGAAAAGCGGTCATCGCGGCCCACGAGGACCGCTTCCTGCCGGACGTCCTCGAATCGTGACCGACCTGCTCGTCACCGGCGGCTGTGGCTACATCGGCAGCGCGCTCGTGCCCCTCTTGGTCGACGACGATCGCGTGAATCGAACGGTGGTGCTCGACGACCTCTCGACCGGGTCGCCACGGAACCTGATGGGCTGTGTCGAGGAGTGCGAGTTCCGGCAGGGCGACGTCCGCGAGTACGGCGACGTCGAGAGCGCCGTCAGAGACGTCGATACGGTCGTCCATCTGGCGGCCATCACCGGCGCGGACAGCACCCACGACCGCCGCGAGCAGACCTACGCGACCAATCTGGAGGGGACCCGAAACGTGCTGACCGCCGCCGGAAAGACGGGTGTCACACGCACCGTGCTCGCCTCCTCGTGCAATATTTATGGACGAGCGACGAGCACCGACATCGACGAGGAGACCGACCCGGACCCGATCAATCCCTACGCCGAGACCAAACACGAATCCGAGAAGCTCCTCGCCGAGTACGCCGACGAGCACGGGATGAGCGGGACGGCGCTGCGCCTGAGCACCGTCTACGGCGACGCACCGGGCATCCGGTTCAATCTCGTCGTCAACCAGTTCGTCTTCCGCGCGCTCACCGGCCGACCGCTCACCGTCTACGGCGACGGTTCGAACTGGCGACCCTTCATCCACGTTCGGGATGCCGCACGTGCCTACCGCGCGGCGGCGCTCGAACCGGAAAGCTGGTCGGAACCCGTCTACAACGTCGGTGCGAACGACGAGAACTACCGGATCGAGGACGTCGCCACACTCATTAGCGAGGCAATCGATGCAGTCGACGTGACATACCTCGAAGACGAACACCCCGGACCGTCCTATCACGTGAACTTCGACCGTGTGGGCGAGACGGGCTTCGACCCCGAGACCACCCTCCGCGAGGGCGTCGACGATCTCGCCCGGAGGTTCCGCGGATGACGGCCGATATCCCCACTATCGCCGTGACCGGCGCGGCGGGCTACATCGGCAGTTGCGTGGTCGACAAGCTCACTGCTGCCTACCCCGACTGGGAGGTGACGGCGCTCGACAATTTCTATCTGGGCGACGTTCGGGCGATCGGCGACGTGACCGTCGAGCACGTCGACGTGCGCGACCGAGGGCGGGTCGAAGAAGCATTCGCGGGCGCGGACATCGTGATGCATCTGGCCGCACTTTCGGGGGTTCCCGACTGCGAAAATCGCCAGGACCTCGCCTACGAGGTCAACGTACAGGGCACCGAGAACGTGGCGTGGTACTGTCGGAAGACGGGTACAGGACTGGTCTTTCCGTTCAGCATGGCGACCGTCGGCGACCCTGAAGCGTTCCCCATCACCGTCGACCATTCTCGAAATCCGCTCAACTGGTACGGTCGGACCAAACTGCTGAACGAGCACGCCATCGAGGACCTCGCCGACGGGACGTTCCCAGCACACCTCTTCTTGAAGTCGAACCTCTACGGTGACCACGAAATCGACGGCGAGCGCGTCTCGAAGGGCACCGTCACGAACTTCTTCCTCGACCGCGCGCTCGCCGGCGAGACCCTGACTGTGTACGAACCGGGCAGTCAGTCGCGCAACTACATCCACGTGGAGGACGTCGCCCGGGCGTACGTCAGGAGCGCCGAGCGGATGGTCGACCAGCTCGCCGCCGGCGACACAGGCGTCGAAAAGTACGAACTCGGGAGCGACGAGGACCCGAGCGTGATGGCAATCGCCGAACTCGTCGCCCGCGTCGCGAGCGAGGAGCGCGACGTCGAGGTGGACGTCGAATTGGTGGAAAACCCACGCTCGGGCGAGACGCTGGTCGATCGGTTCCCGGTCGATACGACGCGCACCCGCGAAACACTCGGCTGGAGCGTCGAGCACTCGCTCGAAGACACGGTACGAGAGCGGTTGCAGACGTAGCTACTCTTCGGCGTCCACGGCGGCGTCGGCGCTCGCCTCGCCTTCCGATTCGAGGTCGCCACGTGCGGCTTGGAGTCTGCGTTCGGCTTCGTCCCTGTCTTCTGGATAACCGACGTCGATGCGCCAGCCGTCCATCCGCACGGCGTCGATGGTCCGGCCCGAGCGCAGGAGCAGGTCGACGGCCTCCGAGAGTTCGTACTCGCCGCGGGCGGAGGGCTGGACGAGGTGGCAGGCGTGGAAGATGGCGGGTGTGAAGGTATAGAAGCCCGTGAGCACGAGGTTCGTCGGTGGGTCGTCGGGTTTTTCGATGACGTCGGTGACCTCGCCGTAGTCGTTGGTGTCACAGACGCCATACCGGTTGGCCTCCTCCATCGGCACTTCCTCGACGAGGAAGGCGGCGTCGGCGCGGTCCTCGCGCTGGCGGTCGACGACGTCGGTGAGATTCGCGTTGAAGATGTTGTCGCCGAGGATGAGCATGAAGTCCTCGTCGATGTGCTCCTCGACGGTCAGGAGGGCGTGGGCGAGGCCGGCCTGCTCGCGCTGGTGGGTGTAGGTGATGGGTACGCCCTCGAACTCGTCGCCGTAGTGTTCGATGATGGCCTCCTTGCGATAGCCGACGACGACGAGCAGTTCGGTCGCGCCGAGTTCGGCCAACTGCTCGAAACAGTGCGTGAGGATGGGTTTACCGTCGACTTCGACCATCCCCTTCGGTTTCTCCTCGGTCAGCGGCCGGAGGCGCGTGCCCTCGCCGGCGGCCAGCACGACGGCTTTCATGGACCTACAACGCGCGCGGCGTCTCAAGAGTCTGTCGTCATCCGGTGACGTCGAGGAGCGACCGGCACGGAGTTTTATGACGTCCCCAGCCGTACTGCTATGGGGATCGATACCGATGACCAACGAATCCGACACGGAACGCCTCGCCGCCTATCACTTCTACGAGGACGACTGGGAGAGCTACGACCGACTCCACGACGACTTCGAGTGGGAGATCCCTCACACATTCAACATGGCGAGCTATCTCTGTGACCGATGGGCCGGAGAGGACAGAGTGGCACTGTACGCCGAGACCGAGGCCGGCGAGGAGCGGTCGTACACCTTCGACGAGTTACGAGACATCTCGAACCGGCTGGCGAACTACCTCCACGAACAGGGTGTCGAGCGCGGCGACCGGGTGGGCGTGAACGCCCCACAGAAGCCCGAAACCGTCTTCGCCCACGTCGCGGCGTGGAAACTCGGCGCGGTATCGGTCCCGCTGAGCACGCTCTTCGGGCCCGACGCGCTTTCCTATCGCCTCGGCGACAGCGGTGCGGTGGCGTGTATCGCCGACGGATCGAACGTCGATGCGCTGCGCGAGGTACGCGACGAGTGCGATTCGCTGGCGACGGTCGTCACGGTGGACGCCACAGCCGAGAAGAACGAAACCGACCTCTGGGACGCCATCGACGGCATTTCGAGCGAGTTCGAGACCCGGGAGACGGAAGCCGAAGACGACGCCATCGTCATCTACACCTCGGGGACGACCGGCGAACCGAAGGGCGTGCGCCACGCCCATCGCGTCCTCCTGGGCCACCTCCCGCTCTTTCTCACCACCTTCTGCAACGTGGAACTGAACGATGCGGACGTCTTCTGGACGCCCTCGGAGTGGGCGTGGGTCGCCTCGCTGTTCGACGTGCTCTTTCCGGCGCTCTACTACGGAAAACCCGTACTCGCCTACGCCGGCGGACCGTTCGACGCCGAGAAAGCGTTCGAACTGATCGAGAAGTACGAGGTGACGAACTACTTCGCGCCGCCGACCGCGCTTCGGATGATGATGCAGGTCGAATCACCCGAGTACGACGTCGCCGACTTGCGGACCATCGCCAGCGGCGGCGAGTCGCTCGGTCAGTCCATCGTCGACTGGGCCGAAGAGACCTTCGCCGGCGCGGCGGTCCACGAGGGATATGGACAGACGGAGGCGAACCTCACTATCGGCGACTGCACAGTTCTGACCGAGTTCCGCGAGGGCAAGATGGGGCGGGCCGCCCCCGGCATGGAGGTCGCAATCGTCGACCCCGAAACCGCCGAAGCCACCGTCGAGACCGGTGATACGGGCGAAATCGCCGTTCGATACGACGGCAACCCGGTGTGTTTCAAGGAATACTGGGGCAAGCCAGAGCGCACTGACCGGAAAGTCCGCAATGGTTGGCTGCTCACCGAGGATCTGGGATCGATGGATGCCGAGGGGTACGTGACGTTCAAGAGCCGGAAGGACGACGTCATCATCTCGGCGGGCTATCGCATCGGCCCGGAGGAGGTCGAAGAGAGCCTCGCAGGCCACACGGCGGTCGCCGACGGAGCGGTCATCGGCGTGCCCGACGACGAGCGCGGCGAGATCCCGAAGGCGTTCGTGGTGCTCGCCGACGGCCACGAACCGTCGGCGGCACTCCGCGAGGAGCTACAGACACACGTCAAAGAGCGCCTCGCGGCCTACGAGTATCCACGCGAAGTGGCGTTCGTCGAGGAGTTGCCGAAGACCGAGACCGGGAAGGTCAGGCGGGCGAGCCTCCGCGACAGCGAGAACATCGGGGAACACGCCTGAACGAGCGGTCTCCCGGACGGGCGGTCACTCGACCGGTGCGGGCTTCACGTTCTGGTTCACGTGAAAGACGTTCTCGGGGTCGTACTCGGCTTTGACCGCTTGGAGGCGCTCGTAGTTGTCGCCGTAGGTGGCCCGAATCCGCTCTTCGCCCTCCTCCATCAGGAAGTTGACGTACGCGCCGCTGGCCGAATGGGTGTGTAGTGCTTCCCAGTAGTCGCGGGCCCAGTCGGTGATGGTCTCTCGCTCGTCGGGGTCCGGGGCGACGCCCGCGATGACCATCGACCAGTTGGCGTCGCGCCTGTTCCACGCCGTCGCGTCGGAGGCGACGTCGTGGACGGCACCGTCGATGGGATAGAGATGCATCGTCGACTGTGGTGTCGGCACCGCGGCGAAGCGCTCGTGTTCGGCGATGGCGTCGTCGGTCAGTTCATCGACGAAGTTGCCCTTCCAGTACCACTGGTCGCCGGGCGGGTAGAGACCGTCGAACAACCCCTGGAGCGCCGTGTAGGGCATCGCGCCGACGTGTTCGAACAGCGGCTCTGCGACCTCGCGTGCCGGCTGAAGTATCTCGTCGATGTCGTCTTCCGGTCCCAGATAACACCACACTAGCCCGCAGATGTTCTCGCCGTGGATCTCCGGCGGGAACGGATCGCCCGGCACCTCGGCGACGAGATAGAAGGCGTAGACGTCCTCCGGTGTCTGGGCGAGCCAGTCACGATACCAGCGCATGGTCGATTCGAGTTCCTCGATCGGCCAGAACAGCGGTCCGGCGACCACCGTTTCGACCTCGTGAAGTCGAAACTCGAAGGAGGTGACCACGCCGAAGTTGCCACCGCCGCCGCGCAGCGCCCAGAACAGGTCCTCGTGTTCATCGGCGCTCGCGTGGACCAGCCGTCCGTCGGCCAGTACGACGTCCGCCGAGAGTAGGTTGTCGATGGTCAACCCGTGTTTTCGGGTGAGGTAGCCGTGCCCACCACCCAGCGTCAGACCGCCGACGCCGGTCGTGGAGATAATTCCACTGACGGTCGCCAGCCCGAAGGCGTGGGTCGCGTGGTCGACGTCACCCCACGTGCAGCCGGGTTCGACCCGTGCGGTCTTCGCCTCCGGATCGACGTGGACGCCGGTCATCTCGGAGAGGTCGACGACGATGCCGTCGTCGACCAGCGCGAGACCCGGACCGTTGTGGCCGCCGCTGCGAACCGCGATGTCGAGGTCGTGCTCGCGGCCGAAGTTCACGGCCGCCACCACGTCTGCGACGTCGACACACCGCGCGATGAGCGCCGGGCGCTTGTCGATCATCGCGTTGTATATCACGCGCGCGTCGTCGTATCCCGCCGCCTTCTGCCCGATGACCTCCCCGCGGAACCCCTCGTCGAACTCGTTCACTGCCGTTTCGTCCAGTCGGTGTCGCTCTGTTGCCATCGCTGGTACCTCCAACGAGAAGTGACTACTCGTCGGCGGAAAGTATAGATTCCTAGTGAAATGTTTCACGGTGTGAAAACGCTCGTCTCTGTGAGAGGCCACGATCTCGGTGGGTAATACAGGCAAACGAGCCGGCATCAGTTGTTAGGGTAGCCGTTCGGCATCGATCGAAAAAGAGGTGTTGCTGACCGGGGACTACTCGTTCATCTTCTCCAGCATGTGGTCGAAGACGGCTTCGTGTTCGTTCGGACTGAACAGGAGAAGCTCCGAGTCCTCGTCGGCCCGAACGGTGTGTCCCGGCGGCCAGTAGACGAACTCACCGGCCGTACTGTCCTCTTCGGTGCCGTCGGTGTAGCGGACGTTGATGGCTCCATCGACGATGTAGCCCCAGTGTGGAACCTGACACAGGTCGTCCGGCAGTCCTTCGAGTAGTGGCGAGATATCGGTCCCGCCGGTGATACGGAAATATTCCGCGGCCATTTCGCCGTACTCGCTCGCATCGCCGAACCCCGTCTGTTGCTGTACGACGGCGTTCGGGATGTCGATCTTGGTCGGTATCTCTTCGTTCGCTTGTCGCATTGGTCATCTCCTCCACACACGGATAGACTCGGGGATGAAGTATAGATTTCTAGTGAAATATTTCACGGCGTGAAACCGCCGATCGGGCACGGGGCCACCCTCGCGTCGTTCACGAGGCGAGGTGTGACGAAACGAGCGCCTCTGCCTCCTTGGGGTCGAGCGGTCTGGCCTCGGCCCGATAGCGGTCGTAGACTGAGACGGCCCACTCGCGTGCGGCGGCCGATTCAGTGTCGACGATGGCTTCCAGCATCCCCGTTGCCGAGTCGTGACAGCAGATCCCCATACAGTCGTCGAAGATGCCGAGACCACAGCGGTCCTCGTCGGGCAGCGCGTCGTGGACGAGAATAGTACAATTATCGCGCGCGGCCGCGGCGGCGACCCGCTCGGGAGCACAGGCGACGGTCGCCTCCAACACGTCGGGCGAGTAGATGTACTCGTACGTCATATCGTCGAGCACACCCTCACAGACCGCCTCGACGTTGATGGTCTTGAAGACGGTGGTGCCGAAGCCGAACATCGCGTCCGTTCGCTCTATCAGGTGCGTGACGCGCTCGACCGGTTCGTAGGGGTAGCGAGGGCCGGGATACGAAACGACCGCATCGGCGAACAGTTCGACCGAGAACCCCTCCATCTCGCGTGGTAGCCATCGCCAGACGTCCCGGAGCTTTCGTTCGGTCGTCATCGCGTCGAGGAGGTCCTCGAAACGGTCGGCGACGAACTCCCCAAGCGGCGTGAGCTCGTATCGGTGGCCCTGCCGGACGACCCAGCGCCGTCCCTCGAAATCGCCGAGCACGCGCCCGAGCGTGGGTGAGGATGCACCTGTGGCCTCGCGTAGTTCGACCCGCTCGTGGGGTCGGTCGGCCAGCCTGCCGAGCACGCCGACGCGGTGGGCCGAGCGCGCGAGGAACTCGACATCCTCGCGCGGCGATCGTCCGTCGGCGTCGTTGATCATCGAACTCATAGTCATCCCGCCTAGATGTTCTCCAAACTACATATACTTTCGTGTACAATCTCTGGGAGCCACCGACCACAATCACGGCACGAGAACGTTCGGGTCGAAGACATCGAGCGATTTCGTGGCGGTGTGATCGACGAGGAGGAAAACGAACCGCGTCGCACGGACACTCGAGAGCTACTCCCAGTTGTGGAGTGCGTCGGCGAAGATGTCGTGGACGTCCTCGGTCGTCACGGGCCGCGGGTTCGTCCGGAGCAGTCGCTGCTGGGTTTCGGTGGTCTGTTCGGCGAGCCAGTTGAGGTCGTCCTCGGTGATGCCCGCGAGGTCGGCGAGTCCACTCGGCAGCACGTTCAGGTCGCGCTGGAGGCGGATATACTCCGATTTGGCTTCCATCGCCGCGTCGCGGGTGCTCATCCCCGACGTGTCGGCCCCGAGCATCTCGGCGAGACGCGCGAACCGTTCGGGGTTGCTCGCGGCGTTGTAGCCGAGCGTGCTCGCGGGCGTGAGCACCGCGATGGTCTCGCCGTGGAAGGTATGGTAGCTATTGCCAACCGGGTAGGCCATCGCGTGACAGAGCGTCGCGCCCGCCGTAAGCCCTGCAATCGCGCCGAACAGCGCCCCTTGCAACATCGCCGAGCGGGCCTCGATGTCGTCGCCGTTGTTCACGACCTGTCGAACGTTCGAGGAGAGCAGGTCGATCGCGGCCTCCGAGAACTGGTTCGTGACGGGCGTGCGGCCGGCGTAGGTGGGTCGCGAGGCCGGGTCGCCCGCGTGCAGGAGGCTGTCGAACTCGTGCGTCGTGTAGCCCTCGATGGCGTGGCCGAGCGCGTCCATCGCCGTCTTCGCCGTGATGTCCGGGGGAAGGGTCGTCGTGAAGGTGGGGTCCAAGACGGCGGCGTCCGCCCGGACGTGATTGCTCGAAATCCCCTCTTTGACCTCCTTTTCCTCGACGGAAAGTATCGCCACCGGCGAGGTTTCGGCTCCTGTGCCCGCAGTCGTCGGCATCAGTATCAGGGGCACGTTCGATTCGGTGAGCGTCTCGCCCTCGCCCGTGGGTTCGGCGACGTAATCGAGCGCTCCGCCGCCGTTTTCGATGACCGCACGGGTCGCCTTCGCCGTGTCCATGCAGCTCCCGCCGCCGAATCCCACGTAGAAATCGTAGCCCCCCTCACCCTGCTCGTCACGGACGAACGAGAGGCAATCGTCGATGTCGGCGATGGACGGTTCGCGCTCGACGTCGTCGTAGGTGTCGGTCTCGAAGCCGGCGTCGTGGAGTTCGTCGGTCACGCGCTCGGCGTGGCCGAGGTCGGTGAGGTTCTGGTCGGTGATGACCAGTCCGTGGGCGTTCTCGGCGACGCCGAGGTCACGGAGTTGATAGCCGAGTTCACCGACGGCGTTCCGGCCGAACCTGATCTGGGGCATCTGGAGGTGCCAGACCGTCTCCGGCTCCATCGTGTGCTCGGGAGCCGACACCGAGCG
The DNA here is from genome assembly GCF_000755245.1 of Halococcus sediminicola. NCBI lineage: Archaea > Methanobacteriati > Methanobacteriota > Halobacteria > Halobacteriales > Halococcaceae > Halococcus > Halococcus sediminicola. The sequence continues at coordinate 345,832 of NZ_BBMP01000022.1, read as the reverse complement.
GTCGTAGCTCATGACCACCCGTCCTGGATGGCCGCGAACTGGTCGGGGTCGTGGCCGTAGACGATGTCGGCGTCGTGGCGGCGTTCGAGTTCCTTCAGGAGCTTCATGCTCCGGAACCAGTGACGGTGGCTCCAGAGCAAGCCCGCGCCCAGCGGGATCTCGTCGTCGTAGTTTTCGGACATGTAGATCTCGTCACCGGCGAAGACCACGGTAGCGTCGTCGAGATGGATCATCGTGCCGGTCATTCCTGGCGTGTGACCGGGCAGGCGGATGAACTCGACATCCGTAAAGTGGGTCTCCTCCTCACGGTGGAGCACCTGCCAGTTGAGATCGTGGTCGAAGTCGTCGAGGACGTAGGCCGCACTCCCCTCCGAGGATTTCGCGCTGTAGTAGGCGAATTTGAGTTCCTCTTCGTGGACGAATATGGGAGTATCCGTCCCGTCGAAGAACTCGAGGCCGCCCGCGTGGTCGAGGTGGAGATGGCTCTGGAACACGCAGTCGATCTCGTCGATGGAGTAGCCCGCGTCCTCCAGGTCGTCGTCGAGGCGGTGTTCGTGGGCGTCCTTCGGATAGAAGGCTTGGACGAGTCCGTCGGGCCAGTGGCCCTCGCCGGCCTCGTGATGCGAGCCGGTGTCCCAGAGGATGGTGCCTTCGGGATGGTCGATGACGAAGTTCGGGACGGGGATTTCGACGTAGTCGGTGTCGGGGTTCGGTTCGTCGTGGCTGCCGAGCGTGTTGCCCTCGACGAGGTAGTTCAGGTCAGTTTCGAGCACGCCACGGTCGACGACGTCGATGGTAGCATCCACCATATCTCACGATACAGAACAAACCCTCATTACTGTTTGCCCCACACGAGAACACCCCAATCCTCAAAGCGGCCGCCGGGGAACGGGGTGTATGAACGTGAGCGTCGTCGGCAGCGGCTACGTGGGAACGACGGTTGCAGCGTGTCTCGCCGACCTCGGACATCGTGTGACCGCCATCGATATCGATACCGATATCGTCGACACCATCAACGCCGGCGAGACGCCGATCCACGAACCGGGCCTCGCCGAACTGGTCGAAACCCACGCCGGCACGAAACTGACTGCGACGACCGACCACGCCGCCCTCCGTGAGACCGACATCACCTTTCTCGCGCTCCAGACGCCCTCGCGCGAGGACGGCAGCATCGACCTCGGTGCGCTCGAAGCCGGCACGCGCGACGTGGGCGAGGCGCTCGCCGAGAAGGAGGGCTACCACCTCGTGGTCGTCAAGAGCACGGTGATCCCCGGCACCGTCGAGGAACGGCTCGAACCGTTGCTCGAAGAAGTCTCGGGGAAGAAAGCAGGACAGGAGTTCGGCGTCGCGGTCAATCCCGAGTTCCAGAGTCAGGGGTCGGCGGTCGCCGACTTCATGGGGCCCGACAAACTCGTCTTCGGAGCCGAGGACGAGCGCGCACTCGATCGTCTCGACGAACTGTACGAGCCGCTCGTCGCCGACAACGACGGTATCCCCATCGTCGAGACCGGCCGGCGCGAGGCGATGATGGTCAAATACGCCAACAACGTCTTTCTGGCCGGGAAGATCAGCCTCATCAACGAACTCGGCAACCTCTGCAAGGAGTTCGGCGTCGACTCCTACGAGGTGGCGGAGGCCATCGGTCTCGACGAGCGCATCAGTTCGCAGTTCCTCCGCTCCGGTGTGGGGTGGGGCGGCTCGTGTTTCCCGAAGGACACCGACGCCCTCCGGGCGGCGGGCCGCGAGGCGGGTTACACTCCCGAACTGCTCGACAGCGTGGTCGCGGTCAACGACGGCCAGCCCCGACGGATGCTCGAACTGCTCGAACGGCACATCGACGTCGAGGACCGACGGATCGCTGTGCTCGGTCTCGCATTCAAGCCGGGCACGGACGACATCCGCGGGTCGCGCGCGACGCTCGTCATCGACGAACTGCTAGACCGTGGGGCCGAGGTCGCCGCCTACGATCCGGTCGCCAGCGACGCGATGGCCGAGAAGTTCCCCGACGTCGAGTACGTCGAGTCGGCCGGGGCGGCGCTCACCGACGCCCACGGCGCGCTCGTCGTCACCGACTGGGACGAGTTCGCGGCGCTCGACGGTGAATTCGACGACATGGAGCAGCAGATCGTGGTCGACGGCCGGCGCATCGTCGATTCCCGAGACGGAATGACATACGAGGGGCTGACCTGGTGATCGACGGCGCTATTCCGATCGAGCGGTGAGTCGCGCCATGCGCCAGTTCGTCGTTCTCGGTCACGAAGTGCCGCTCGCCGCCGATTTCTCGCTCGACGATCTCACGGGGGCGGGGCGACTGGACGTGCTCTGTCGCTGTGTGAACTCGGCGTTCTGTCTCTCACACGCGATCCGCGAGGAAGTCCGCGTCTGGCTCGTTCTGCAGGACGAGTTCACCGTGCGCTTCGAGGGATCCGAACTCAGAAACCTCAACCCCGACGAGCGCTCGACGGCCGCGCTGATTCGGGGCGCGCTCGACGAGAAGGACGGCGCGATCGGCCACATGGCCGCCGAAAGCTCGCCCGGCGTGTCGATCTCGCGGCGCGGGTTCGAGGGTGTGCTCGACGAACTCGATGGGACACTGCTCGAACTCCACGAGGAGGGCGAATCGGTCGTGGAGACCGAACCGCCCGCGGAGCCGGCGTTCGTGCTGTCGGATCATCGGGATTTCACTGAACGCGAGGCGGAGCTGCTGGCCGAGTGGGCCGACCGGCGCGTGCGCCTCGGTCCGGAACGGCTCCACGCCGACCACGCCATCACGGTCGCGCACAACTGGCTCGACACCGGTGGGTTCGTGCGCTACTGACGATTGCCGCGGCTGAAGGATATGTATGGCTCGGGTGAATCGGAGGGGTATGCACTATCTGGGCTGGGCGCTCGTCGCGCTCGTCGGCTACAGCATCTTCACCCCGTTGGCGTCGCTCGCGATGGACAACGCGCCGTCGAGCGTGGTCGCGATGGTCGCCAACGGCATCCTCCTCGTCTCGGCAGTCGGTCTCACGATCTACGAAAACGAGTCGGTGGCGACGTACTTCGCCGGCAGAACCGCTCTCTACATGGTCGGTGCGGGCGTGTTTCTTGCAGTCGGTATCCTCGCGTACTACCGCGCGCTCGCGACCGGCCCGGTGAGCGTCGTCACACCCGTCTACGGGATGTTCCTCGTCGGGAGTTCGCTGCTGAGCGTGCTCTTTCTCGACGATTCGCTGACGCTCCAGAAGGGAGCGGGCATCGCGCTCGCGGTCGTCGCGGTCTATCTCACCGCGACTGGGTAGAACGGAAGGGTTAACACGCCCGTGACCCTGACACCGAGTGCGGGCCGGTGGGGTAGCTTGGTATCCTTCGGCCTTCGGGTGGCCGTAACCGCGATTCGAATTCGCGCCGGCCCATTCATCCCACCATTTTGCACCTCGCGCAGCGACGCGCTTCTCTCAGGGGAAAATCTGGACCAAAGATAGCGCGTACTCCGTCCGACGCTCGCTCCGCTCGCCGTCAGTCCGTGTGCGCTACCCCGTGAGTTTTGCATATCCCCGCCCAACAGCGGCGCATGGGAGACGACCTGCTCATCTACGGCTCGTACGGCTACACGGGCGCGCTCATCACCGAAACCGCCGACGAAGCGGGACTGGAACCGACACTCGCCGGCCGGCGTGCCGAACCGGTCGAACGACAGGCGACCGACCGGGGGCTCGACCATCGCGTGTTTAGCCTCGACCATCCGTCGGTCGTCGCATCGCACATCGAGGAGTTCGACGCGGTGTTGAACTGTGCGGGACCCTTTTCGGCCACGGCCGACCCGCTCGTGACTGCGTCCATCGAGAGCGGGACGGACTACCTCGACATCACGGGCGAAATCGGTGCGTTCGAGGCCACCGCCGAGCGCGACCGCGACGCCGAGAAGGCCGGCGTGACGTTGCTGCCGGGCGTTGGCTTCGACGTGGTGCCCACGGACTGTCTCGCGGCGTATCTCCACACGCAACTTCCCGACGCCGAGCGGCTCAGCCTCGCCATCGATGGATTGGGAACCTTCTCGCCGGGTACTCTGAAGTCGGTCGTTGAGGGACTCTCGCACGGCGGTGCGGCGCGCATCGACGGCGCGATCGAGACCGTGCCGCCGGCGTGGAAGGTTCGGAAGATCGACCTCGGCGGCGGTGCGAGTACGGCAGTGACGATCCCGTGGGGCGACGTTGCGACGGCGTACTACACGACCGGCATTCCGAACGTCGAGACCTACGCGACGGTCCCGAAGTACGCCGCATCGGTGATGAAGAAGACGGGAGTTCTGACACCCCTACTCGGTACCGCGCCGGTCCAACGACTGCTGAACGGGGCCGTCGACGCGGCAGTCAGCGGCCCGACCGCCGACGAGCGCGCCCGGAGCACCACGCGGGTCTGGGGCGCAGTCGAGAACGGCGCGGGCGAGCGCGCCGCCGCTCGCCTCCAAACACCGGATACCTACGAGTTCACCGCACGAACCGCGACCGAAATCGCCCGGCGCGTACTCGACGGCGCGGTCGGGGCTGGCTTTCAGACGCCGGCCGCCGCGTTCGGTCCGGAGTTCGTGCTCGACTTCGACGGCGTCGAACGCGAGGACGTACCGGGTATCGAGCAATGACCATCCGTACGGGCGTCCATCGTCCAGATAGCTCGATTCGGTATCGCCGAATGGGATTTATCAGCGTGGGTGTGCCGTGAACGACTCGGCGACACCGTGGACCCACGGATGGGCACACCTCGATAGCGTCGTATTGCACTACGTGGAGGCCGGCGAGCCGGAAAACCCGCTCGTGGTGTTGTTGCACGGCTTTCCCGAGTTCTGGTACGCGTGGCGTCACCAAATCGAGGCGCTCGCGGCGGATTTTCACGTCGTCGCGCCGGATCTGAGGGGGTACAACCGCTCGGAGAAGCCACCTGGCGTGGATTCGTACCGTCTTGACCGGCTCACGGGCGACGTAACCGACCTCATCGACCACTTCGGGGCCGAGCGGGCGAGTGTGGTTGGCCACGACTGGGGCGGCGTCGTCGCGTGGGAGTTCGGCCACCGTCATCCCGAGCGCCTCGAACGGCTCGCTGTACTGAACGCACCCCATCCCGCGGCGCTCGAACGCGAACTGCGCTCGCCGGCACAGCTCGCCCGGTCGTGGTACGCGCTGTTCTTCCAACTTCCTCGGATTCCCGAAGCGGTTCTGGAACGAACCGATGGCTGGCTCGACTTGATATTGCGCATCGATCTGACGAACGCGGCGTTCGACGAGTCCGATATCGAACGGTACGAACGCGCCATCGCCCAGCCTGGAGCGCTCACGGCGGCGCTCAACTACTATCGGGCGTTCGGCCGCGCCCAACTGCGTCGGTGGTTCGGGCTGGCGGGATCGAACGGACGAGACCCGACGATCAAGGCCGAGACTCTGGTGATCTGGGGTGAACGGGATCGTGCGCTCGGGGTCGAACTTACCGAGGGCCTCGGCCGGTGGGTTTCCGACGTCCGCATCGAGCGCCTGCCAGAGGCGAGCCACTGGGTGCAAAACGACGTGCCCGAAAAGGTGAACGAGCTGTTAGGGGAGTTCCTCGCGTGAGCGACCCCGACCCGCTCGCCTGGGAGACGCTCGAATCGAACACGGCCTACTCCTGCCCGGGCTTCGAGGTCGTCCACGAGCGAGTGCGCCTGCCCGACGGCACCGAGACGGGGTTCGATTCGGTCGCCGATCCCGCCGCAGTCGTCGTGTTGGGGTTCACCCCCGAGGGGGAAGTCGTAGTCATCGAGGAGTGGCGACAGGCGGTCGAGCGGATGAGTCGCGGACTGCCGGCCGGCACCGTCGAACCCGGCGAGGAGGTCGAGCAGGCGGCGCGACGCGAGTTCGAGGAGGAGACGGGCTATATCGCCGCGGAAATGGAACTCCTCACGACCGTCGAACCGCTCAACGGCCTCGCGGATTCGGTCCATCACCACTTCGTCGCGCACGGCTGCCGGCCCACGGGCTCACGGGAACTGGACGACAACGAATCCATCCGGGTCGATACGGCCGAATACGACGATCTACTCGGTGCGCTCGCGAACGATGACCTCCGCGACGGGCGCAGCGCGCTCTGCCTGCTCTATCACGCCCGATTCGGCGCGGAAAGCGGAGTGCCTTAGACGCGCGCCGGCCGAATCTCCCCATGAACGACGTTTTCGAACTCCGCAGCGCCGACGCCGCCGGTCGCATCGGCGAACTTCGGGTGCCACAGTCCGACACGGTCGTCGAGACACCAGCCCTCATGCCCGTCGTCAACCCGAACCTCCAGACGATTTCGCCCGCACGGCTCGAAAACGAGTTCGGCGCGGAGATATGTATCACTAACGGCTATATCATTTCTCAGAGCGACTACCGCGAGGAAGCGCTCTCGAAGGGTCTCCACGACCTGCTCGACTTCTCCGGCGCGATCATGACCGACTCGGGCTCGTTCCAACTGGCCGAATACGGCGAGATCGACGTCACGAGCGCCGAAATCTTGGAGTTCCAGTATCAGATCGGCTCCGATATCGGTACGCCGGTCGACATCCCGACGCCGCCCGAGGCGGGCCGCGAGCGCGCCGCCGACGAACTCGCGACCACACAGGACCGACTCGAATCGATCCAGGACGTCGACACCGGCGCAATGCTCGTCAACGCCCCGGTACAGGGTGGCGTTCACACCGACCTGCGCGAGCGGGCCGCCCGCGACGCCCGCGCGACCGGGCTCGACATCCACCCGATCGGCGCGGTCGTCCCTCTGATGAACGCCTACGAATACGGGAAGATGGTCGACGTGATCGCGGCCGCGAAGCGCGGGCTGGGTGTGGCCTCTCCCGTCCACCTCTTTGGGGCGGGCCATCCGATGATGTTCGCGCTCGCGGTCGCACTCGGCTGCGACCTGTTCGATTCGGCGGCCTACGCGCTCTACGCCCGCGACGATCGTTATCTCACTGTCCGCGGCACCGAACGCCTCCCGGAACTCGACTATCTCCCCTGCGAGTGTCCGGTCTGCGTCGCACACACGCCCGACGAACTCCGCGCGATGCCCGACGACGAGCGCGAGACGCGCCTCGCCCAGCACAACCTCTACGTGAGCTTCGGCGAACTCCGGCGCATCAAGCAGGCCATCCGTCGGGGTGACCTGCTCGAACTCGTCGAGGCGCGCGCCCGCGGCCATCCGGCGATGCTCGACGGTTATCGCGCGCTGCTCGATCACGCCGACCAGTTGGAAAAGGAGGATCCGGCCTCGAAAGACGCCTTCTTCTACCTCTCGGCCGAGAGCGCCCGCCGGCCGGAGGTCCGCCGTCATCACGAGCGCCTCGCACGGCTCTCGGTCGACGGCGAGATTCTGCTGACCGAGGGCGACACCAACGCCGCATACGACGAATCCTGGCGCGTCGTTCCGCCCTTTGGCCCGCTCCCACGTGCGCTCTCGGAGACCTACCCGCTCACCGCCGAGGTACCCGACAGGATGGACGAGCAGGCTTACGAGCAGGCGGCCGAGGGCGTTCGCCGACTGGTCGAGACGAACTCCGATGGGGAGTTCACGCTCGCTCATCGCGGCTGGCCCGAGAGTGCGCTCGCGCGAGTGCCGAGTGCGGTTCACATCGAGCGCCTCGACGCCGTGGATCGGCAGTGAGGGCGCTGGCGAAGAGAGGGAAACACGAGCGACGAACGTCCCGTGCGTGCCGAGATACCTACGCGTCCTGAACGAGGTCGCGCGTCTCGGAGCGCGAGAGGGACATGGCGTGTTTCGTCTCGGCGTGTCGTTGGACGACGTCGACGACCTCGTCCTCGTCGTCGGAGCGCACGTGAAACGCACAGTCTCCGGTTACCTCGCCACAGATCACTTCTTTCGTCATGGTGAACGCCGTATCGACTACGTCATGGGTAGTGATAACGTTTCGCTCGGGTGTCGGGTGCTACACGAACCGATGGACGAATACGACGAGCACGACGAACTCCGGTCATGACCGACCACTTCGAAATCCACGAGCGCGACGGGCCGGCGCGCATCGGCGAACTCCGACTCGCGGAACCGCTCACGACGCCCGCACTCGTCGGCGACAGCATCACCGATGCGGGCAGTCTCTGGCCCGAAGCGCGCGAACCGCCTGCCGGCGATCCCGACGCGCTCACCGTCCTTCCACATCGGGCGCTGCCGGCCGGCACCCCCGACGAAGTCGAGGATGCATTTGCCGTTTCGCCACCCGCCATCGACGGTCCGAGTGCGGCCGTGATTTCCTCCGGAACGGCCACCGAATACGGCAGCGACGCCTACGTCCTCTCGAATTCACAGGGGCTGGTCGGCCACGGCCGCGCGTTCGTCGAGGGCATCGTCGACGTGAAAGACGCGATCCCCGGCGACGCGGCGCTCTATCTGCCGGGCGTGGCGACGCCGGCGAACGTCGCCCTGCTCGCGTACGCGGGCGTCGACCTGTTCGACGCTGATCGTGCGGTCGTGAAGGGCACACAAGGAAAATATCTCACGAGCGACGGCGAGCACTTTCTCGCCGGCCTCGACGAACTGCCCTGTGCGTGTCCGGCCTGCCAACAGAATGTGGAAGAATTCGACCGCGAGGACTGTGCGGCCCACAACGAGAACGCGCTCGCCGCCCAACTCCGCATCGCCCGCGAGCGCATCCGCCGGGGGCGGTTGCGGGACTATCTCGAAGGACAGGTCCGCCACGAGGCGTGGCTCACCGCCGCCCTCCGACGGTTCGACCAGCAGTATTCGTATCTCGAAGCGCACGCACCGGTCTTCCGTCGCAACGAGTTGCTCGCCGCCAGCGAGGAGAGCCTTCGACGAGTGGAGATCCAGCGCTTCGCCGAACGCGTCACGACCCGTTATCGCAGTCGATTCTCCAATCCGCTCGTGCTCGTGCCCTGCTCGGCGACGAAACCCTACAGCGAATCCCAGAGCCACGGTCAGTTCCACGACGCGATACAGTTCCGGGCGCACACCGTGTCGATGACCTCGCCCATCGGCGTCGTGCCCCAGGAGCTCGAATGTACATACCCGGCCCAGCACTACGATTCGGTGGTCACGGGCGAATGGACCGCCGGCGAGGTCGAGTTCGTTGCGAACGTGCTGGAAGCCTACCTCGCGCGCAACCAGTACTCCCGAGTCATCGCCCACGTGCCAGACGACTACCGACAGATCACCGAGCGCGTCGAGGATTCCCTCGACATCGACTTCGAGTACACCGTCGAGAATCACCCCACGACGGGCGACTCCCTGTCGAACCTCGCGGGTGCGCTGGAAGGAGAACTCAAATACTCGAAACGCGAGCGCGAGCACAACACCGTCCGGGCGATCGCCGACTACCAGTTCGGCCCCGCTGCCGGCGACGACCTATTCGAGGATATCTCGACGAAGGGGCGCTATCCGAAGCTAAGAGTCCACGGCGACGATCATCTCGCCACGATGGTGCCCCAGTACGGAACGCTCGCACTCACGCTCGCGGGCGCACACCGCTGGGTCGCGAGCGACGCACCGACCAAGACCGTCGAGATCGACGAGTTCGTCCCCCACGGAAGCGTGCTCGCGCCGGGAATCGTCGATGCGAGTGAGGAGATTCGAGTCGGCGATGAGGTCGTCGTCAGGGGGCCGAAGGCGTTCGCGGTCGGGCGCGCGACGACGCACGGGCGTGCGATGGTCGAAAGTTCCCGGGGGATGGCCGTCGACGTGCGCCACGTCGAGGAGCGGTAGGCGACGAGAACGACGAGATCACGAAACGGGCAGCGGACGGTGGGGTTTTGGCGCTCGGCACGGTACCCCATCCAATGAGTCAGCCGAGCCCCGAAGTCTACGAGACGGGGAAGGGCATGGACGCCCACAACGCCGCGATGCGCGAGATTCGCGCGCGCAACGACCGAACCTACGACCCGCACGAACCGACCCGGGTGTGGGTCGACGAGGACAACACGCCCGATGGCGTACGAGATAGTCTGACCATCATCCTGAACACTGGCGGCTGTCGCTGGGCGCGCGCCGGTGGCTGTACGATGTGTGGCTACGTCGCCGAGTCGGTCGAGGGCGGGACGGTCCCTCACGACGCGCTCGTGGACCAACTCGACGCCTGTCTCGACCACGAACGCGAAAACAGCGACGAGCCGTGTCCGCTGATCAAGATCTACACTTCTGGGAGCTTCCTCGACGAACGCGAAGTGCCCGCCGAAAGCCGCCGAGCGATCGCCGAGACCTTCGGCGACCGCGAGCGCATCGTCGTCGAATCCTTACCCGATTTCGTCGAGCACGACCGCCTCGCCGACTTCACCGAACAGGGGCTCGCGGTCGACGTGGCGGTCGGACTGGAGACCGCCACCGACAGGGTGCGCCACGACTGCGTGAACAAGTATTTCGATTTTGCCGATTTCGTCACGGCGAGCGAGCAGGCCCAAGATGCGGGCGCGGGTATCAAAGCGTATCTCCTGATGAAACCCCCCTTCCTCAGCGAATCGGAGGCCGTCGCGGACATGCAATCGTCCGTCCGGCGCTGTGCGGAGTACGCCCACACCGTGTCGATGAACCCATGCAATGTCCAGCGCCACACGATGGTCGAGGAACTGTATCACGACGGTGGCTATCGCCCGCCGTGGCTCTGGTCGGTGGCTGAAGTTCTAGAATCGACCGCCGACGCCGACGCGCTCGTGATCTCCGATCCTGTTGGCCACGGCTCCGATAGAGGTCCGCACAACTGCGGGGAGTGTGACGACCACGTTCAAACCGCGATCAAGGACTTCGATCTCCGACAGGACCCGTCCGTGTTTTCGCAAGTCTCCTGTGGGTGCGAACGGACGTGGGAGACGGTAATGGAGCGCGAGAAGAGTTACGGGATGCCGTTGGCGCGATAGAACTTTTCAGTCGATCGTTCTCGCCTGCTGTTCGACCGATAGCGGCCGATCCATCAGTTCGGAATCATTCGCCGGCGTCGATGGCGGCTCCACACTCGGGACAGGTATCGTCGGCGATCGACACCTGCAGGTCACAGTTCGGACAGATCGCGAGGTAACACGCGCGCTCACCCATGTAAAGCAGTATCATCGCCACGGACAAAAACCCACGGTCGCCCGACTTCACTCGGCGAACCCGCGCAGGATTCCCCGTCCATCCGTGCCACCGAGTTCCGGCAGCGTCGCGCGCTCTGGATGGGGCATCAACACGGCGACGTTCCCGTGCTCGCCGCAGAGACCCGCCACCGCGCCCGTCGAGCCGTTGGGGTTCGCCGCCGTCGTCAGATTTCCATCCGCGTCGCAGTAGCGAAAGAGGATGCGGTTCTCGTCGTCGAGTGCGGCGAGTTTCGCCTCGTCGATCTCGAAGCGTCCCTCGCCGTGGGCGATGGGCAGCGAGATGACCTCGCCCGCCGCGAAGGCGCGCGTCCACGGTGTCTCGGCGTTCTCCACACGAAGATGGACGTGCTCGCATTGGAAGCGTGCGCTCGCGTTCGTGGTGAAGGCTCCTACCGTGAGCCCCGCCTCGCAGCCGACCTGCGCGCCGTTACAGATGCCGAGCACCGGAACCCCCTCGCGCGCGGCGTCGCGGACCGCCTCGACGATGGGTGCGCGCCCGGCCATCGCGCCCGCGCGGAGGTAATCGCCGTAGGAGAATCCACCGGGGAGGACGATGCCCGAGGGATCGTCGGGGAGTCCGTCCTCGTGCCAGACGCGCTCGGCTTCGACACCCACCGCGTCGAGCGCGCGCACGGCGTCGCGGTCGCAGTTCGAGCCGCCGAACTGGATCACTGAAACCGTCATCTGTTCTCGATTGCTACGGAGTAGTCGTGGATCGTGGGATTCGCAAGCAGGCGTTCAGCCATCTCGTCGGCGCGCTCTTCGGCGGTGGCCTCGCTTTCGGCGTCGAGGTCGATCTCGAAGCGGTCGGCCGCGCGCAGTTCGCCGAGTTCGAAGCCGAGCCGTTCGAGTGCCTGTCGGGTGGTCTCGGCCTCGGGGTCGAGCACGCCCCGCTTCAGTCGCACGGTGACGACGGCGGTGTAAGCGGTCATGGATACTGACTCGTCCGGGCGGGCGAAAGCGCTTCGAAACTACTCCAGTGCACCTGCTGCTGCGACCGCGCTATTGAGGTCGGGTGCGTCGAACAGTTCCCGACCGAGGTAGGCGTTCGCGCCGGCGGTGTAGAGGTCGCTCGCCGTAGCGATGACGTCTTGGGCGAGCGGTTCGGGGTCGGGTTCACAGAGTGCCCGCCAGTCGGTTTTGCCACCCTCGGCGGCCTCGCCTTTCGCCTCGCCCACGGCCGCGACCCACTCGGATTGGGTGCGTTTGTGATACTGCCTGAGCACCTCCTTCGAGAGTTCGTGCCCGTCGTACGAAAACCGGTTCTCGTCGAACGTTCCCACGACGTCCGCGACGCGCACCTCGCCGTCGTGATAGAGGCACTCGATCTTGCCGTCCTCGTGGGTCAGCCCCACTTCCTCGGCGCGCTCGGTCACGACGCGATTCACCTCGCGGGCGAGGGTTGCGAGTTCGTCGAGCGTCGCCCGGCCGGCGATCGCGTCGGCTTCCTTGCGGGTGAGATAGCGGTCCTGTTCCTCGAACTTCGTCGAGAACTCGACGACCGGTTCCGACAGTTCCACCGACTCGTCGGGCCACTCGGCGGCGTCGAGACTCACCGCCTCGGGGTCGCGCCGCGAGCGCAGACTCGACCCCTCCGGAACCGAGTTCCGGAAGACGATTTCGAGCGGAATCAGGTAGTTGTCGCCCGCGTCGACGTGGAAGGCTCCGTAGTCGTAGGCTCCATCCTCGACCGGGAGGTCTGGCACCTGCGCGAGATCGATGGCCATCTCACGCGGCGCGTCGTCCGCGTCTTCGAGGTCGGTCACCGAGCCGTCGGCGACGACACCTCGATAGTGTGTCGGGATCCCCTCGGCTTCGAGCAGCGAGAAGTTGTGTGCGCCCATCGCACAGAGACTCCGGCCCTTCTCGGGGATGGCGTCGGGCATGCGCCCCCAATCGAAGATCGAGTAGGCGTCGGTGAAGACGAACCGTCCGCGACCGAGCTCGTCGGGCGTGGCCGCCCGCTCGACACGGAACTCCTTGACGCTGGTCATGGGAGGGGGTCGGCGGCGGCGAACTAAGCGGTTGTCATCGCGCGAGCAAACATATAGGTCGCTCCGTCACCAAGCGTGTGGCCAGAACCTCCCACATGACCGAATCCATCTGTGCGAAGTGTGAGTCGCGTGGCGAGTCTCAGTGGCGCATCCGACTCGAAGACGACTCCGCGGACGGCGACCAGTCGTCCTACCGGCTCTGTCGTGGCTGCTGGAACGAACTGAGCGCTCGCTTCGAGGGGGGCGACCGATGAGCGAGAACCCGGAGCCACCCGGCGAGACGCCCGAGACGACCCCGGCCGGGACGGACTGTGCGCTCTGTGGAACGGACCTCAGCCCGCGCGAGTACCCGAACTGCCGGGCCGTCCTCATCGACGAGAGCGGTCCCGGCGAGGAGACCGAGACGATACGGATGGTCTGTCCGGACTGCTTTGCGGACCTCGACGGCGAACTCTCCGAGCCCTCGCCGTCGGGCCAGTCCGCCTGACGACCACCGTGGGATTTTAACGCACTCGCCGCGCCTCTCACTCATGCAGCGCTCGCGCGGGGAGTTCGGCTTCGAGTACGTTCCCGAGACTGACCAGTCCTTCGAGAACGCTCTCCGGAAGGCACAGGGGAGAGAGCGCCTCGCGGTCGCCGACGGCATCGAACTCATCACCACTGGTACAGGAAGTTCGGGAATCGACCCCGAGCGTAAAGAGCGGGTGCTCGAAGCCGCCGACCGCCGCCGGGCGGAGGTAGTTGGCGAGCGCGTCACCTTCGTCGCGAACCTCAACAACAACGTCACGACCGCCTGCAATACTGGCTGTCTGTTCTGCAACTTCAAGGACAGCTCACACCGGTTTCAATCGGACAGCGAGGAGAGTCATGGTGGCTTCACCAAGACGCCCGCCGAATCACGGGAGATCGTCGAGCAGGCAGCGAAACGCGGCATCTACGAGGTCACCTCCGTTTCGGGGCTGCATCCCGCGTTCGCGCTCGACGACGACCACCACGAGATCCTCGCGGGCTACGACGACGCCCCCAAAACGGTGAACTACCGTCCGCCGGCGGCCTACGACACCGACCCCGGCACCTATCTCGAACAGATGGACGCGATGAGCACGAGTGGAGTGCACCTCCACTCGATGACGCCCGAGGAGGCCTATCACGCCCGTCGCGGCACCGACTGGAGCTACGAGGAAGTCTATGGCCGACTGAAAGCGGCGGGGCTGGATTCGGTGCCCGGAACGGCGGCCGAAATTCTCGTCGACGAGGTGCGCGACGTCATCTGTCCGGGCAAGATCGATACTGATGGGTGGCTGACGGCGATGGAGGCCGCCGCCAGCGTGGGTCTCGACATGACCGCGACGATCATGTACGGCCACGTCGAGAACGCCGCTCATCGGGTGAGACACCTCCAGCGGGTGCGCGAGTTGCAGGACCGAACTGGAAACATCACCGAGTTCGTTCCCCTCTCCTTTATCCATCCGAACACGCCGCTGGCCGAGCGCGGCATCGTCGAGTCCGGAGCCACCGACGACGAGGACGAACTGATGATCGCGGTCTCCAGACTCTTTCTCGACAACATCGACAACATCCAGTCGAGCTGGGTGAAATACGGCGACCAGCAGGGCCTCAAGATGCTTTCGTGTGGCGCGAACGACTTCATGGGCACTATCCTCTCGGAGGAAATCACCAAGCGCGCGGGCGGCGAGTTCGGCGAGTACCGGAGTTTCGCCGAGTACGTCGAGATGATTGCGGCCATCGGACGGACGCCCGCCGAGCGCTCGACGGACTACCGGCGGATTCGGGACATCGACCCGGCGAACCCGACCGGACCACAGCTCGGGCCGCAGGCCGACGGGACGCCGCTGTTCGACGATGGGTCGAAAAACCGTACGCACGCCGACAACTGAGCGGCGTCAGTCGCTCGCCGCCGAGAGCACCGCCCGGTAGCGCTCGCCAGCCTCGTCGTCGCGGTCAATGGCGCGCTCGATTCGCGGTGCGAGCCAGCCGTTCTCGATGTAGTGGTCGTGGGTCGGCAGGCGCTCGCGGAGAGGGACGCCCGCATCGTCGGCGATGGACTCCAGTTCGCGCAGCGCGGGCCACGCGTAGTCGGGGTTGATGTGGTCGTCGGTGATTGGCGACACTCCCCCGAGATCGTCGACGCCACAGTCGACGACCTCGCGGACGGGCGCGAGGTTCGGCGGGACCTGTACGGAAATCTCATCGGGGAGCGCGTAGCGGGCCATCGCAACCGCCCGGCGCAGCACCTCAACTGTGGGTGTGTGACCGCGCCAGCGCTCGTTTTCGGCCACCGGCTGGACGATGATCTCTTGGATGTGGCCGTACTCTTCGTGCAGTGCACGGATGGCGAGCAGCGACTCGGCGCGGTCGGTCCAGTCCTCGCCGATACCCACGAGGATGCCAGTAGTAAACGGAATCCCGACCTCGCCGGCCGCGCGGATGGTTTCGAGGCGCTGTTCGGGCGTCTTCTTCCGCGGTCCCGAATGAGCGTCGACGTCGGCGGTGGTTTCGAGCATGACGCCCATCGAGGCATTCACCTCCGCGAGGCGGGCCATTTTACCCCTACTGAGGTCGCCGGGGTTGCTGTGGGGGAGCAGTCCCACCTCCAAGGCGAGGTCGCACATCGCGTACAGGTAGTCGTGGATCGAGTCGTAGCCCCACGCGGCGAGTTGGTCGTGGATTTCGGTGTAGCGCGCGTCGGGCGTGTCGCCGAACGTGAACAGGGCTTCCGTACAGCCGGCGTCCGCACCGGTTTCGAGCATGTCGCGGACCTGTTCGCGGCTCATCAGCGAGGCCTCGCCGGGTGGGTCGAAGTACGTACAATACGAACAGGTGTACCGGCAGGCCGTCGTCAGCGGGACGAACACGTTGCGCGCGAAGGAGAGTTCCGGCGCGGGGTCGACGTCTCCGGGACCCACCGAGCAGAGAGAGTCGCGTTCGTCGGCAGTGTCGAGGGCGGCGAGACCGGTCATGGGAACGTCTCGTGGGCGGCGGGCAAAAGACTGTCCGGAAGCCGGTGTCGGGAGGGGACGACACCGACCGACTGCGCGCGACCCGGCTCGCGCGAACGGAACTCGGCGGTCGCCCGACAAAACGGTTGTCCCAACTTCGACCCGATTCACCGGTCTCCGGAGCGCGTGACGCCCACGCGGCCATCCTCACGAGTGAGTCGAACCCCGGCCCGGTCGAGCCACGCGCGCGCCCGCCCGTCGCCGTGGACGAGCACCTCGGCGAGGTCGGCGCGCTCGTCGATGTCGGTCCCAAGCCGAAACGAATCGACGGTTTCGACGCTCGCGCCGATGCGGTGGGCACGGTCGAGATGGTCCAGATAGGAGGTACCGTGGTAGTCGGCGCGGAAATCGGGATGGCGAGCGACGAGCGCGTTCGTCCCGCCGCCGCGACCGGGTGCGAGCACCACGTCTTCTCGACTGTCAAATAGTTTCGAGAGCGCGGCGGGCGACGCGAGCGGGAGGTCGGCCATCACGACTGCGACGGGTGAGGTCGTTTCGAGAACCGCGTTCACGGCCGCCGTCAGCGGGCGCTCGTCGACGGTCGTGGGGGCGTCGATGTCGACCGGCACCGTCGCGAGGAGTTCGGGGTCGTGACCGCTTGCGCGGAGGGCGGAGAGCACGTCGGCGAGCATCGCGCGGGCGAACTCGCGGCGCTCGGTGGGTGTCAGCAGGTCCCCGAGACGGGTTTTCGGCTGTTCGGCCGCGAAGGGCACGACGACGCGCATACCGCATCTACGCTTCGACGGACAAACCCTCAGCGGTCGGACCACTGGTCGCCGTCGTGTGCTCGTTCCCGATACGAGCGGAGACCGGCAGCGCCGAGCGCGACCGCGATGGCCCCGAGGAAGAGTCCGGAGAGGAAGGCGACGGGGTAGTCCGGTCGTTCGGCGGTGCTCTTGACGTCGCTCGCGATGGCGTTCGACAGCCCGAAACTCTCGTTTCGGTAGGCCATGACGGCGAACCCAAAGCGCTCTTCGAGGTCGTCGCTACCGTCCTCGTCGACGGCCGTCTGCGTCGCGTTGAGCGTCCGCCGCGCCGAGCGACTCTCCGGCGTGTAGTGGGCGGCCGACCAGTCGTCGATGGTGACCCGGGAGCCGTTCTGCCCGCGAGCGAGTGCGGCGAGCGCGAACTTCTCGCGCGGTCGGTAGGTGAAATTCTCGACCGGCGGCGCGGTGCCCGTCACCCGAACCGTCAGTTTACTCACGTTCTGTGCAGCACGCACGGGCGTGTCGAACGACCGACCTCGAAACGAGCGCGTGGCGAGCGTGCTGCCGTCGAGACCCGCCGCCGTGACCGTCCACGTGCCGTTACGGAGTTCGGTGTCGGCGTGGAGTCGCCACGCGGTCGGGGCTTCCGTGTAGAGGTCGTCGAGCACAAAGGTCGCCGAGACGTTCTCGCCCACGCGCGCGCCATCTGGCGTGCCGTTGGCCGTCGCCGAGACGGCTCCGGCGGGCGTGGCGACGAGCGGAAGAGCCACTAGCAGGACGGCGAGAACGGGGAGGAGGGGCGAGTCGGTCATCGGCGTGCTGTCCCGTGTCAGGGGTTGTTCAATCGAACATCGACGACGATATAAACGTTGTGTCACGGCCGCGCCGCCGGGCGAAAACGCCCGTCAGCCGCGCGTCTGACGTGTGGCTGACGGTGGCCGAAGACGGGCGTGGTCAGCGGACGTCGAGATAGGAGGCGAGCGTCGTCAGGTCCGACTCGCCCCGCCCGAACGCACCGATGTCGTTTTGCTGCACCACGTTGTCCATTTCGAGCGAGCGCGCCTGGTCCGGGCCGAAGGGAATCACCGGGAGGGGACCGACGGCGCTCATCCCGAGTTTGGTCAACCCCATCGGCACCGGCAGCACGGAGACGGGCTTGCCCTCCGCGCGATAGGCGAGTTTGGCGACGTCGGCGAGCGTCAATACTGCTGGACCGCCGAGTTCGTACGTCTCACCGGTGTGCTCGTCGTCGAGTCCATCGGCGAGCATCGGCGCGAGGTCGCCGACCCAGATGGGCTGAAAGCGCGTGCGCCCGCCACGGGGGAGGGGGGCGAGATACGGCGGCGTGACTTTCTTCGTGAAGGAGACGAACTCGCCGCCGTCGCCGAAGACGACGGAGGGCCGGAAGATCGTCCAGTCGAGGTCCGAATCTTTGACCACTCCCTCGGCACGGCCCTTCGTGCGGATGTACGCCGTTTCACCATCGGAATCCGCGCCGAGCGCGCTCATCTGGACGAACCGTTTTATACTATGTTCCTCGGCGGCCCGCACGGCGTTTTCCGTCCCATGAAGGTGGACTTCACGGTGGCTCGTTCCGCTCGGCGGTTGAAAGAGCGGCGAGAGCGCGACGAGATTGACGACCGCATCGTGACCCGCGAACGTGTCCACAATGGAGTCGTAGGCCGTCACGTCGCCGACGGCGGTCGTGACGTCCCCATCGAACACCGAGGGGTCGGGGTCACGGGAGAGTGCCGTCACGCTATGGCCGCGCTCGGCCAGTTCGTCACAGAGGTAGCGTCCGACGAAGCCGTCGCCACCGGTCACGAGGACATCCATACCCCGACTAGCCGCGCTGACGACCTAAAACTACCGTCACCGGAAGGCGAGACTTACCCGTCGGCGGGCGAACGACACGCATGCTCGTCACGATAGAGGGCATCGACGGCAGCGGCAAGACCACCGTCTGGGAGGCGCTCCGCAACTCCTACGACGGCGTGTTCACCCGCGAGCCGACCGACTCGTGGTACGGCGAGGCGGTCGCGCGCTCGATTCGCGATTCGGAAGCGGACCCGCTCGCCGAACTCTTCCTCTACACCGCCGACCACGCCGCCCACCTCGCCAATACTGTGCGCCCCGCGCTCGCCGACGGCGAACTGGTGGTCTCGGACCGCTACTCCGATTCGCGCTACGCCTATCAGGGCGCGGCGCTCGACGGCGAGATAACGCGACCGATGGAGTACATTCGTGGGGTGCATCAGCCGTGGACCATCCCTCCCGATGCGACCATCTATCTCGACGTCGACCCCGAGACCGGTGCGGCGCGAAGCGGCGCGACGAACAAGTTCGAGCAGGCCGGCTATCTCGCCGCCGTCCGGTCGAACTACGAACAACTCGTCGAGTACGAACCCGAGCGGTTCGTCAGGGTCGACGCGAGCCAGCCCCCCGAAGACGTGCTCGCGGCGGTCGAGACGGCCCTCGACCGATTGTTGGATTAGGTCTCCCGCAGCGTGTCGGGCAGTTCGACCTCGTCGGGCGTTGGCATCCAGAAGTAATCGAAGGCGACCCCGAGCGCGAACGGGAGCGCGACTGCGACGCCGACGACGGTGAGCCCACCCCCGAGGTCGGGACCGAGACCGAGCGGCCCGGTGAACAGAAGGGTGACGAGCACCTGCACGATGGGGACGAGCACGAGCACGTAGACGACGACACCCCAGCGGGTGGTGAGCTGCACGCGGAGAAGTCGGGTGAGGAGCGCGGCGACGGCGGCGTTGACGCCGACGACGACGAGCAACCCCACGATGTCGGCGACCGAGACCATACCCCGTCTACTTCCCGAACGACCTTCCGGGTGTCGAAACCGCACGGATGGCGTCGTCACAGCGTTCACCGCCCGGTCGCCGTGAGTAACGTTATTGTGGCCGCCGGTGTAGAGGGGGTATGCGATTCGTTATCGTCGGTGCCGGTCGGGTCGGACTGCGGACCGCGCGCGTGCTCGCCGAGGAGGGCCACGAGGCGACCGTCGTCGACAGCGACCCCGCGCAGTTGGAACGGCTCTGGAGCGAGCGCCTCGAAATCGTCGACGTCATTGAGGGCGACGGCAGTCGGGAGGAGGACCTGTTGGAGGCGGGCGTCGCCGAGGCGGACGCCCTCGGCGCGCTCACCGGCGACCTCACGACGAACTTCGTCGCCTGCATGGTCGCCAAGGCACACGACTGTCGCACCGTGATGCGCGCCGACGACGACTACTATCAGGAGATCTACCGGAAGTACGCCACCGAGGTCGACGAGGTGGTCTATCCAGAACGCCTCGGCGCGATCGGCGCGAAGAACGCCCTCGTCGGCGGCTCGACCCGCGCCATCGCCGATATCGCCCAGCACCTCCAACTCGTCGAGTTCACCGTCACCGAGTCCTCGCCGATGCGTGGCTACAGCCTGAGCGAACTCGAACTGCCCGGCGGCGCACAGCTACTCGCCTTCGGTAAGGAGGGCGAGGCGGTCGACCTGCCACGCGAGGACGATTCGCTCGAACGCGGCGACCGACTGGTCGCGCTCGCGGATTTCGACGTGCTCGGCGACGTGCGGCGCATCGTCGTCGGCACCATCTAAAGGGGCATCGGGCCGCGCTCGCCCTCGCCGTCGCCCTCCGTCCGAGCACTCGCGATGAGGTCGGCGACGGGCGAGTGGTACGAATAGCCCGGAACGATGCCCTCGACGTACGTTCCCTCGGCATACTCGATGAGCGCCTTCGCCGCCTCGGCTGCCCGCGTCCCGTCAGCCCGTACGAGCACCCACTCGACGCGCACCTCCTCGCCCACCTGCTTGACGGTCGGGTCGGGAACATCGATATCCCCGCGCGTCGCGCCCTCGGCGTCTTCGAGGCGGAGCGAGAGCGTCTCGAACCACCCATTCTCGAGGACGTCCTCGACCGGCTCCTCGGCGGCGGCGTCGAGCGTCGGCATCGTCACCGTCACTCGATACTCGTCGCCATCGACGGCGACGCGGCCGTCGAACGGCGTGGTCGTGAGCGCGTACTCTCCCTCACTCGATTCGTAGGCGTCGTGAGTCGCGAACGCGTCGTCGGTCATGGCTGCGTTCGGGCGCTCGCGGGCAAAAGCGCGTCGTCAGCGCTC